>JANMHN010000351.1:0-1754 GCA_031375185.1 Allobosea sp. | reverse complement strand
GCGCAACCCATTGACTCATGCCGCTCAGCCGCCCACATCCCGATCATGAACGAGCCAGTCCCCTTGCGCCTCATCGCGCTTGATGCCGATGACCTGACGATCCTGTCGGCCCATGTGCAGGACGCTGTGGTGAAGGTGGGTGATTTTGCCTGGCTGCCAGCCGAGAAGCGCTTTGCCATGATGCTGCGGCGCTTCGACTGGGAGGGCGCTGCCGAGGGGCACAACCGCCGCCGGCTGACCGCGATGCACTTCGAGCGCGTGACAGCGCTGCAAGCACTGAACATCGACCCGAAGGCCAAGGACGCCGTGCTCAACCTGCTGGCCGTGACATGGAGTGAAGCCGATGCACCGTCCGGCGAGGTCACGTTGACGTTTTCTGGCGGGGCTGCGCTGAAATTGCAGGCCGAATGTATCGAAGCCCAGTTGAAAGACTTAGGCGGAATGTGGGAAACGGCTCATCAGCCCGCCCACTCGACCTGAAAGCCTCCATGACGATCCGTCTCAACTCCCGCGATGCCACGTTCGAGGCCGATTTCGCCGCGCTGCTGACCATGAAGCGCGAGGTCTCGGAGGAGGTGGACACGGTCGTCGCCGCCATCATCGCCGATGTGCGGGCGCGGGGAGACGCGGCGCTGATCGACTTCACGCATCGCTTCGACCATCTGGCGCTGACGCCTGAGACCTTGCGGGTCGCGGATGACGAGATCGCGGCGGCGGTTGCCGCGTGTGATCCGGCGGCGCTGGATGCGCTCAGATTCGCAAGGGACAGGATCGAAGCCTTCCATCAGCGCCAGAAGCCCGAGGACCAGCGCTTCACCGATGCGCTCGGGGTCGAGATGGGTTGGCGCTGGACGGCCATTGAAGCCGTCGGCCTGTATGTGCCAGGCGGCACCGCGAGCTATCCGTCCTCGGTGCTGATGAACGCCGTGCCAGCGCGTGTGGCCGGTGTGCCGCGCATCGTGATGGTGGCGCCTACACCGCGCGGGGTGACGAATCCGCTTGTGCTGGCCGCCGCCCATCTGGCGGGCGTTGACGAGGTTTACCGCATCGGAGGGGCGCAGGCGGTGGCGGCGCTGGCGTTCGGGACAGAGACGATCAAGCCGGTGGCCAAGATCGTGGGGCCGGGCAATGCCTGGGTTGCAGCAGCCAAACGGCGCGTCTTCGGCACGGTCGGCATCGACATGATCGCCGGGCCATCAGAGGTACTGGTGGTTGCTGACTCGACGGCCAACCCGGACTGGGTCGCTGCGGACCTCCTTGCGCAGGCCGAGCATGACACGGCGGCGCAATCGATTTTGCTGACCGATTCGAGCAGCTTGGCACGTGACGTTGAGACGGCGATTCAGGCACAGCTCGCCAGCTTGCCGCGCCGCGACATTGCAGCAGCAAGCTGGGCCGAGTTCGGCGCGATCATGCTGGTCGACGATCTGATGGCCTCCGTGCCGCTGATCGACAGGCTTGCGCCCGAGCATCTCGAAATCTGCACCATGGACCCTGAACCTCTGGCCGCCGCGATCCACAATGCGGGCGCGATGTTCCTGGGCCATCACACGCCCGAAGCCGTGGGTGACTATGTCGGCGGGCCGAACCATGTGCTGCCGACGGCGCGCTCGTCGCGGTTCTCGTCGGGGCTGGGCGTGCTGGATTTCATGAAACGCACCACGATGCTGAAATGCAGCGCCGAGGCGTTGCGCGCTTTGGCACCAGCCGCAGCTGCGCTGGGAGACGCTGAGGGCTTGCAGGCGCATGCGCGA
>JANMHN010000288.1:0-19456 GCA_031375185.1 Allobosea sp. | reverse complement strand
CCGGGGGGCTGGCGAACGTCGGCCTTAAACAACCCGTTTTTCATGGTTTTCCACCGCCCCCAGGGTAAAAAACCCACGCGCCCGGAGGGTTTGCCGAAAAGGACTCGCCTGCACGCAAACAATGCTCGCCAAGGCAACAAGCCTTGGCTTGTGCTTGTTTGCGTGCAGGCGAGTCCTTTTCGGCAAACCCTCCGGGCGCGTGGCTTTTTACCCGTGGGTGCGTTGCAAACCCTTGAAAACCGGATGGTTTCCTGCGGCCTTGCGCCTGCCCATGACCAAAAACCCACAGCGCAGAAAGCCGGGAATTAACAGGTCCTGACCCTAGTTGCTGACCTTGCGGATGGTCAGTTCGGCCCCGCCCGGCGGGTCTTTCTGCCATGTGCCCTCGCCTGTCGGTACCAGCGTCATTTCGTGGCCGCGGCGGGCGATGAGGTGGATCTTTCCGCCGGAGTAACGCCAGGCAACAGCGTCGAACACCTGAAGCCCCTTGTCACGGCAGCGGGTCGGAAAACTTGCCAGGAAGCGGCCATCTGCCGAACCAGGCTGGGTGCCGAGCGACATGCGGCAGGCTTCCTGGCCGCCATAGCGGATCAAGCCGTAGGTTCCCGGTATCGTCTCCTTTGCCGGTGCCTTGGCAGGATCATAGGCCACACGAGGTGCAGCCGGCCCTGCCGGCCGCGCCACATAGCGCCTGGGGCGGCCGAGTGAGTCGAACTCGTAGACTGCTCCGTCAGCGCTGCCTGTCAGCTTTTGCGCCGCAGCATCATCCGCAAACGTGATGACAGCGATGCCGTTTGCATCCATCAGCCGGACAAAGCCGTCATCCGACACCGTCCAAGCGCTGATCCTGTTCAGCACCGGCAAGGCGCGGCGGCACGGTCCGGGGAATCCCACGGCGCGCCCGCCTTTGGTTTCCGTTGTCCGGAGTGTCAGCCTGCACTTCCTGGCACCGCCCTGCGAGGACAATTCCCATGCACCCTGAAGCTGTGTCACAGCGGCGGAAGGGGCGTTGGCGCGCGCCGGGGCCTGGGCCAACGCGCTGGGGGAACCTGCGGTGAGGGCTGCCAGCACCAGTGCAGCTTGTGCCGCAAGACGGGTGATCACGCGTGCGGCCATGGTGTTTCCGCCACGGGACTGACAGGGCCTTTTCCGGCAAACCAGTTGACCAGATTGTCGACCTGCAACTGGCCCATGCCTTCGCGCGTGTGGTGCGTGCCAGAGCCGACATGCGGCAGGAGAACGACATGATCCATGGCCATGAGTTCTGCGGGAACCCGCGGCTCGTCTTCGAAAACATCAAGGCCCGCGGACCGGATGACCTTGTTCCGCAAGGCTTCGACAAGAGCCTGTTCGTCAACGACCGAACCGCGGCCGACATTGATCAGGATGCCATCGGGACCAAGCGCTTTCAACACGTCGGCATTGATGATGTGATGGGTCGACGCGCCTCCGGGCGCGACGCTGACCAGCGTGTCGACATCCTCCGCCATCTTCAGAAGGCTGGGATAGTACCGGTAGGCGACATCTTCCTGACGGGTTCGCCCATGGTAGGCGATGGGCACATCGAAGGCCGCCAGTCGCCTTGCAACAGACTTGCCGATGCGGCCCAGACCCACGATGCCCACCTTGCGGGTGCGCAGGGATGTCGTCAGCGGGTAGCCGGCCGAGAGCCATTTGCCGGCTCTCAGATGCCGGTCTGCCTGTGGCAGCTCGCGGACTGTGCAAAGCAGCAGGCCCAGAGCCAGATCGGCCACCTCCTCGGTCAGCACATCGGGCGTGTTGGTGACGATGATCTTGCGCGCGGCGGCAGCGTTCGCATCGATCGAATCATAGCCGACGCCAAAGTTCGCGATGATTTCGAGATGGGGAAGCTGATCCATCAGTGCGGCATCAAAGCGCTTGTGATTGCCTGCCATGGCGACGCCGCGCACGCCGGAAACGCTCGCCAGATCACTTTCAGGAAGCTCCCTGACGGTGAAAGCAGCGTCCAGACGCTCCGCCACATAGCCCATGGGCCGACCGATGATGAGGAGATATGGTTTTGTCATGTCTGATCGCACAAAGCAGTGAATGGCCTTGTACAATCCGGGCAAAGCATGACAGCGTCAAGCGTTCAGGCGTGCCGTCGTGCCCCTGACAACAAGTGATGGTTCAACCCGCAGGCGTTTTTGCGGCATGGTGGGGTTGTTCATGCGCTCATTGAGCAGGTCGACCGCCTTGTGGACCATCTCGACATGGTTGCCGCGAACGGTCGTGAGGCCCGGATAGGATGCCGCCGCTTCCGCAATGTCGTCACATCCGATGATCGAGACGTCCCGACCCGGCTCTATGCCCTGCTGTCGCATGCCGACCATGGCTCCCAGCGCCGTCAGGTCGTTGTAGCAGTAGATGGCGGTCGGGCGATCACGCCGCTCCAGCAGCCAATGAGCGCCATTGATGCCCGCTTCACGGGTCTCGGGCCCCTGGATGTGCAAGGATGCGTCAGGTGTGATGCCGGCTGCGCACAGCGCCGCGCAATATCCCGCATGGCGCGATCGGCCTGTCGAGACATTCAGCGAGCCGCCCAGCATGGCGATGCGTGTGTGGCCCAGCGAAACAAGGTGATCGACAGCCAGCGTGGCGGCCTTCTCGTCATCTACGCCGACAAAATCAAAGCCCGTGTCCTCGATTTCGCGGACAATCTGGACGACCGGGATGCCCGATGCGATCAGGTGATCCAGATCCTCGCTCCTCGTGCCCCCCGTCGGGCAGAACAACATCCCGTCTGGACGATACTCGCGCAAGGTCGTCAGTACGCGTTCCTGCCGCTCGCTGTCTCCCGCGCAACTGCCGAACATGATGGTCTTGCCCGCTTCGATGGCCTTCTGTTCGACAGCCGCAAGGATTTCGGCAAAGTAGGGATTGAGAATGTTGTGCAGTGCGATGGCGATGATGTTGGTGCGCGCCATGCGCAGTGCGGCGGCGCTGCGATTGTAGGTGTAACCAAGATCGCGGGCGGTTTTCTTGACTTTCCGCATGGTCTGGTCAGCAACGAGAGGGCTGTCACGCAGGGCTAGGGATACGGTCGCGGTGGATACGGCCAACTGCCTTGCGATCATCTGCAGCGTCACCCGCGAGCGGGATATGCGCCCATCCCCGGCATCGCCATGGGTATAGCTGCTCATTGTCGACATTCCCCTGAGAGGTCCGGCATCTGGCCAGCACCCCACAGTTGAGAAATACACGCCGGGCTTTCACCTCACAAGAAGTGTAACACTACGTAGATACTTTGAAATGTCATATAGAATTGACACTCCAACATCTGCGCAATCCGATTCTCTGATCCTTGGTCTCAGGTGGGTTGGGTCAGCTCCTGGGCTCGACAAGCAACTTGTCAGACGCCTCTTCGATGCGGGTCTGCATCAGGTTGAAAAAGACCTCGCGGTCGAGGCCGGGCGGTATTGTTTCCAGAATTTCGACGACGATGGTGCCAGGATAGCGCAGGAACCTGCGACGGGGCCAGAACACGCCCGAGTTCAGGGCCACAGGCACACAGGCCATGCCCATCTGCTCATACATGTGCGCGATGCCGTACTTGTAGGATGGTTTTGCACCGGCCGATGTCCGCGTTCCTTCCGGAAAGATCACGATCTGCCGTCCGGCCTTGGCCTGGGTTGCTGCCAGTGCGTTCATCTGCCTCAAGGCTGCAGCGCCGCCCCCCCGCTTCACGGGAACGGCCTGGGATTTCCAGGTGTACCAGCCGTAGAACGGAACCCATCGCAATTCGTGCTTCATCACAAAGGCAGGGTCATCGAACACGCAGAACAGCGCGAATGTCTCCCACATCGACTGATGCTTGCAGGCAACCAGAAAACCGCCGGGTGGCAGACGGTCAAGACCCCGGAACTCGTAGCGCGTTCCGCAGATCACCTTCTGCAGCCAGAGGCAAGAATAAGCCCATGTCCGCGCCGAGCGCATGAACACCATGCGCGGAAGCAGAAGGGTCGGCAAGATCGCAATCATCCACACGAACATGTTCACGTAGAACGCGATATTGAAAAGCACGGATCTGATCTGGACCATGTGACGGTCAGACACGACCGAACCAGTATCCGTCAAGCCCGATCAGAACATCACACTGTCTTATTGGGATCGGCCATCTTTCCGCGATCAGTCGGAAATCTGCCGGTCCGGTGGGCCGATTCAGCGCGCCTCTTGCGATTCAGCCCGTTCGATCACCTGGGGGCCGACAGGCTTCTGACGACCGACGAGTGTTGGCAGGCGTGAATGTTCGGGATCGCCCTCGATGCTGCGCCGTGCGCGCGATATGATGTATTTGGTGTATTCGGAAGCAATCAGCCGCAAGGCTCCGGGGTCCGCCCACAGGCGCGTCATGTCAACGCTGTCGCTGACAACCGGATAGCCGACCACCTCGATGTCGCCCATGACATGGGCAAACTCGCCAAGGGTGCGCGGCATGTGATAATTCGATGTGACCACGATCAGTGACCTGAAGCCGTTTTCACGCGCCCAGCGCCGCGCTTCGATGGCATTGCCGATGGTGTTGCGCGCGCTTTTCCCCAGATCGGCACAGCATTCCAGCTTGTCGCCATGATAGCCGGTGATGCGCGCGATCTCGTCGCGGCTGGTTTTCTGATGCACGCCGCTGATCAGCAATCGCCGACCATGCCCTGAGGCCAGAAGTCCAAGCGCGTCGTTCAGCCGTTGCGAGCCGCCCGTCAGCACGACAATGCCGGCAGCCGGGTCAACACGGTGTGGTTCGAACCTGGCGATGGAGCGGACAAAACTCGCAAAACTCAGCAGCATGCCAGCTGTAACGAGCAGGCCCATGGCGACGAGCACACGCAGCACCCAGTTTGCGTGCCGCCGTGGCAAGACATTCCGCCCGGTCTTCATGGCGGGGGAGGGCGAATGTGCAGACATGTCATCCGTGGGGATCACCGACATACAAGCAAGATAGCCGTGAAATCAGGCGCGAAAAGGACACTCTCCAAAACGGAACGCCAGCAGCAATGGTTTCTGAACGGGGGGCTGTCCGACGATCAGGCGACATAGGTGTCGCCAGAACGCAGATGCCCCGGATGTTCGTGATGGCATCATGCCATGTCACGCAAATGTTGACGAACCGTGATCCTCGACACGAGGCCCGCAATCAGGGCCACCATGGCCGCAATCCCGATCACGATCAGGTATCCGATCCAGCCAATCTCGAACGACCCGAAAAGGGCCTTGAGCTGGTCTGATCCCGGCCCCGTGCTCCAGCTCAGGCTGACCCAGCCGAGCACCGCTGTCACCACCAGCGCCGCCAATCCGCCGACTGCTCCGCCTTCAAGGCCCAGCTTGAGGAAGCGGCCCTGAAATTCGCGCGCGATGAAACTGTCGTCTGCACCGACCAGATGCAGCACTTCGACCGAGTCCTGGCTTCCCGCCATGGCACCCCGCGTGGCAAAGGCGACCGCAAGCCCCGCAGCAAGCGTGACAAGCAGCACCACGACAATGGCTGCGAGGATGAGCGTGTTGGCCATGGTGGACAATCGCCCTGTCCACAACCTGTGATCATCAAGGCTGGCTGTCGGCAGTTCACGCCGCAAGGATTGCCTGAGCGCTTCGATGTCAGGGCGCGAATTTCGCGAGATGGTGATCACCACCAGCCTTGGGATCGGTAATTCGGCCAGTTGCAGCCCTGTTCCCAGCCAAGGTTCGAGCAATCTGTCTGATTCAGCGCGCGGCACGACCCGGATGTTCTCCACGCCGGGCGAGGGCCGGAGCAGCTCCGCCACGCGCTTCAGGTCATCTTCCATGTTGCGCCGAAGATCCGGCCTGACCTGGATTGTCATCTCGTTGGAAACGGCGGTGCGCCAGTCGGCCGATGCGCGGGCCACGATATGCGCCGTACCGCCTGCCAGTGCCGCCAGAAAGGTGAGGATGGCGATCACGGCCACCAGCGCACGGCTTGCGGCTGAATCGACCGGGATCAGGGGTTGCGCACGCTTGAGACCGGAGGGCAGGCCCGGCATTTCCGGAATCGCAGGGGACATCCTGATGCGGCTTGCCCATGACCTGAGGTGTTTCTGCGGGCCATGTGCGTGGGCGACAAGATGGCTGGTGATGGCATGCGCACCGGCGGCGAGGCGGGTCGCGGCACGGGTTGCCAGCGCCTTGACGTGTGGGATCATGGCTTCAACCGTCCACATGCAGGCTGCCGTCGGCCAGCACGAGGCGGCGGGCATCATGCTGGTCCATCAGGTTGAGATCGTGCGTCGCGATCACGACCGCTGTGCCCAGTTGCTGCAACTCCATGAACAGCCTCAGCAGCCGCTTGGCGAGCGTTGGGTCGACATTGCCGGTGGGCTCGTCTGCCAGCAGGAGTTCAGGCTTGATGATCAGGGCGCGGGCAATGGCAGCGCGCTGCTTTTCGCCGCCAGACAGCACCGGTGGGATGGAGTGCATGCGCTCGCCCAGCCCTACCCAGCGCAACAATTCGACAACCTCGCTGCGGTAGCTCGCCTCCTCCCGCCCCTTGACGCGCATCGGGAGCGACACGTTTTCATAGACGGTGAGATGGTCCAGCAGCCTGAAATCCTGGAAAACCACACCCATTCGTCTGCGCGATGCACTGAGCGCATCGTTCTGGCGCCGGGTCACGTCGTGTCCGAACAGGTTGATCAGTCCGCGTGTCGGCTTGAGAGACAGCAGCATCAGTTTCAGCAAGGTTGTCTTGCCGGCCCCCGATGGTCCGGTCAGGTACTGGAACGAGCGCGGCTCGACACTGAAGGTGATGTCCCTCAGCACCTCGGGGCCCATGCCATAGCGAAGGCCGACGCCTTCAAACCTGACCATTCACCGCACTCCATGGGGTCGCATGCTGCAATCGCAAAACCCCGATCTTCATCCGTTGTTAACCATACCGGCCACCAAGTGTGCATCGCAACCAAAGGGAGCCGCGCCGCGGTTCGACTGATTCGCCATGCTCATTGTCTGCCCGACCTGCGCAAGCAGATACAGCATTGATGACGAGAAGATCGGCCCGAATGGCAAGACTGTTCGCTGCGCCAGTTGCCGCACGGATTTTTTCGCCAGTCCGGCAACCCTGTCCGTTCCTCAGCCAGATGGGGAACACGAACAGGTGTCACAGGAGTCCGCATCCCGAACGGTGATGCCCCCGGGTGACGAGGAACTGGCAAAAGGCTGGCTTGATGCGGAAAGCCAGGACAGTGCCGCCATGGCCCAGCCCAGCCAGAAGCGCGATGTTCCGCAAGATCTCGACCAGGGTGAGATGGATGCTCTTTTCGCACAAGAGATGGCGGCCGCCGAAAAGGAAGCAGAGGCGCTCACCCTGCCTCCAGACGCCATGACACCTGCCTTGGGATGGCGCAGATTCCTTCCGGCCTGGCCATCGAAACGCATGCCGGAGAGTGCCGTGCAAACCATGGCAACATCCTCCTTGCATCACCAGACAGGTCCGCAACTCAGCCCGAAGCCGGGCGCGGCACCGCGTGGCAAGACCAGTGCCGGTGCGGGACGTCGGCAAGGTGTGTCCGGGGCGGGTCTTGTGGCTCGCATCTTGCGATCAACCAAGGGTCCGGCAGGGGCAGGTCTTGCAGGAGCCATGCTGGTCGCGGCCCTCATCCTCCAGCGCGACACCACGGTGCGGGTCGTGCCTTCGAGTGCGGTACTGTTCGCGATGATCGGACTGCCGGTCAATCTGCAGGGGCTGGCGTTTTCCGATGTCCGTTCCGTGGTGATCAGCGAAGGAAGCGCGCGCTTCCTTGTCGTGGATGGCGCAGTGAAGAATGTGCGGGCGCAGACGGTTCCGGTTCCGCTGATCGACATCACAATCCGCGGGCAGGACGGTCGTGCCGTCTACACCTGGACCACGGAGCCGCCGCGCAGCAACCTGAAAGCAGGCGAGGCATTGCAATTTCGCGCACGTCTTGCGACACCGCCGGAATCCGGTCGCGACGTCGAGGTCAGTTTTTCCGAGAAGCCGGGACAAACACTCGCGCAGCGCTGAGACAGCTGGCGATTATCGGCATTGTCCATCAATCTTGCCATCATTCTGGAGTTGAACATGACTGGTCCCCACCGCATCCGCGTGCTTTACGGCGAAGAGGCCATCGCAAGGCGCAACGGCGAAATGGCGGCAGCCATTGCGCTGACCCATCCGAAGGACTTGCTGGTTGTGGCGATCCTGAAGGGCAGCTTCATGTTCGCTGCAGATCTGATCCGCGCCATGCACCGGGCCGGGATCGCCCCGCAGGTGGAGTTCGTCCATCTGTCATCCTATCGCGAAGCGACGGTCTCGTCCGGCCAGGTCGAAATCCTCCGCGATGTCCAGAGCGAGGTAAGCGGGCGCGACGTGCTTCTGGTCGATGACATCCTGGAATCAGGACGCACACTGGCTTTTGCCAAGGATCTTCTCGCCGCGCGGGGTGCCCGGCAGGTCATGAGCGCCGTGTTGCTGGAGAAGCCCGGCAAACGTGCGGTCTCGATCAAGGCGGACTTTGTCGGGTTCACCTGCCCGGACTACTTTGTTGTCGGATATGGCATGGATGTCTCGCATTCCTACCGGCAACTGCCCTATGTTGGCGTGATCGAGACGGACGGGCAGCCGGGTTTCGACGGAGTCTAGGGTCAGGTGCAAAAGCGGATACCGTTCCGGAACACCGCATCGCTTTGAACATGCCCTTAAAGGAGACGGCCATGGCGCGCATTCTGGTTGTCGATGACGAGGAAGCGGTGCGCGCACTGATCGCCCGTGGTCTCGCGCTTGATGGTCATCACGTCACCATGGCCGGCGATGGCGGGGAAGCCATGGATGCCATCACGGCCCATGCCGGTGCGTTCGACCTGGTGCTGAGTGACATCCGCATGCCGCTGATGGACGGCATCGCCATGGCGCTGGCTGCCAAGCGGGATTTTCCGCATCTCGTGATCATGCTGATGACGGGCTATGCTGAGCAGCGAGAGAGGGCCAAGAGTCTGGACAACATCGTCATCGACGTCATGACCAAGCCGTTCGGGCTGGCTGAACTGCGCACGAAGGTGGCCCATGTGCTGGCTCAAACGCAAGCCGGCTGAGGTTCAGCGGTTCAGGGCGTAGATCGAGACATTCAGAAGGGTCGCGAAAGACACCCAGGCCGCATAGGGCCACAGCATCCAGGAGGCAAACGGATCGACCTTGGCGAACAGCCTGATGGTGAGGAAGATCATCGCCAGGAATGGCACGATGACGACAAGCCCGAGCAGCGGCGACTGTGCCCCGAAGAAAGCGATGGACCAGGAACAGTTCATGGCAAGCTGAACGAAGAATGCGACGAGCGCAGGTGTGCGGCCCGGAGTGCCGGGCGGCCATTTCAGCACCCTGAAAACGGCATAGGCCATCAACGCGAAGAGAAGAGTCCATGCAACCGGGAACAGCCAGTTGGGCGGGTTGAAGGCTGGCTTGATCAGCGAGGCATACCAGACCGGTATGTTCGGTTGGGTCACCATGTTTCCGATATAGGAACAGGCGACCACAGGCAGGACCGCGATCAGGAGTTTGTCGAGGGGAAATCGCATGGCAGGCATGATCTGCATATGGCTGATTTTAGCTCCCATGCAAACAGTTGGTGCAAGTTCGGACCATCATCAGCGTCGATGCGGACGGATCATTTGTCACGACTGCCAGACAAGACCAGCATTTCGGGCAAACTCACCCGGCAAACCAGGACATGTCTACCGGCTCGTCTGTCCCAGCCACGACATGGCCAGCCATGCCAGTGATGCTGTGGTTCCGGACAGGATCGTGCCCCAGCTCCAGTCGATCACGGTGATGGACAGCGGAAAGCCTTTCATCGTTGCGTAATTCGTTGCGTCATATGTACCGTAAGCGACAAATCCCAGCGCAGCACCATAAGCTGCTGCGGTGAGGAGCGAGCCACCCGTGAGGTTCGGCATGACGGCAAAGAAGGCAAGACCAGCCGCAAACGTGACATAAAACAGTGCAGCCGGCACCAGCCGTGGCTGTGGCAATAACATTCCTGGCATCTGTTGCTCGTAAAATGAGCGCATGGTTGTCAGCCAGATCAGATCAAGCGGCAGGGCGATCACCGCAGTCAGCAAGAAGGACAGCAAGAACGTCCGCACCATGGTCTCCATCGGTTCTGCGCATCCAGACCAGGCGGACAGCGTCCCAGAGCAATGCTCTAAGATGGTCGGTCATCTGTGCGCATCGAGATGGAATCCATCTCAATGCGGGATGATCGAGCTGTCTGCTGTGCGTTCCGGATCAAACGGTTTGTGTGAGGTCTTGTCGCGATTGAGTGCGTCTGATTGTCCGGTTTGCGGAAGATCAGATCCATTTTTTTGAAACGCACCGCTCCGTGATTTGTTCCTGGTCATGCAAAATGCCCATGCCGGTGGCAAGGGCATTTCAGGCATGTCGTCAGTCTTGCGAGCGATGTATGACGTCAGGCTGCCTTGCGCACCAGCCTGAGCAAGAACAACAGGATGACCGCGCCGATTGTCGCGCCAAGAATTGCGCCCAGAAGCCCGCCGGGCGAGCCGACAAACAAGGTGCCGAACAGCCAGCCGCCTATCACGGATCCAAGGATGCCGACAACGATGTTTCCGAGCAGGCCGAAGCCGTAGCCTTTCATGATGACACCGGCGAGCCACCCGGCAACCGCGCCAATCACCAGCCAGATCAAAAGTGTTTCAATGGGCATGTCAGCCTCCAAATGTGTGTGTTGTCATTTGGCAAACGCGCAGAAGGGCGGAAGGTTCCATGAACTGCATGCACATTTGCTGTCAGATGTTCGCGCATGTGTCCGGGGTCTGTCGTCGGTGTCTTGTGTCGGTGTCTTGACTCGGTGTTTTGCACGACATGTTTCCAGGTCGTGTTGGTCCGTCTCATCGACACAAGCGCACAGGTTGCGGCGATCACGCTTTGACCCAACAAAGAACCCACCGCTGGCAGGGCCAACGGTGGGTCTGTGTGTCTCATGCTGGCGAGGGGGCACTCAGCATGGGACGGCACATCGGTGCTCAACCCAGGCAGAAAGCTCAGCTGCGCTTGGCAGCATCCATTGGCTTGTATTCAGGAGCGTTCTTGAGATTTGCGCTGGTCAGATCGGCCACAAGCCTGGCCTTGCCGTTGGTTTCGCGCGTCATCTCGAATGAACGATAGCTGACAGCAACCTTGCGCTCGCCCATGCCCAGAAAGCCGCCTACGCCGACCACGGCGGCCAGAACGCGCCCGCTGGCGTCGACAAGAAGTTCATCGACTTCGCCGATGCGCTCGCCGGCACGGTTGTATACTGCCTGGCCAATGGCCTCCGACGTGCGCCAGTGGGTCGGAACCCAGGCTTCGGTGAAGAACATGTCAGACACCGGGGCAGGTGCCGTCATGGGAGCAGGCACCGACGGGCTTGTCGTCTGGGCAAGAACCGGTGTCGCGAGAGACAGCACAGCAGCTGTAGCAAACAAGGCTGAACGGATGGACATGATGAAACCTCTGGGTGTTCATGAAAGGATGCGAAAGATCTGTCATCAGACCTTCCGGCTCTCTGCTGTTCGCCGATTGGCATCGAGGCCAATCCCATGGCGAACAGCTTTGAGTCTCCCAGCAAGAACGTCGAGGAGTGCTGCAGGTTCCATGGCCCTGCGATAAATCAGGGTGTGCCGTGACCCAGCAGTCCCGCCCGGATATGAGTGAGCCACCGTGCGCGCCACATCCGTGCGCGCCATATCACCGCGCCACCGACATTGTGCGGAACCCCTTGCCCGCTGACGCGTTTGCCATGTGCCCCTGTATGTGTCCGTAACGGACCAGCCTTGTCGGCGCGAAAGATACTCCAACGATGAGCAAGACTGATTCCGGGAACAGGACCGATTCTGGGAGCAAGGGCGCTTCTGCCGAACGCAAATCTGTGCTGCGACCATTCTTCGCCTTGTCACGCGGTTTCTGGACAGGACCCGGTGCGGGCCGTGCCTGGCTGCTGACCGTTCTTGTCATAGGCTGCGTGCTCGCCCAGATCGCGACGCAGGTTGCGATGAACACCTGGAACCGTGTGTTCTTCGATGCCCTTGAGCGACGCGATCCGGAGGGTGTCTGGATGACCATCTGGTGGCTGCCCGTGATCGTGCTGGCCATTGCCCTGGTGCTCTCGTCGCTGATCGTGACACGCATGACCTTGCAGATGCGCTGGCGCGAGTGGCTCACCAGGCGCATGGCGGGATGGTGGATCGCCGACCAGCGCTATTACAGGCTCGGCTTTGTCGCGCCGGACCAGTCCGCGCCTGAATTCAGGATTTCAGACGATGCGAGATTGTCGGTCGAGCCACTCGTGGAGTTTGGCCTTGGCCTGCTTGGTGCGGTCATCATGGCCATCACCTTCGCAGCCATTCTCTGGCATGTGGCCGGAAGTGCGCGCTTCAGTGTCGGCGGGCAGATCATCGAGATACCGGCCTTCATGGCTGTCGCGGCCGTCGTTTATGCGATCGCCGCGTCTGGACTGGCCTATCTTGCAGGCCGCCCGCTTGTGGGACGCGTTTCTGCCAAGAACGAAGCAGAGGCCATTTTCCGGTCAGAGATGACGCGGCTGAGGGAAAACGCCGAAAGCATCGCCCTCATCCGCGGTGACAAGGACGAACTGAGTTCGGTGCTGACGAGTTATGGCGTCGTGGTCAGCGCGTGGGTCCGGGTGATCCGCCAGCAAGGGGTGATCGCCCTCGTGCTCAACACCAACGGCGCATTGTTTCCGATCCTGCCTTTGTTGCTGGTGACACCCAAATATCTCAATGGTGACCTCACGCTTGGCGCTGTGATGCAGCTTGTCGCTGCTTTCAGTGCGGTCCAGGGCGCATTGATCTGGTTTGTCGACAATTTCGTCCGGCTTGCCGAATGGTATGCCTCCGCCGCGCGCGTTCTCGAACTGACAACCGCGATGGATGACATCGATGTGGGCACGACAATGGAGGATGAAACCACCATCCAGCTTGGGACCAGCGATGATGGAGCCATCCACATCGAAGGGCTCTCTGTTGCCGACAGGGCAGGGCGTGTGGTGATCAATGATGCCTCGGTGCGCATCGGAATGGGCGAGAAAGTGATGCTGGCCGGCGAAAGCGGCTCGGGGAAGAGTATCCTGATCCGCGCGCTTGCGGGCCTTTGGCCCTGGGGATCAGGCTCGATCCGTGTTCCCAAGGGTGTCAAGATCGCGTTTGTGCCGCAGCAGCCTTATATCCCGCTCGGCACATTGCGCCAGGCACTCGTTTATCCGGACCAGAATGGTGCGACCGATCCGCAGATCGTCGCTGCGATGCGACGTTGCGGTCTTGGTTATCTTGTCAGGCAACTCGATCACGAGGCGCGCTGGGACCAGACACTGTCCGGTGGCGAGCGCCAGCGCCTGGCCTTTGCCCGCCTTCTGATCCACAAGCCGCAGGTCATCATCATGGATGAGGCGACATCGGCGCTGGACGAGGAAAGCCAGTTTTCGCTCCTGACCCTGCTTCATAACGAACTGGCATCGGCGACCGTGATCAGCGTGGCACACCGCAGTGGCATTGAGGAGTTCCACGGCCGCAAGATCGAACTGCACAAGAGGCAGGCAGGTGCGGAAATGTCATCACGCAAGCTGCCGAACACATTGTGGCGGCTTCTTGGAAATCCCGCCGGCATCTGAGCGCTGGATTTCCATGCCTTCCCACATGTCACACACGCGAACGATCATTGGGCACTTTCATGTTTCTGGCCAAAATCACCGCTATCGCTCGCTGGTTCAAATCGCTAGAAGGGCCGTCATTATCTGGATGTTGCGCCCAGACGCGCAGACGGTTTGAGCATCATATGTTGGACCATGACCGTCCAGAGTTGATGATGTTATGATGTATTGTCCTTGCGGAAGTTCATGTGTGAATTGATATACCGTGCAACGCCATGACACCTAGCTTGTGCAAAGCACTGGGCCTGAAAGAAGCAAAATAGCCAGAATGAGAACGATCTCCATCAATCGGCGGGTGTTTCATCTCAGTGGCTATGATCCTATGTCGCCTGCCGCGTATCACAGGAGGTTCGTCCGTGAGTTGCGCCGCTTCGAGACCTGCTGGGGCGTGAAGGCTTCGTCGCACGATTTCATCGAAACGGAGACCTCTGCGAGCTGGACAGTCACCGTCACAGGCACGGATTGGAGCGTGACGAGCCGGCATGATCTTTTGCGCTGGGACGATGTGATCACCAGCCACCGATCAAATGGCATGCTGCAGCGTTGGTGGGATGGCATTTTGGCATTTGCCGACTTCACGCGTCATGGTGCGCTTGTCGCCTATCTGAAGACGGCATGGCGCTATGCGGTGTTCTTCCTTTATCCCTACGCCATGATGACAGCCCTGGTGCTGGCCGGCTGGCTGGGTGGCAGGATTCTCATGGCCGCAGGCTTGCCCTGGCCCGTTGCTCTTGTCGGCGGAGCATCGCTCACACTTCTGTGCGTCATCAGGCTGGTCAGCCGAACCCATGTCGGTCATCTCCTCGACGACTGGAGTTTTTCCACGCGCATCGTGCGGGATGTCAATCCTGTCATCGCGCCCCGCATCAAGGGCATGGCTGACACGATGCTGTCGACGCCGGAAACAACGCCATGCCTTGTGGTGGGGCACAGCCTGGGGGCTGTCCTGGCCGTCGACATGCTGGATGAGGCCTTGAAGTCGCAGAATGTCAAAAGGCGGCTGGGCTTGCTGACGCTTGGCTCATCCATCCTGAAAATCGCGCTGCACAGCAAGGCACATGGGCTAAGGGCGCGGGTGGCTGCCCTCGCCAAGGCGCCGCAAGTGGACTGGGCGGAGTACCAGGCACTGAATGATGTGATGAATTTTTACAGATCAGAACCGTTGAAAGCGCTCGGCCTGGCTGGCAGGGCACCTGTGGTGCGCCTCGTGCGGTTCCGCAGCATGCTGGAGCCCTCCTATTATAAAAGCATCAAGCGCAATTTCTTCCGGCTGCATTGCCAGTTCATCAGCGGCAATGACCGGCGCTCGCGCTACGATTATCTGATGACGATCTGCGGTCCTTTCGGGCTGATGGCACTGGCAAAGTCCCCTGATGGAGCGCAAGGTTGGGTCGGCGAGACTGGCAATCTGACGGGCGGTGCCTTGGAGGCATTGCTTCCGGTCACATCCGGCGCGCCAGTCCTGTCTCAGAAGGACCGGCCATGACCGTGATGATGGCGAAACTGGCCTGGGCCATCCTTGTTGTAGGCTGGTTTGTCCTGCGCATTCCTTATGAGCGCAAGGCCCGCAAGGCCCGCATCGCCCAGGACCGGATGCTGCTTGACGAGCGTCTGCGGCTTGCCGTTTCGCTGACCGGGCTCGGCATCGTGCCCGCGGTTTTTGTGCTGACCGGATTTCCAGGCTTCGCCGATTATCCGTTCCAGCCGTGGCTTTGCGCGGTCGGAATCGTGGTTGCAGGGGCAGCTCTTGTGATCTTCCGCCTCACGCACAAGGCGCTGGGCCGCAACTGGTCCGTCAGCCTTCAGCTGAAGGAGGATCACAAGCTGATCACGCACGGGATCTACGCGCGGATCCGCCATCCGATGTATACGGCCTTCTGGCTCATGGCGCTGGCGCAGGCTTTGCTGCTGCCCAACTGGATCGCCGGTTTCGCGGGGCTGATCGGTTTTGGAACCCTCTATGCGCTCAGGGTCGGGCATGAGGAGCGCCTGATGCTGGACGGCTTCGGGGACGCATATCAGGCCTACATGGACCGCACCGGCAGGCTGCTGCCGAAATTTGTCAGATCGTGAGCCTGAACACCGCGCGGGAACGCAGAACCGGTCTTGTGCGGATGCCGTTCAGTTGATCACCACCATCGGTGGCGGGATGGCCCGTTACGGGACAGTGGCCGGGGCTGGGGGTTAGAACCGGCGAAACCATCAGAACAGACAGTCGTGTTCGGCCACCGGATGATTCGGCAGGCCTGAGCCCGAGGTTATTCATGTCTGATGTTGTTGCGTCGTTTGCGTCAGTTGTTCCGTTTCCGCGTCGGAGTTCCACCAGACAGGCCGAAACTGCCGCCTTGCTGGATGCGGTGGGGTCTGCCGGCTCCCTCGATATTGTGCCACGCGCCTTTGCGGCCCGGGATGCCGCTGCCGCGCTGCATCTGATGGGTTTTGTTCATCTTGAAGAAATGCAGCCCGATGGTGGACGTCGGCGGCTGTCAGCCCACCAGGTGCGCACTGCCGTGCCCCTGCTGACATGGCGCATTTCGCGGGCTTCGGGTCGCTGAGAAAATTGCCCGTCAGCTGCGCAATCCTGCCGACGCCATCAGATCAACGTTCCCGCATTAACGGCCACTGGCCGCCCTGATCAGGCGCTTCGCGTCGTCGCTGGCCCATTCGGCCGGCCCATGCAGCACGCCAAGCTGGCAGCCCTTCGCATCAATCAGCAGCGTTGTCGGCATGCCGATGGCCTGGCCGACCCGTTTCAGGTCCTGGAAAACCCTGGCCTCTGGATCGGCATAGTAGGCCAGCCGCGTGATGTTGTTCTCGGCAAGCCATGTGCGGGGCCTGTCGAGATTGCGCGTGTCGATGTTGATGGCGACAACCTCGAAGTCAGCGCCGCCGAATTCGGCCTGCACGGCATCGAGCGCGGGCATCTCCTTCCGGCACGGCGCGCACCAGGTTGCCCACAGGTTGAGCAGAACCGTCTTGCCCCTGAATTGTGCAAGCGAGACAGGTGCATCCGAGGGGCCTTTGAAAGCCAGATCCGGCAGTTCACGCGGTGTCTTGAAGGCTTGAAAGGCCGCGACTTCACCTGTCGCTGCCCTGACAACCGCCTCGCTGACATTGCGCGCCGGCGTACAGGCCGCTGTTTCCCCTGGCTTGCGGGCGGCGTCACTCGTCACGTATAGCGACCCGAGGCCGATAACGACTGCAAGGCCAAGCACGATGGCGAGGCTGGATGCGTTTTTCGTCAGCAGCGGGTTGCGGAAGAAGGCAGTCATGATCCGGCCTGGTTTCAGATGAAGGGTTCGATATGAGCAACAGGATGTGGGGTGGGCGCTTCGCCACGGGCCCTGACGTGATCATGGAGGAAATCAATGCCTCCATCGGTTTTGATCAGAAACTCTGGCGACAGGACATTCGCGGCTCTCTCGCGCATGCTGCCATGTTGGGCAAGACAGGCATACTTGATTCCGCTGATGTGGAGACAATCTGCGCGGGGCTCAAGGCGGTCGAGGCCGAAATCGAGGCCGGGAGCTTCACATTCTCGCGTGCGCTTGAAGACATCCACATGAATGTGGAAAGCCGCCTGCGCGAATTGATCGGCCCTGTCGCGGGGCGCCTTCACACCGCCCGCTCGCGCAATGACCAGGTCGCGACCGATATGCGGCTGTGGGTGCGCGACACGGTCGACCTGATCGATGAACAGATCGCAGACGTCCAGTCAGCGCTTGCCGACAAGGCTGCGGCGTTTGCCGGTGCCGTCATGCCTGGCTTCACGCATCTACAATCGGCCCAGCCCGTGACATTCGGGCATCATCTTCTGGCCTATGTCGAGATGCTGTCGCGCGACCGAGGGCGCTTCTCCGATGCCCGCAGGCGGATGAACGAATGCCCGCTCGGGGCCGCCGCCCTCGCAGGGACATCGTTTCCGATCGACCGGCACCACACCGCCGCGGCGCTTGGCTTTGACCGTCCGACCGCAAACTCGCTTGATTCGGTTTCGGATCGTGATTTCGCACTTGAAGCTGTCTCCGCCGCTGCCATCACGGCGATGCACCTGTCACGCCTTGCCGAAGAGATCGTGCTCTGGACCACGCCACAGTTTGCCTTCATCAAGCTGTCCGACAGTTTCACGACCGGCTCGTCGATCATGCCGCAAAAACGCAATCCCGATGCAGCCGAGCTGGTGCGTGGCAAGGCCGGCCGGGTGTTCGGCGCGCTTCAGGCCCTGCTGACCATGATGAAGGGCCTGCCCCTGACCTATTCGAAGGACATGCAAGAGGACAAGGAGGGGGTCTTCGACGCGCTTCAGACACTCTCGCTTTGTCTTGCGGCCATCGGTGGCATGGTCAGGGACATGGAGCCACAGCTCAGGACCATGAAGAAGGCAGCAGGACTTGGCTATGCCACGGCCACGGATCTGGCAGATTGGCTGGTGAGGGTTCTCAAGATGCCGTTCAGGGATGCACACCATGTCACCGGCAAGCTGGTGGGGCTGGCGTCTTCACGACAGATCGGGCTGGAAAAGCTCAGTCTTGCCGACATGCAGGGCATCGAGCCCAGGATCACAGGCGAGGTGTTTGCCGTGCTCGGTGTCGAGCGGTCCGTCAAAAGCCGGGTGAGCCATGGCGGCACAGCGCCGCGGCAGGTCAAGGCGCAGGCCGCACGCTGGCAACGCGTGCTGGCCAGGAAGAGTGCCAGAGTGCCGACCATGTGAGCAATGCTGACATCTGCGAGAACATCGCTTATGAAAGCCGTGGTTCTGCCCGGTGTCGGTACAAAACCTCGTTGAGACGTCCTTCTGGAAAGCAACTCGTGACAACGCGCCCGTCAAAGATCGCCTACCTTGTTTGTCTCGGCCTGTCCTGCGCCGTGCTTGTGTCCGGCTGCGGCCGACGCGGCGCGCTTGAACCGCCACCTGGAACCGATGCACGCAGCCAGGCATCCCAGCCCCAGGCCAGCGCGTCCGGGTTTGGCGCTTCGCCCGCATTCCGCCCTGCGCGCGAAACCGAGGTCGAGAGGGATGGCAAGCCAAACGCCGGTCCGGACACGCCTGTCATGCCGCAGACCCAGGACATCAGCCAGAGTTCGGGCGTTCAGACCGGACCCCAGACGATTTCCGCAGGATCGGCAGGACTGCGCACCACGACGGGGCAGGGGGGTCGACGCTCCCCGCCGCCGACCACGCCTTTCCTTCTTGATCCACTGCTCTGATCCGGCCATCTCATGCATCATTTCCAGTACAGGTCCGGCGTACTTCACGCCGAGGACGTCGCTTTGCATGACATCGCCCGCGAGGTCGGCACGCCCTTTTATTGCTATTCCTCCGCAACGCTGATCCGGCACTACCGCGTGTTCCGCGACGCGTTCGCCGGTGCTGACACACTTGTCTGCTACGCCATGAAGGCGAATTCCAATCAGGCCGTGCTCAGGACGCTGGCGCGCGAGGGCGCGGGCATGGACATCGTCTCGGTCGGGGAACTCAAGAGGGCGCTGGCTGCAGGCGTTCCGGGGGAGCGGATCGTTTTCTCGGGGGTCGGAAAAACCCGCGAGGAGATGGAAGAGGCGCTTGCCGCCAATATCCTGTGCTTCAACGTCGAGTCAGAGCCCGAGGCCGTTGTCCTGTCCGAGGTGGCCCTCGCGATGGGCAAGGTTGCTCCGGTGTCGTTCCGCATCAATCCGGATGTTGACGCAAGAACGCATGCCAAGATCTCGACCGGCAAATTCGACAACAAGTTCGGCGTGCCGATCTC
>JANMHN010000280.1:0-1728 GCA_031375185.1 Allobosea sp. | reverse complement strand
GCCTCGCGCCAGATCGTGATGCCGGGCTTCATCGATGCCCATGCCCATGCCGGACATGGCTTCATCAAGACGCTCGGCGGCGGGGACTCGGACGCCTGGTACAAGGCCTGCGGCTATACCTACACCCAAGGGTCGACACCTGAATTCTGGCGGGCGGAGGCCCAGCTTGCAGCGCTCGAACGCCTCAGGTTCGGCGTCACCACCGGCGTGTCCCTGCTGGGCGGTGGCGACACGATCCTGCGCACGGATGATCCCATCTATGGCGACGCCCATTGCGACGGCGTGGCGGAGGTCGGCACCCGCTCCATCGTCGCTGTCGGTCCGACACGGCCACCACACCCGCTGACCTACGGCACCTGGGAAAACGGCACGGCGCAGACCTACCCGGTTGATTTCGACCGGCAGTTCGCCACCTGCAAGACGCTGATCGGGCGCTGGCATGGCAGCCATGGCAAAAGGCTCAACATCGCGTTGATCACGCCAACCTTGCGGGCGGAACACAAGGACGAGCTGTCCATCGAGGACATGGCGCGGGCACGGGCGCAGGCGACCGCGACCAGCCAGCTTGCGCGCGAGCACGGGCTGGTGTTCACGCAGGACGGGCACACGAAAGGCTCAGTCGCCTACGCCCGGGAACTCGGCATCCTTGGCCCGGAGGCGCTGCTCTCGCACTCCACCAACCTCACGGATGACGAGATCAGGATCTGTGCCGACACCGGCACGAAGATCGCCCACAATCCGAGCGCCATCGCCTCGGTCCTTGGCCGCTGCCCTGCGCCGGAGCTGATCGATGCAGGTGTCACGGTTGCCATCGGTTCGGACGCCACCGCGCCGGACCGCAACGGCGACATGTTCCGGCACATGCAGCAGTGCATGCACTATCACCGCACCTTCTTCAAAGACCCGAAGATGCTGCCGCCCGGCAAGGTGCTGGAAATGACCACGATCGACGCCGCCAAGGCCGTGGGCATGGAGCGCGAGATCGGCTCGCTGGAGATCGGCAAGAAAGCCGACGTGATCCTGGTCGATCTGGCCCGGCCTCACATGTACCCGCTGCACATGCCGCTCTATCGGCTGGTGTGCTTTGCCAATGGAAACGACGTCTCGACCGTGATCGTGGATGGCGAGATCGCCCTTGCCGACCGCAAGGCCAAGCTGGTCAACGAGAACAAGGTGCTCGAAACCGCGCAGGCGGAGGCCGAACTGATGCTGGACAGGGGCAACCTGCGCCCGCTCCTGGCCATGCCGGCACGGTTCTGGGGTCACTCGCGGGGGTAAGCAGCAGACCGGAACGTCAAAGGCGCAAGCTGCGCGATGGTCCGCTTTTGCGGATCGTCTGCTTCCGCCCGCCTGATGGCCCTTGCCTGCGCATCCGCCAGCATCGCCGTGGCGCCGGCATGGTCGAGGCCCAGTGCCTTTCCATCCCGCACAACCTGATGACCGTCGACGAACACGTCGCGCACCGCACGCTCGGCAGCGCAATGCAGCAGGCTGCGCAGCGGGTCATGGACCGGCTGCATCTGGGGATGCTTCAGATCGACCAGCACAAGATCAGCCTTTGCACCGACGACAAGCTGCCCGATGTCGTCGCGGCCCAGCGCCTTGGCTGATCCGGTTGTGGCAGCGTTGAAAACCCCTGCGGTGTCGATCTCGAACACCTGCTTGCCGCCCATGCGGGCCAGAATGAGCGCCTGCCGCATTTCCTCCAGCATGTTGAACGGGCAGGTG
>JANMHN010000195.1:0-14401 GCA_031375185.1 Allobosea sp. | reverse complement strand
AAGACATCGAAGTGGACATAAGGCGTCGTTCTGGCAACGAAACGGTTGAGAAACAGAGCCGCCGTGACCGACCCTGCGAAAGGCCCGCCCGAGATATGGTTGAGACTGGCGATCTTCGAGTCCAGCAAGGCATCGTAGGGGGTCCAGAGCGGCAGCCTCCAGACCGGATCATGCACCCGCATGCACAGGCGCGCCAAGTCGGCGGCAAGCGCCTCGTCATGGGTGTAGAACGGCGGCAGGTCAGGGCCAAGCGCCACCCGCGCTGCGCCAGTCAGCGTGGCGAAATCGGCAAGGAAGGCAGGGGCTTCCTCGTCAGCCAGCGCCAGCGCGTCCGCCAGGATCAGGCGTCCTTCCGCATCGGTGTTGCCGATCTCGACGCTGAGCCCCTTTCTGCTCTGGAGCACATCGCCGGGGCGGAAGGCATTGCCCGAGATGGCGTTCTCCACCGCCGGCACCAGAAGCCTGAGGCGCACGGGCAGCTTCGCCCCCATCGCCATGCGCGCAGCGGCGATGGCGCTTGCCGCGCCTCCCATGTCCTTCTTCATCAGCAGCATTGAGCTGTCCGGCTTGATGTTCAGCCCGCCCGTGTCGAACACGACGCCCTTTCCCACAAGGGTGACCTTCGGATGATGCGGCTCGCCCCATGTCAGATCGACAAGGCGCGGCGCGCGCGGCGACGCCTTGCCGACCGCATGGATCATGGGGAAATTCTGCGTGATCAGGTCATCGCCCGTGACGACACGGACATCCGCGCCATGCTGCGACGCCAGTGCGCGCACGGCGGCTTCCAGTTCCTCCGGCCCCAGATCATTGGCAGGGGTGTTGACCAGATCGCGGGAGATCATCACCGCTTCGGCCAAGCGGATCGTCTCTCCGGCATCCACACCGCGCGGGGCGACGAGCCGTGCGCCGCCGGGCTGCGCAGGCTTGTAGCGCTGGAACCTGTAGGCCGACAACAACCAGGACAGGCACGCGGCGGAGGGGTCAGCCAGCTTGCCGCGAAAGGCATAGGTGCCTTCCGGCAGGACGGCCCCAAGGCGGCCAGGACCGAACGGATCGCGATGGTGTGCGCCAGAAGCATCCTGCCCCGCCAGGACGCACTGTACCTCTCCCGCCCTGTCCGGCACGACCAGATGGCGGCTGGCCTGCCCGGCAAATCCCGACACATCGGCAAACCGAGCGACCGCCTTCGGCAATCCTGACCTGATCGCATCCCAGTCATCGGTCGCGGCCAGAATGACAGGGATGGGTCTGGATGGGGGGGCAGAGCCAAGCAGAAGATCAGACATTGCACAGAACTCGCTCGAACATGGATGGCGCAGAACGAGACAGTCTCAAGCCGCCCGATCTTAACACTCCATTAGGGTTAACAATTTATTCCAGAACTGACCACAGCATTTGCGGCATGGAAGCCGACGACAGCTGTGGCCAGGGGACAAACGGGGCACGCATGATGTTCAATCTTCGCTGCGCAGCGTCGGTGATCGCCATCGCCGCCCTGATGGGTGGCTGCATGGCGCGCGGTCCAGCCGACCTGACAGGGTCGCTCGGCGGCACTGCGCCGGTCACCGAACCACAATGGCGGGCAGAGCTTCAGGCCTGGTCGCCGCGCCACGAAGCCAATCCTGGCGACAGGACAGCCGCCTTCCGCTTTGCCCGCGCCCTGCGCGCCCTGGGCCAGCATGCACAGGCGGTCGCGGTCCTGCAGAATGCCGTCCTGAAGCACCCCAATGACCTCGAGCTGCTGGGCTCGTATGGCCGCTCCCTGATGGACACGGGCCAGCTCAGGCAGGCCGAGGAGGTGCTGGCGCGCGCACATCTGCCGGAGCGCCCGGACTGGCGCATCCTGTCGGCACAGGGCGCGGTTTCCGACCAGCTTGGAGAACATCCCCGTGCGCAGAGCTTTTACGAGGCTGCGCTGAAGATCAATCCGGGCGAACCGACTGTCATGTCCAACCTTGGCCTGTCCTATGCGCTGTCAAAGCGCCTGCCCGAAGCGGAGCGCGTGCTGACGGAAGCCGCACAGCACCCGCGCGCCGACAAGCGCGTGCGCCAGAACCTGGTGCTCGTCCTGGGCCTTCAGGGCCGCTTCAGGGAGGCAGAACAGGTCGCGCAGCAGGATCTGTCTGCTCCCGATGCGGCGCGCTCCATGATCCAGCTCAGGCAGATGGTCAGCCAGCCCAACAGCTGGGACATGCTGCGGCAAGGCGGGGCTGGAGCCAAAGCCGCCGCATCGCAGCCGGCACCGCGTCGCCGCACGGCAGCGCCTGCATCTTCAGCTCAAAAGCCGGACACAGCCACGCCCGAAGGCTGACCTTTCGACAAGGCTGCGGTCACGGTTCAATCCATCGTGTCTTTTGCCGAAGCCTGTGGCCCGCGAACCGGGGCGCAGTGGGCTATTTCAGGCCCATCACGCCGATGACGGCCGGCATCATGATGACCAGCATCAAGACAGGCAGGAAGAACAGGATCATCGGCACCGTCAGCTTTGGCGGCAAGGACATGGCTTTCTTCTCGGCTTCCTGCATGCGCGCATCACGGCTTTCCTGCGCCAATACGCGCAAGGCCGTGCCGACGGGTGTGCCGTATTTCTCGGCCTGGACAAGCGCTGTCGACACCGACTTGACAGATTCGAGGTCAACGCGCTTGGAGAGGTTCTCATAAGCTTGCCGCCGCTCCGAGAGATATGACAGTTCAGCGGTCGTCAGCACGAATTCCTCCGCCAGCGCGATGGACTGCGTGCCGATCTCGGCGCTGACACGCCGGAAGGCCAGCTCGATCGACATGCCCGATTCAGCGCAGATCAGCAGAAGGTCCAGCGCATCTGGGAAAGCCCGCCTGATCGATTGCTTGCGCTTCTCGATCTGGTTCTTCAGCAACAGCTCAGGCAGCTTGAGGCCGATGAACGTCGACGCGAATGTCAGAAGTATGTTGATGTTCAGCGACTGCTTCATGATATCGAGGTAGAGGAAATAGACCGCGCCGCACACCAGCCCGATGATCGGCCCGACGAGCTTGTAGAACAGCAGCGCGATTTCCGCACCCTGCCCCCTGTAACCTGCCTGGACCAGCTTGGCGCGCGCATCATCGACGCCCAGGTGCTTGGCAAGCTGGAAGCGCTCGACGATCTGCTTCATGTAAGCCTTCGGCTCCTGTCGCAGGGTGCTGCCGGCTGATGTGCGCGAGCGCTCCCGCGAGCGGATGGCTTCGCGCTCAAGAGCGGCGGATTTCATGCGTCGCTTCAGCCCGTCCGTGCTCAGATAGGGAAGCGCCAATGTCACGACCGTGGCCGCGGCCGCCAGGGCGAACACAAGTGAGGCCATGAACCTCGGATCGACGAATTTCTGGATGATGAAGTCGATCATCGTGCCGGTTCCGCTCTCTCAGACATCGAAGTTGATCATCTTGCGCATCACCAGCACGCCCATCACCATCCACAGCACGCCGCCGACAAGGGTGAACTGGCCGGCCTGGGTGATCCACAGCTTCTCGATGTAGGCAGGCGTCGAAACATAGACCATCCCTGCCACGCCGAGCGGCATGCAGGCGATGATCGCGGCGGAGGATTTGGCCTCGGCACTGAGGGCCTGGATCTTGGCCTTCAGTTTGCGGCGTTCGCGCACGACCTTGGCCATGTTGGCCAGCGACTCGGCAAGGTTGCCGCCGCTTTTCTGCTGGATGGTGATGATGATCCCGAAATAGTTTGCTTCCGCAACCGGGATACGCCCGTACAGATCCTGGATGGCGTCACCCAGCGGGATGCCGAGCGACTGCCCGTCCATCATGGTCTTGAACTCGGAGCGGACAGGTTCAGCAGCCTCGGAGGCAATGATGCGCACGCAATCGTTGAGCGGCAGTCCGGAGCGGAGGCCACGCGTGATGACATCAAGGGCATTGGGAAACTCGTTGAGGAACGCCTTGATGCGCTTCTTCTTGCGGAAGCCGAGATACCAGTTCGGAATTCCCAGCGCACCGACAATGACGCCCGGAATGATCGCGAATGTGTGCCCGACCGCATACCAGGCTCCGAAAGCCGTGCCGATCATGGACAAGAGGCTGTAGAGATAGAATGTCTTGCGGTTTATTTTCAGTCCGGCCTGCGAAATCTTGTCTTCAAGCGTGAGCTTGCCGGCATTCTTCTGCTTCTGCTCCAGCTCTTTCAGGCTCTGGGCAACCTGGTCGCGCTTGCTGCGCGTGCTGGCATTGCGCGCGGTCCTTTCGCTCACCGGACCGGGCGCAAGCGCCTTGCGGCGCTGCTCCGCGCGCTTTTCGCCGCTCAGCAAAGGATACAGAAGCGCATAGGCGATACCCGCCGCTGCCGCCGCGATCAGAACGAAAGGCGCAAAAGACGCTAGCATGGGGGCTCTCCGGCTCCTGGTCTTGTCAACATGGCCGTGTCAGTCCGGCAGATCCTGGCCTTCAGGCCCAACCTGGACATCACATGTTCTCCGGTCTGACTTCCATGGCATCGAGCGCGGCAGCGAGATTCTTCTCCTCGTTGTAATAACGGGCGCGTTCCCAGAACTTCGGTCGCCCGATTCCTGTGGAGCGGTGCGTCCCGCTCAGCACGCCGTTGGCATCCTCACCCGTGATGTCATAGACCACCACGTCCTGGGTGATGATCACATCCCCTTCCATCCCGAGCACCTCTGTGATGTGGGTGATCCGGCGCGAGCCATCACGCAGGCGGGCAGCCTGCACGACCACGTCCACCGACGAGACGATCATCTCGCGGATGGTGCGGGACGGCAGCGAAAACCCGCCCATGGTGATCATCGATTCAATGCGTGACAGCGCTTCACGCGGGGAGTTGGCGTGCAGCGTCCCCATCGAACCGTCATGGCCCGTGTTCATCGCCTGCAGCAGGTCGAAGGCCTCGGGGCCGCGGACTTCGCCGACGATGATCCGTTCAGGACGCATGCGCAGGCAGTTCTTGACCAGATCACGCATGGTGATCGAGCCTTGGCCTTCGAGGTTCGGAGGCCGGGTCTCAAGCCGCACCACATGCGCCTGCTGCAGCTGCAGTTCGGCCGCGTCCTCGCAGGTGATGACCCGCTCGTCATCCTCGATGTAGCGCGTCAGGCAATTGAGCAAGGTGGTCTTGCCCGAACCCGTGCCGCCGGACACGACGACATTGCAGCGGACCTTGCCGATGATCTTGAGCAGCACCGCAGCTTCTGGCGAGATGGAGCCGAACTTGACGAGCTGATCGAGCGTGAGCTTGTCCTTCTTGAACTTTCTGATGGTGAGGCAGGCGCCGTCAATGGCCAGCGGCGGCGCGATGACGTTGACGCGGGAGCCATCGGGCAGGCGCGCGTCGCAGATCGGGGACGATTCATCGACCCGCCGACCGACCTGGCTCACGATCCGCTGGCATATGTTCATCAGCTGCTGGGCGTCGCGGAAACGGATGTTGGTGTGCTGGATCTTGCCGCTGACTTCGATGAAGGTGCGGTTGGGGCCGTTGACCATGATGTCGGCAATGTCATCGCGGGCCAGCAGCGGCTCCAGGGGGCCATAGCCCAGGATGTCGTTGCAGATGTCCGCAAGCAGGTCTTCCTGCTCGGCAATCGACAGGACAAGGTTCTTCAACGAAATGATTTCGTTGATGATGTCGCGGATTTCCTCGCGGGCGCTTTCGGCATCGAGCTTGGCGAGCTGCGCCAGATCGATGGCTTCGATCAGCGCCCCGAAGATCATGCTCTTGGTCTGGTAGTATTCCTCCGAGCGGACGATCTCCTGCATCACGTGCATGACCTTCGCCGGCTCGGGCTGGCGGATCGGGTCAGCCTGGCGCGATGCAGGCGCACCCGCGCTGCGGCCCGCCATGGCGGGAACCGCCGCCGGAGGCGATGCAGCGCTCGGAGATCCGCCTGCCGTTCTCTTGCCAAACATGTCCCAGTCCTCGTGTCGTCGTCGTCTCGGATCGTCAGTCCGCCGCGCATGGTTCCTTCACAAACCGGTTCAGGCTTGCGCTGCAATGCCCTCAGGAGGCCTTGCGGCGGGTCAGTTTCGCCAGAAGAGGCTCCATAAAACCGCGTTTCGGCTTCTTGGCGTCCATGCGGCCCATGAGGCCAGATGCCAGTTGCACGAAATTCTGCGTGATCGGCCCGGTGGGCTGCACCTCGGCGATCATCTGCCCGTTATTGGCAGCGGTGCCGAACAACTGCGGATCGAACGGGATGATGCCTGCCAGCGGGATGCCGAAGGTCTTGGCAAACTCGTTGGCGGCAATTTCGGGCCGCTTCGGAACACCGACCTGGTTGAGCATCAATTGCGGCTGCCGGTCATGGGTGCGGGTCTGCTTGCACAGATCCATGATGTTCTTGGCATTGCGCAGGGAGGCCAGATCAGGTGTGGCCACGATCAGGATGTCATCGGAATTGACGATCACGCGGCGCGTCCAGGCATTCCAGACATGGGGCACGTCCAGCACGATCGTGGGGACAAGGCCGCGCAGAAGGTCGATGAGCTGATCGATCCCCTCCTCAGGCAGATCATAGGTCTTGTCGAGGATGGCGGGCGCAGCCAGAAGGCTCAGATTGTCGGAGCAGCGCGACAGAAGCCGGTCGACCATGGCCTGATCAAGCCTGTCCGGCGCGAAGATGGCATCGGCCACGCCCTGCGGCGGATCCTGGTTGAAATCGAGCCCGGCGGTGCCGAAGGCAAGGTCGAGATCGACCAGCACCGTCGAGGCATCAAGGCTCTGGGAAATGGCCCACGCGATGTTGTGGGCAATGGTCGAGGAGCCGACACCGCCCTTGGCACCGACGATGGAAATCGTGCGCCCGAGCGTGGCGGAGCCCGGTGCCGCGAAGAGCTGAGACACCGATCTGACCACGTCGATCACGGTGACGGGCGCGATCAGGTAATCGCTGACGCCGCGCTTGGTCAGCTCTCTGTACAGCCCGATGTCATTGACATGCCCGACCACAATCACGCGCGTGCCCGGATCGCAGACATCGGACAGCCGCTCGAGATGCTCGAACAGGGAGGCCGCATCCTGCAAGTGCTCGAGGATCAGGGCGTTGGGTGTCGGCGATTCCTGAAAGGCCTCGACGGCTGCGGTGGGGCCGCCCATCTGGACCTTTGACACGGCTTTCTGCATGCGACGGTCCGAGATCGCGGCCTGAACCGCAGCCGCGACATCGTGGCTTTCGCAGAAGGCCTGCAGGGTGATACGCGGGACCGGCGCGATCACCTCGGCATTGGCATCAAACATGGCGGTGCTGTCGCTGCTCATGGTCAGTTCCCAACTGCGTTGTTGATCTTCGTGGCAACGTCGCGGTACGTCGTCGAAGGATCCTGCCCGGCCCTGAGCTTGTCGATGGCGCCCATCCGGCGGACCGTGTCGATGCGTCCTTCGGTGCGGCCCCTGACCAGGTCGACCGGATCGGCGACCAGCGCCGCGATGTTCGTCTGATAGGCGCAACCAAGGTTGTGGTAGGGCCGGTTGCTGGCGGAAAACGTGCCATTGGACGCGCCCAGATCTTCTGGCCAGTTCCCGCATTCATGCGGCACGCGGGCCTGCAACCTGGCGAACGAGAGCCTGACGGGCGCGGCCACGGTATAGTCCGGCGCAGGATAGCTGCGCACCTGGACCATTGATGATCCGACGCCGTTTCTGGCAAGACCATCACGAACCGCCATCAGGCCGCGATGGCCGCTGCCGCGTACGCCATCCTGGCTGGGCACTTCGGCGACGATCTGGCTGCGGCCATGGGCACGGTATTCTGCGGCAAAGGCAGCGATGTCGTCGCTCTGGCGCGGGTCCAGCCGCCCTGCACCGGCATAGATCTCGATCGAGCGCGGGGCCTCCGACAGCACGATCGGGTGCCGGTCGCGGACATCGGTGGGCACCGAGGCCGTGACATCAGCCTTGCGGCTGACGCAAGCCGGCAACAGGGCGCAGGCAACGGCGAGAGCCGCAAACCTTGCAAGCCTTGCAGGAAACTTCGCAAGAAGCGTGGAACGTGAACGGGGAGCAAACAGTATCATGACCGGTTCCAAACCCTTCAATCCGCGATGAAGCCGACACGGCCGCGATAGCCATGCGCTGCGGCAGGGCTGCCCCCGCCGTAAATCTTGTTCAGACGCCCGAGCAGTATGGTCTGGGCATCGTGGGCATCGACAAAACCATCATCAGGCCGCGCCATCTGGCGCGGATCGGCGGGTTTTGCGATGTAGGGCGTGACCATGATGACAAGTTCGGTCTCGTTGCGCTGGTAGTCGCGCGAGCGGAACAGGGCACCAAGGATGGGCAGGTTCATCAGGCCCGGCAGGCCGTTGATCGCCTGCTTGGACGTCTGCTGGATCAGGCCCGCCGTCATCATCGTGCCGCCGGACGGAACTTCAACCGTGGTGTCGGCCTTGCGCACCGTGAAGGCCGGCACAAGCACCGTGCCGATCTGGCGTGAATTGCTCGCATCGATTTCGGTCACCTCGGTGCCGACCCGCATGCTGATGCGGCCTTCGGACAACACGACCGGTGTGAAATTCAGCGCGACACCGAACGGCTTGAATTCAAGACCGATCTGGCAGCTTGGCGCGACGCCCGGAATCGCTGACGCCGTACAGGTCTGGCTGGTGGGAATGGGAATCTCACCACCGGCTGTGAATTTCGCGCTTTCGCCTGAAATGGCTGTCAGGGTCGGCTCGGCGAGAATGCGCGACGCGCCCGCGCGTTCCAGCGCACGTAAGGTTGCACCTGAACCGCCTGAACCGAAAGCGATGTTGGAAGGTGGACTCTCGATATTTGTGCTGAAGGGATTTATCAGGTTTGAGGCAATGCCGTTCACCGGGTTGGTGACGGCACTGAAGTTTCGGGTGATCCAGCTGCCAGTTGCGTCGACGCCAAGCTGCTTGATGGCTTGGCGCGACACTTCCGCGATCGTGACCCTGAGCAGGACCTGGTCACGGCCCCTGATGGTCAGCGAATTGATCACGGCACCGGATGTCGTGGTGGCGACACCGGGCGAGATGCCGACAAAGGCCCTGGCGATGTCCATGGCCTGCGACGCATCGGAGGCATTGGCCACCTGGCCGATCAGAAGGATGGAATCGCCTGCTGGCTTGACCTCGATCTGCGCCCTCGGGAGGGCCGTGCGCAAGGTCTGGCGCAGCACATTCAGGTCCCGGCCGACAAAGATGTCGAGCGCGGCGATCTGCTGGCCGTCGCCATCCATCGCGAAGATGGAGGTCGAGCCGTCCGTCACGCCGATGATGAACAGCTTGCGGGCCGAGCGGACAACGGCGTTAGCGACCTTCGGATTTGCGACGAACACCTCCTTGGCATCGCGCGGCAACTCGATGATCAGCGACTTGCCGATGGAGAGGTCGAGCTTCTGGGCGCTGCCCGCAGAGGACGAGCGGGCAGAAATCCTGTGGCTGGAGGTTCCCGACTGGGCCAGCGCATCAGGAACGGCCAGGCTCGCCGCCAGCAAGGTGGCGGCGGCGCAGGACAGCGCTTCCCTGAAACGGGTTGATCTGTTGCGGACTGACAGCTTGGTTGTGTGCGTGCTCATGATGGCCTCACTGCTTGGCAGTCTGGGTGGTCAGTCCGAAGCGGACCAGCGTCAGGCCCTGCCGGTCGGACACTTCAGGGGGCGGGGCCGGTTCGTTCGCATCGGCCAGGCTGCGCAGGGCGAGAGACAGCGTCCCCGACTTCTGGGCCAGCGTGACGGTCTCGACCTGGCGCGGATCAAGTTCGAGCGTGGCGGTTTCGCCGATCACGACCTTTTCGCCGTTCCGCTCCTGGATGTTCGGGCCGATGGCCAGCACGCGGATATTTGTCAGGATGGTTTCGGAAATGAAGCTCTCGGTGCCCGGAGCGCCGCCTTCCTGGCGGCCCGTGCGGACGATGTCGACACGGTCATTGGGAAGCACGAAGCCGCCTGCCGTGCTGTTGCCGGCGCGGTCGATCGACATGGCGATGGCGCGCTTGCCGGAGGGAAGCACGGCTGACAGGAAGCCTGTGCCATCCACCTTGATCAGCTTTTCGCGGCGGATCGGTTCCGAGGCATAGAAGGCCGAACGCACCAGCGCGCCCAGCACGTCCTTTTCGAGAGCACCAACCTCATCCTTGCGGATCACGCCCTGTGGCACGCCGCCTTCCGGCCAGGCCAGCCATTTCACATCGTTCTGCGACACGGCGTTGCCAAGCGGCAGGTCCGTCGCCGCGACCAGCACATCCACGGTGCGGGCGGGAGGAGCGGCCTGCGTGATCGTGACCGGGGCGGGCGGCGTGCCTGTCCCGACCAACATGTAAGCTGCCAACATCGTGAGCAGCGAAATGCCTAGAACGATGGCTCTGGCGCCTGACAAACCCAACATGGAACCCACCTGGAACGAACTCTGTTTCGCTACAATGCAGGCGGATTCGTCAAATTATGGTTAACCGGATGTTGCCAATTGCGAAGATGTCACGGAGATGATCGCAAGGGAATGATGCTGTCGGATCACCCCAGACTCGCGACCATCTTCCAGATCGTCGTTTCCGGAAACATGATCAGGCCGGATGCAGCCAGGGCTATGCCGTAAGGCACGCCGTTTCGCGGCGCGTGCAGGCGCTGCAGCCATGACCAGTTTCCGGCAAAGCCCGGCAGCGGATGGCCGCGCATGTTGAGGATGGACAAGGTGAGCGCGCCGCCCAGCGCACTCGCGATCATGATGTAGAGTGGCAGAAGCTCGGGGCCGATCCAGAGCGCGGTGGCAGCGGCGAGCTTGGCATCGCCGCCGCCGATCCAGCCCGCCGCGAACAACGCGATGCCGACGGCCAGCATGACAGCGCCTGTGCCAAGGTGCAGGCCGACCAGTTGGAGCGGCAGCTGGCAGACAAGCGCGAACACAGCGAAAGCCGCTGCCAGGCCCAGCGAGATGCGGTTCGAAATGCGCATCGAGACCAGATCGCTCGCCGCGGCAAAGGCCATGAAAGCCGGAAAGACGGTCAAGGTGGCCAGCGTCGTCGCGGTCATGGTGCTCTCCTGTCATGGTGAGCAGAACACGGAAAAATGAAGATCAGGTTGAACGGGACGGATAATCGTCAAGCTTTCAGGGCCAGCGGAGGCAGGCCACACTATCGGCACCGAAACGAGAATGCACCGCACAGTGCCGAACGGTGTGGTGCATGACGTCTGCGCAGAGCGCGCAAATGATTGGATGACCGCGCCTGGAAGCTGTGCTCAGCGTCCGAGAGCAGCATTGACCGACGAGAAACGAGCGAACAGTCGGGTACCGATGGTTGTCCACACCCCGATGCAGACGACGGCGATCAAAGCAGCGATCAGGCCATATTCGATGGCGGTTGCGCCGGATTCATCCTTGGTAAAACGCTTCAACAGGTTCGTCATGACACATACTCCCTCGACGCGACTGCGTCCGTTCACGTTGATGGAACGTCAGACGATCGCCAGATCATCAAAAGTTTCAAAACCAGTCATCATCAACCGGCTTCAGTTCGCGCATTCCGAACCCGGAAGGCGTGTGACCGCCTTCCGGGGTGGAGCAGTCCTCAGCGGCCGAGAGCGGCGTTGACGGAACCGAAGCGAGCCAGCAGATTTGTGCCGATGGTTGTCCAGACGCCGATGCAGACAACGGCAATCAGGGCTGCGATCAGGCCATACTCGATAGCGGTTGCGCCGGACTCGTCCTTGGCAAAGCGGGTCATCAGATTCTTCATGGGAAACACTCCTTTTACACCACGGTTGCGTCGAACGTCGTCGGTTGTTTGTTGCCCGGAGATCGTCGACTGATGCTGAACCTACAGATGATCCCTTGCGGTTCCGTTAAATCGAAATACGAATATCCCCTGAATTTTATCTGTAGTTCATATGGTTAATTTCATATTTAAGTGAGTTTATATGATATAATTTTCTATTTACTTGAAGTTATTTGCGATAATGTCGATATTTCTCAAGTGACATATTTGAAATGAACAAGTTGATTGTTATATCTGTTCAGATTTGATCATAATATACTCGATGTTCCCAACGAAAGCGACCGTATTTCCGCTAACGGCATCCCGGTGCTTTCCTCACAGGCCCTTCACCCCTTGTGCTTTCATCAACGAAATCCTGAACCGGCAGGCATGATGCAACCTTTCCTTGTATGTGAGCGGATCAGCGCGTTATCACATTGTTCACCATGATGGTGCAGTCTGGCTCCATGACAACCAGAGTGGACCAGACCGTCATGCCCGTTTCCTTGCCCGTTTCCTTGCCAGCTTCCTTGCGATCCTCAGCCCTGCGGGTGCGCGCGCACCTTGCATTCGTGCTGCTCTGCATGATGACCACGGCATCCCTCGCCAGCGAGCGGATCGACGCGGTCATGGTGATGGTTGACCATGCCAAGGTGATCAAGCTGCCGGAAAAGACCCAGACCGTGATCGTCGGCAACCCGATGATCGCCGACGTGGCGGTGCAGAAGAACGGCATCCTGGTTGTCACGGGCCGCGCCTTCGGCATCACCAACTTGATCGCGCTCGACGCCAGCGGCAAGATGCTGGCTGAATCACGCGTGACGGTGCGAGCCTCGACGGACGCCCTTGTGACGGTGCAGCGCGGCATGGAGCGCGAATCCTATTCATGCGCACCCCAGTGCCAGCCCTCGATCCAGCTTGGCGACTCGACAAAATACTTTGGTGAGGTGGGTGCCCAGACATCGACCCGCAACCAGTTGTCCACGCCTGCACGATAGGCCTGCACGAAACAGTCTGAGTTGATCAAGCAGAGGAATTTTAGACAGTGTCATCACCGGCCTTGTGCCGGTGATCTCAGCGCGAAGGACATCGGGGCCTCGCCGTATCGAGATGGCCGCCACAGGGGCGGCCATGACACTGGGGAAAATTACATCACCCGGCCCAAACACGCTTCCCGCTCGCATCACAGGCTTAACAGCAGCTTGCCGCCTTTGATGCCAAAGCGGGGCATCTCCTAAGACTTCAGCAAACATTGCTTGATATCACTGCCACTTCAGGCGGAGATCAACGCACATGGATTGCCCGGCACATCAAGCAACAGACGGCAAGACCAGCACAGGCGCTAGCGCCAGCGGCGGCGCAACGCGCTGTGGCATGCACCTGTTTGCAAAGCGCTTCGGTGCCGACAGGAAAGGCGCAACGGCTGTCGAGTTCGGTCTTCTCGCCACGCCGTTCTTCTTCATGCTGATGATGATCGTCGAGATGTCGATGGTGTTCTGGACCCGCCAGGTGCTGCAGGAAGCCACCAACCAGGCGTCGCGCACCGTGCTCACCGGCGAAAGCCGCACGCTTTACACAGGCTCTGTGGCCGTACAGACGGCGGCGTTCCGCGATGCCGTCTGTGCGCGCATGAACATCGCCACAGACTGTTCTTCCAGGTTGTTCATCGATGTGCAGCCTTCAAGCGCCTTTCCAGCCAATGCTGACAGCATGGTCACGTCCGGCACGATCGATGTGAGTCGCTACCAGATGCGGCCCGTGGCCCCCAGCGAGATCGTGGTCGTGCGCACGGCCTACAAGGTTCCCGTGATCACCAGCGGTTTCTTCAGTGCCATGTCGCGGCTGACCACGAACGAAAACGTGCTTGAATCGGTTGTCGCGTTCCGCGCCGAGCCCTTTCCGACGACATGAGGATGTCCATGTTGACGATCAAACCCAGCCTCACATCTGACGCCCGCGCGCAGATGCCCGGCCTTGCCAGGTTCAGGACGCGTTTCACGCGCAATGATGACGGCGTTGCAGCCGTCGAGTTCGCCTTCATCGCACCCCTGATGCTGACCCTGCTGATCGGCATCGTCGACATCAGCAACGCTGTGTCGATCAGCTGGCGGCTGTCACAGCTCAACCGCACCCTGGCGGACCTGTCGTCGCAGAGCAGGACGATGACGACAACCGAACGCAACAACATTTTCGGTGCCAGCGCCGCGACGCTTTCGCCGTATACCGGCCCTGCGCCCGTCATGGTGATCTCCAGCGTGGTGCTCAACAACACAGGCGTGGCCCGCGTCTGCTGGAGCGCCAGCAATGTCAGCGGCAACGAGCTGGCTGTCGGTTCGGTGATGACACTGCCCAACACCGACATGGCCGTGCCGAACACGTCATACATCGTCACGAGTTCGCGCATCGTCTACACCGGCGTTCTTTCTCCGAATTTCACCATGAACGCGCAGCAGCTGTATTTCCGGCCCCGTGCCGGCGTGCTTGGCGGACCTGGCAATGCCGAGCAGGTCGTGACCACCACCCAAGGTCCGTGCTGAACAGGAATCCGGCCCGCGTCTGAAAGCCGCTTGCGCGGAAACGCTGTTCGGCGCAATGGGCTGTGATGATCGATCATCCCACAGCACAGGCCGGGTTCGGTGTCTATCTTCACTGGCCGTTCTGCGCCGCCAAATGCCCCTATTGCGATTTCAACAGCCATGTGCGGCG
>JANMHN010000164.1:0-3014 GCA_031375185.1 Allobosea sp. | reverse complement strand
GGCAGTTCGACCTCGATTTCCTCGCCACCCTGATCGACGATGACGACGACGGAGACCTTGGCGTCGCCGGTCTGTTTCAGGCGCTCGACCAGCGCGTTCATCGGCTTCTCATCCCGCACGAAGATGCGCATGTCCTGCTTCTGGCGGGCGGCGGCGGCATCAAGCGCTTCCACGCCTTCGATGCGCGGCTTGACCTCGTCCCCGTCCAGCGTGGCGGAGACCATGAGCAGCACGACCTTGCCCGGCTCCAGCAGGTCGCGGAAGCGACCAAGCCCTTCGGCGAACAAGATGGCCTCGAAGTGCCCGCTCTGGTCGGACAGCTGCACGATGCCCATCTTGTTGCCGGTCCTGGTGCGCCGCTCGCTCCGGTCGATGACCGAAGCGGCGATGCGGCCCATCGAAGCGCCCGTCTGGCGAACGGTGGCGGCGAACTCGGAGAACCGGCGCACCCGCATCCGCTGCAGCACGACCTCGTAGTCATCCAGCGGGTGCCCGGTGAGAAAGAAGCCGACCGCGCCGTGCTCCTTCTGCAGCTTTTCCGACGCCAGCCACGGCTGATAGGGCGGGATGACCAGCGCATCGACCGCGCCTGAGCCAAACAACTCGTTCTGGCCGCCTTCTGCCGCATCCCGCGTACGCTGCGCCAGCGCCACGATGCTGTCGATGGCGGCGGTTGCGCGGGCGCGGTCAGTTTCGATCTCGTCCAGCGCACCGGCCGCAATCAGCGCCTCGATTGTGCGTTTGTTGACACGGCGCGTGTCGAGCCGGCGCGCGAAATCGGGCAGGTCACGATAAGGGCCGCCCTCCTCCCGCGCCGCGACGATGCTGGCGACCGCTTCCTGGCCAACCCCGCGGATGGCCGCCAGCGCATAGCGGATCACGCCATCGCGCACATCGAAGAAGATGCCCGAACGGTTGATGGATGGCGGCTCGACCTTGTGGCCCATGCGCTCGGCATCACGCCGGAATTCGGAGAGCTTGTCGGTGTTGGACAGGTCCAGCGTCATTGACGCCGCCATGAACTCGACCGGGAAATTCGCCTTAAGGTACGCGGTCTGGTAGGACACGATGGCATAGGCGGCTGCGTGGCTCTTGTTGAAGCCATAGTTGGCGAACTTGTCGAGCAGGTCGAAAATCTCGGAGGCAAGCTCTTCAGGAATGTCGCGCGCCACCGCACCCTCGACGAAGCGGCTGCGCTGCTGATCCATTTCCTTCTGGTTCTTCTTGCCCATGGCGCGGCGCAGGAGATCGGCCTCGCCGAGCGAATAGCCCGAGAGGGCCTGCGCCACCTGCATGACCTGCTCCTGGTAGACAATGATGCCATGCGTCTCGGACAGGTAGGGCTCCAGCGCCGGGTGAATGTAGCTGGCCTTTTCCAAACCGAGCTTCCTGCGGCAATAGGTGGGGATGTTGTCCATTGGACCGGGGCGATAAAGCGCGACCAACGCGATCAGATCCTCGATGCGGTCGGCCTTCATCTCCACCAGCGCCTTCCTCATGCCGGCGCTTTCCACCTGGAACACGCCGACGGTCTCGCCGCGCGCCAGCATCTCGTAGGTCTTCGGATCATCGAACGGCAGGCTGTCGAGCTTCACCTCGATGCCGCGCTGGGCGATCAAGGCCACGGCTGTGGTCAGCACGGTCAATGTCTTGAGGCCAAGGAAGTCGAACTTCACCAGCCCTGCCTGCTCCACCCATTTCATATTGTACTGCGTGACGCGCGCGCCTGTGCGCGGATCACGGTAAAGCGGCACAAGCTGGTCCAGCGGGCGGTCCCCGATCACCACGCCTGCGGCATGGGTCGAGGCATGGCGGTGAAGCCCTTCCAGCTTCTGGCAAATCTCGAGCATGCGCCCGACGATGGGCTCATCAGCGGCTGCCATCTGCAGCTTTGGTTCGCCCGCGATCGCCTCCGCCAGCGGCGTGATCTTGCCGGGCGCCTGGGGCACCAGCTTGGTCAGCTTGTCGACCTGGCCGTAGGGCATTTCGAGCACGCGACCGACATCACGCATCACGCCGCGCGCCAGCAGCGTGCCGAAGGTGATGATCTGGGCCACGCGCTCGTCGCCATATCGCCGCTTGACGTAGTCGATTACCTCTTCGCGGCGGTCCTGGCAGAAATCGATGTCGAAATCTGGCATCGACACGCGGTCCGGATTGAGGAAGCGCTCGAACAGCAGCCCGAACCTGAGCGGATCGACATCGGTGATCGTCAGCGCATAGGCCACCAGCGAGCCCGCGCCCGAACCGCGGCCCGGCCCGACCGGGATGCCTTGCTGCTTGGCCCACTTGATGAAATCGGCCACGATCAAAAAATAGCCCGGAAACTGCATGCCCTCGATCACCGAGAGTTCAAAGGCGAGCCGCTTGCTGTAATCCTCGACGGTGAACCCCGCCACGGGGCCATGGGCGGCCAGCCTCGAGGCGAGGCCCGCCTCGGCCTGATCGCGCAATTCGGCGCTTTCCCCGCGCCCGTCTGAAGTTTCGTAGCGCGGAAGGATCGGCTTGCGCACGCGCGGGCGCCACGCACAGCGCATGGCGACTTCCACGGTTGTTTCAACGGCTTCGGGCAAATCCTTGAAACGTCTGACCATCTCGTCGCGTGTTGCGAAGTATTGCCCGCTGCTGACACGCCTCCGGTCATCATCGGACATCAGCCGCCCGGACGAGATGGCCATCAGGGCATCATGCGCCTCGTGATCAGCGGCCTTGCCGAAAAACGGCACATTGGTCGCCACAATCGGTAGCTCGCGCTCATAGGCAAGCCCAAGCAGTGCATTCTCGGTGGCCAGCCCGCCCCCGGCAGCCGGGCGCTGAATCTCGACAGAGAGCCTGTCGCCATAGGCTACCTGCAGCGAACCAAGACGACTGGAGGCAAGTTCGTGACGTCCGTCGCGCAGAGCAGAGTCAATCGGCCCATCCATTCCGCCCGTCAGCGCCAGCACACCCTCTGCGTGCGCTGCAAGGAGGCTGAGGCGCACCACGGGCGGCGCGCCCAGTTCTGGCAGCATGTA
>JANMHN010000141.1:0-2050 GCA_031375185.1 Allobosea sp. | reverse complement strand
CGCATCAGTGCCGGATCGCTGGCAAGGTCGGCGCGGCCCGCAAAATAGATGCGTGTCGCCAGATGCTTCGGCATGCCGCGCGCAAAGACATGCACCGCGACATGCGGCGATTGCACAATGCCGTCAAAGGTCTCGACACCGCCCGGCATGATTGTGTCGAAGGCGAAGGCCCCGTGCGCATCGGTCGGGCAGCGGCCAAACCCGCGAAACCCGTTGGAGGCAGGTTTTGGCGAGGCCGCGTGGGCGAAAGCCCCGTTTGAATCCGCCTGCCAGATTTCGATCATTGCATCCGGTACCGGCGCACCATCCGCATCGAACACACGGCCCTCGATACGCAGCTTTTCGCCCTGCAAACCTTGCGTGGTGAGATCGGCGGTGATGATCTCGCGACCGCCATAGGCCTTGGGCGTCAGCATGTAATGGAAATAGGGGCCGACCGTCTGCGACGGCGTGAGGCCATGGGCAGGCTTTGGTTCAGTCATCGTGCGGCTCCTCCGTGGGGGTCGCAGCCCGTCCGCGCAGGACGATGTCGAACTGGTAGCCCAGGGCCCATTCAGGCTCGGTCGTGTCGAGGTCAAAGCGGGAGATCAACCGCTTCCGCGCAGCTTCATCAGGGATCGAGTTGAAAATCGGATCGAACGGAAACAGCGGATCACCCGGAAAATACATCTGTGTGACGAGGCGGCTGAGGAAGCTGTGCCCGAACAGGGAGAGATGGATGTGCGCCGGCCGCCACGCATTGTGGTGGTTGCGCCAGGGATAGGCGCCGGGCTTGACCGTGACAAAACGGTAGCGCCCATCAGCATCCGTCACGCAGCGGCCCGCGCCTGTGAAGTTCGGGTCGAGCGGCGCGGGGTGCTGGTCCTTGACGTGGATGTAGCGGCCCGCCGCATTGGCTTGCCAGACTTCCACAAGCGTGTCGGGCACGGATCTGCCGTCCTCGTCCAGCACCCGGCCCGTGACGATGATGCGCTCGCCGAGCGGCTCGCCAGCATGCTGCTTCGTGAGGTCTGCCTCTGAAGCCAGAACGCTGTCATGGCCATAGACAGGGCCGGTGACCTCCGTAAGCGAGTGCGGCAACAGCACGAGCGGCTTGGAGGGCGAACGCTTCACCGTACTGGTGTAAGGCGGATGAAGCGACGGCGGATGGGCAACGAGGCCTTCACGCGGATAGGACAGGATCTTGCTCACGTCGGTCTTCCCTTCTCAGGCGGCATGGGCTTGGCTGGTGCGCGCTTGCAGGTCACGCAGCACGGCAAGCTCGCTGCCGGTCGGCGCGGCTGTCTCGGTCAGGTCGGCGGCAAATGTCACGGGCCAGCCGCATTGCGCCTGGATGGCGTCGCGCGTCACGCCCGGATAGATCGACGTCACGGTCATCTCGCTGGTCTCGGCGTCTGGCTCGAACAGGCACAGGTCGGTAATCAGCCGCGTCGGGCCTTTCGTCGTGAGACCCAGCGCCTCGCGCGAGCCCTTGCCCGCGCCATGGCCCATGGAGGTGATGAAGGGCAGCTTCGCCATGAAGGCCCGCTGGTTCATCGGCATGATGATGAAGATCTCGCCTGCGCTGGACGCGATCTCCGGCGCGCCGCCTCCGCCCGGCAGGCGGACCTTTGGCGCATCATATTCGCCGACAACCGTGGTGTTGAGATTGGCGAAGCGGTCGATCTGCGCACCGCCCAGGAAGCCCAGCGTGATGCGCCCGCCTTGCAGCCAGTAGCGAAACATCTCGGGCACCGACACCGTGGTCAGTGCCGTGTCGCACAACTCGCCATCGCCGATCGAGAGCGGCAGGATGTCCGGTTCGGTGCCGATGGTGCCGGATTCGTAGATGAGCGTGATGCCAGGCGCGTGGGTCAGCCTCGCCAGGTTGCAGGCAGCCGAAGGTGCCCCGATCCCGACAAAGCAGATGTCGTCGTTCTTCAGCGCACGCGCTGCCACGATGGTCATGATCTCCGTTGCGTTGTACATCATGGCTGTGTTCTCAATCTGACCTGCCATGTCCGAAGGCAAGACCCGCAAAATCGGCTTCTGATCCCTCGATCACATGCTG
>JANMHN010000134.1:0-2857 GCA_031375185.1 Allobosea sp. | reverse complement strand
CAACGATGCGCGCGTGCGCCGGGCGCTCTCCATGGTGCTGGATCGCGAGTTCATTGCCGAGCAGGTCTGGAGCGGCTCGATGCTGCCGGGTTATTCGTTCGTGCCACCGGGCACCAACAATTATGGCCCGCAGATCGAACTCGCCTTCAAGAACCAGTCCGTGATCGACCGCGAGGAGGCGGCCAAGAAGCTGCTGGCTGAAGCCGGTTTCGGGCCGGGCAAGCCGCTCAAGGTCGAATACCGCTACAATATGAGCCCCGAAAACCAGGCGACGTTCGTGGCTATCGCTGATCAGTGGAAGGCGATTGGCGTCGAAACCTCGCCGATCTCGACCGATGGCCGCACGCATTTCGCCTTCCTGCGTGACCGGGGCGCCTACGATGTCGCCCGCGCCGGCTGGATCGCCGACTACAACGATCCGCAGAACTTCCTGTTCCTGCTTGAATCCGCAGGCATTCCGGGCCTCAACTACGCCCGCTGGTCGAACGCAAAATACGACGCCCTGATGAAGAGCGCGGCGGCTGAAATCGACATCGCCAAGCGCGCCTCAATCCTCGGCGAGGCCGAGACCATCCTGCTCAACGAAGCGCCCTACACGCCCGTGCTGTTCTTCACCAATCGCAACCTGATCTCGCCGAAGCTCGAGGGCTTCACGCCAAACCCGCGCGCGAGCAACCCGACACGGTTCATGTCGATCAAGGGCTGAGCGTGTCACTCAACCCGTCATGGTCGGGCTTGACCCGACCATCCCGGCCCGCTTCTGCATGGGGTCCTCGGGTCAAGCCCGAGGATGACGCGCTCGGGGGTTCCTTATGCTGAGCTACATCCTGCGCCGCCTCGTGTCCGCACTGCCCACCTTGTTTGTGGTGGTAACTCTGTCGTTCTTCCTCATCCGCCTTGCGCCGGGCGGGCCGTTCGATCTGGAACAGCCCCTCGAAGCCAAAGTGATGGAAAACCTCAACCGCATCTACAAACTCGACCGGCCTCTGATCGAACAGTACTGGCTGTATATCAGCCATCTCGTGACCGGCGATTTCGGACCATCGTTTTACGCACGCGATTTCACCGTGGCGGAACTGCTGGCCAAGGGCCTGCCCGTGTCGATCATTCTGGGTGGCCTTGCCTTGAGTCTCGCGCTGATCATCGGCATCGTGCTCGGCACCATCGCCGCCTTCCGTCAGAACAACGCGGCGGATTATTCGGTAATGGTCTTCGCCACGTTCGGCATCACCATTCCCACCTTCGTGGTCGCGCCGGTGCTGCAGATCGTGTTCGGGCTGACGCTGGCCTGGCTGCCGGTGGGCGGGTGGAACGATGGCGCGGTGCGCAACCTGATCCTCCCGGTGATCGCGCTGGCCCTGCCGCAGATTGCCGTGGTGGCGCGCATGATCAGGGCCTCCATGATCGAAGCGTTGCGCTCCAACCACATCCGCACGCTGCGTTCGCAAGGGTTGAGCAACACGACGATCGCCATTCACGCTTTGCGCGGGGCCATGCTGCCGGTGGTGTCCTATATGGGGCCTGCGGCGGCGGCGCTGCTCACGGGTTCGGTGGTGATCGAGACCATTTTCGGCCTGCCGGGCGTCGGGCGCTATTTCGTCGAGGGCGCGCTCAACCGCGACTACACGCTCGTGATGGGCACGGTGGTGATGGTGGCGGTGTTCGTGCTGTTCTTCAACCTCATCGTCGACATCCTTTATGCGCTGCTCGATCCGCGCGTCAGGTACGACACATGAGCGAAGCCGCCACGCCGCTCGCCATGGAGCCACCCGTCACGGTCAGCCGCTCGCTTTGGGCCGATGCGCGGATCAGGCTGTTCCGCAACAAGGCTGCCGTGCTCAGCCTGTTCTTCCTGGTTTTCATGGGCCTGCTGGCCATCATTGGTCCGTGGCTGTCACCACACCAGTATGAGCGGGTCTACACCGAGTATGTGCGCATGCCAGCCAGTCTCAGCGCCTACCCGAAGCCCGAACAAGTCGCGCCCGCTGTCGAACGCATTGCGGCGCGGATGCGTGCGCAGATCGAAAAACAGGAGATCATCGGCGGCTCGGTGCGCGTTACGCTCACCAGCCCCCGCGCCATCGACGAGCGCAACCTGGCCTTTTTCGGTCGCTCCGACCTTTTCCAGGGCGCGAACGTCATCGAGCGGGCCGATGAAGGCAGGAAACTGGTCATCGACGCGCCGATCCGCTGGCGGACCTTCATCTTCGGCACCGACGGCAACGGGCGCGACCTGTTCACGCGCACGCTGGTTGCGGGCCGCGTGTCGCTCGCCATCGGCTTGCTCGCCACAGGTGTCGCGCTGCTGATCGGCGTGATCTATGGCGCGACGGCGGGCTATCTCGGCGGGCGTATCGACACGGTGATGATGCGCATCGTCGACATTCTCTATGCCCTGCCCTTCATCTTTTTCGTCATCATGCTGGTGGTGTTCTTCGGGCGGAATTTCATCCTCATGTTCCTGGCCGTCGGGGCCATCGAATGGCTTGACATGGCGCGGATCGTGCGCGGACAGACATTGTCGATCAAGCGGCAGGAGTTCGTGCAGGCGGCGGAGGCGCTGGGCGTCACCTCCGGCGGCATCCTCAAACGCCACATCATCCCCAACACGCTGGGGCCGGTGGTGGTCTACATGACATTGCTGGTGCCGAAGGTCATCCTGCTGGAGAGCTTCCTGTCCTTTCTTGGCCTTGGCGTCCAGGAGCCGATGACCAGTTGGGGCGTGCTGATCGCGGATGGCGCACGCAACATCCAGAACGCCGAATGGCTGCTGTTCTTCCCCGCCTTGTTCCTCGTCTCGACGCTGTTTGCGTTGAACTTCCTCGGCGACGGCCTGCGCGACGCGCTTGATCCGAAG
>JANMHN010000111.1:0-4425 GCA_031375185.1 Allobosea sp. | reverse complement strand
GCTGGCCTCTTGCCCATCACGCGGCTTGGCGATGATGTGTTCACGGTGGACATGGGGCCTCCAAAGCTCAACTGGCAGGACATCCCGACGCGCGATCCTTTCTTCGACACGTCCGGCATCGAACTGCAGATCGGGCCGATCGACAATCCCGTGCTCCACACACCCGGTGTGGTCTCGATGGGCAATCCGCACGCCGTTTTCTTCGTCGATGATCCTTACCGTTTCGATCTCGAGCGCTTCGGGCCGATGCTGGAAAACCACCCCATCTTCCCCGATCGCGCCAATATCTCCCTGGCTGCCGTGGTCAGACCCGATCACATCATCCTGCGGGTCTGGGAGCGTGGTGCAGGGCTGACGAAAGCCTGCGGCTCCGGGGCCTGTGCAGCGTTGGTCGCCGCCGTGCGGCGCGACCTTGCGGAGCGCAAGGCCACTGTTTCGCTGCCCGGTGGTGATCTCATCATCGAATGGCGCGAAAACGATGGCCATGTGCTGATGACCGGCCCGACCGAGCTTGAACACGAAGGCCGTCTTTCATCCGCGATCTTCGAAGGCCGCGACGCGTGATGCAGCCAGATGTGCGCATCGTGACATTCGGTTGCCGCCTGAACGTCTCGGAGAGCGAGGCGATCAAGAGGCAGGCCGAGGCGGCAGGGCACCGCGACCTGATCGTGGTGAACACCTGCGCCGTCACGGCGGAAGCGACACGCCAGGCGCGGCAATCCATCCGCAGGCTGGGCCGCGAACACCCTGACGCGAAGATTGTCGTCACAGGCTGCGCCGCGCAGATCGAGCCGGAGAGCTTTGCCAGCCTGGACGAGGTGAACCTTGTCATCGGCAATCATGAGAAGATGCAGCCCGGCACCTGGGCAAGGCTGGCCCTCTCCAACAGCTTCGGCAAGAAACTCGGCATCGCGGATTTTGGCATCGCGGCCGATGAAAAGGTCTGCGTCTCGGACATCATGGCCGTGCGCGAAACTGCCGTTCACATGCTCGATGCCTTCGAGAACCACACGCGCGCCTTCGTGCAGGTGCAGAACGGCTGCGACCATCGCTGCACCTTTTGCATCATCCCGTTCGGGCGGGGCAATTCACGCTCGGCACCGATGGGCAGCGTGATCGAGCAGGTGCGGCAGCTTGCGGCCCATGGAGCCAAGGAGATCGTGCTCACCGGCGTCGACATGACCAGCTATGGCAAGGATCTGCCGGGAGCGCCCCCGCTCGGGCTTCTGGTGCAGGCCATCCTGCGCCATGTGCCGGAGTTGCCACGCCTCAGGCTGTCGTCGCTTGATGCAGTGGAGGTGGACGACGCCCTGCGCGAGACCGTCGCCAGCGAGAAGCGGCTGATGCCGCACCTGCATCTGTCGCTGCAATCTGGCGATGACATGATCCTCAAGCGCATGAAACGGCGGCACAGCCGTGAGGATGCGATCCGGTTCTGCGCCGAGATGCGGGCCTTGCGCCCTGAGATCGTGTTCGGCGCGGACATCATCGCCGGATTTCCGACCGAAGACGACGCCATGTTCCAGCGCTCTGCCGATCTGGTGGCGGAATGCGGCCTGACGCACCTGCATGTGTTTCCGTTCTCGGCCCGCCAGGGCACACCTGCCGCACGCATGCCGCAGCTGCCGGGTCATGTGGTCACGGCGCGGGCGCGCCATCTGCGGGCCATCGGGGAAACCATGCTGAAGCGACATCTTGCGAGCCAGGTCGGTCAAACGCTGCAGGTGCTGACAGAACGCGGCAATGTTGGCCTCACAGAGGGCTTTGCACTGGTGAGTTTCCCGCAAGCTGTGGAAGCTGGACGTCTGATGCCGGTCAAAATCGCAGGCACGGACGGCACAAGGCTGCTGGCAGATGAGCTGGATCACCACGTATCCTCACCCTGAGCCTGTCGAAGGGCGAGTTCCGGTTTGCACCAAACCATCATCGTGCTTCGACAGGCTCAGCAGGAGGATGATGTGGGATCTAAAGCAGAAATACTCACCCCTTCAGCAGGTCAGGCCGCCGCTCCTTCGTGAGCCTCATGGCCTCGGCACGTCGCCACTTTGCAATCTTGGCATGATTGCCGCTGTTCAGCACATCGGGAATGGCGCGGCCTTCCCACTCGCGGGGGCGCGTGTAATGCGGATATTCGAGCAAGCCGCCCTCGAAGCTTTCCTCATCGCCGGAATGGCTCTTGCCCATCACGCCGGGAATGAGCCGCACGCAGGCGTCCAGCAGCACCATGGCCGCAATTTCGCCGCCGGACAGCACATAATCGCCGATGGACACCTCCTCCAGCCCACGCCCATCGATCACACGCTGGTCCACGCCCTCGAAGCGTCCGCAGATGATGACGGCTCCCGGCCCTGCCGAAAGTTCGCGCGCGCGGGCTTGGGTTAAAGGTGTGCCGCGCGGGCTCATCAAGAGGCGCGGACGCGCATCGCCGGGAGATACAGTGGCATCGATGGCCGCCGCCAGCACATCGCAGCGGATGACCATGCCCGGTCCTCCTCCCGCAGGCGTATCATCCACCGTGCGGTGGCGGCCCAGCCCGTGTTCGCGGATCTGGTGCGCCTCCAGCGCCCATAGCCCGGTCCTCAAGCCCTCGCCGGACAGCGACAGGCCGAGGGGCCCAGGAAACATCTCGGGATAAAGCGTGAGGATCGTGGCGCGAAAGCTCATGATCTATTCGTCAAGCAACCCGGCGGGCGGGTCAATCACCACGCGCCGCGCAGGAATGTCGACCACGGGCGCACAGGCCTTTGTAAAAGGCATCAACACACTGGGTCCGCCCTTCGCGGGCTTGATGTCGAGCAGATCGCCAGCGCCATAGTTGGGCACATCGATGATCACGCCGAACACAGTGCCGTCCACCAGCACCACCTCGCAGCCGACAAGGTCAGCCATCAGGAATTCATCGTCTTCGGTTGCGGCTGGCAGCATGTCACGCGGGGCATACAGCTCAAGCCCGTTCAGCGCTTCGGCAGCCTCGCGGCTGTCCACGCCTGCCACGTGGGCAATCAGCATGTCCTTGGCGGGCTTCACCATGGTGAGCTTGAAGATCCGCGCCCCGTCCGATGAGCGCAGCGGGCTGTAGCGCGCGATGGCGAGCGGCTCTGCCGTGAAGGATTGCAGCCGCACTTCCCCCTTCACCCCATGGGCGCGTCCGAAACGGCCGAGAAGGACGAGGGTTGAGGCCATGGCGCTACTAGTCACCAAGTGTCATGGCCGCCCTGGTGGCGGCCATCGCGGTCGTTTGTGCGTTCACGGTTCGAGATGACCGCCACAAGGGCGGTCATGACACTGGAACCAGATCGTGCCCGGTCAATCAGGCCTCAGCCGCAGGGGCTGCCAGCTTGGCGGCCTTCTTTTCGGCGCGTTCGGTCATCTTGGCACCGGGAACGGCCTTCTCCGGGTTGTTGCGGACCTTGCGCTTGAGCAGGCCTGCGGCATCCAGGAAGCGGGCGACGCGGTCGGTCGGCTGTGCGCCCTTGGCGAGCCATTCAGCGGCCTTTTCGAGGTCGAGCACCACGCGCTCGGCGTGATCCTTCGGCTTCATCGGATCGAAGCGGCCAATGCGCTCGATGAAACGGCCATCGCGCGGCGAGTGGCTGTCAGCGATGACGATCTGGTAGTGAGGGCGCTTCTTGGCGCCGCCACGGGCGAGGCGGATTTTCACGGACATGTTGGGTTCCTTTGGTTTGTATGAGTTGGGTCAATCGTCATGGTCGGGCTTGACCCGACCATCTCATTTTCCAGTTTTCCTCACGCCGCCGGGATGGTCGGGTCAAGCCCGACCATGACGCGCGCGAAAGGTCTGAACTCACTTCTTCTTCCCCCCGAACGGATTGAAGCTGCCACCAAGGCCGGGAAGTCCTCCCTTTGGCCCTGGCAAACCCGGAAACTTCGGCATGCCGCCACCACTACCCAGACCGGGCGGCATGGGCGGCAGCCCGCCGCCGCCAAAACCGGGGGGCATCTGGCCACCGCTCAGTTTCTTGATCTGCTCGATCTGCTCGGGCGTCATCTTGGACGGGTCGATGTCCGGCATGCCGCCGCCGCCAATCCCGAACATCTGACCCATCTTGCCGAGCAGGCCGCCCTTCTGCTTGCCCATCATCTTCATCATGTCGGCCATGCCGCGATGCATCTTGAGCAGCTTGTTGATGGCTTCGGGCGAGGTGCCGGAGCCGGCGGCCACGCGGCGCTTCCTGCTGGCCTTCAGCAATTCCGGATCGGCGCGCTCCTTCACGGTCATGGAATCGATGATGGCGATCTGGCGCTTGATCACCCTGTCATCGAGATTGGCGCTGGCCATCTGCTGTTTCATCTTGGCGATGCCGGGCATCATGCCCATCACCCCGCCGATGCCGCCCATGGTCTCCATCTGCTTGAGCTGGGCGCGCATGTCGTTCAGGTCGAACTTGCCCTTGGCCATGCGCT
>JANMHN010000270.1:0-1601 GCA_031375185.1 Allobosea sp. | reverse complement strand
TGCCTGAGGTTGGCGTCAACCTGTGCATCGGCACGGTACAGGCTGTCATCATCCATCAGCATGGCGAGGCGGTAGGTGACGCGGGCGTGCAGAGCTGCGATGGCGCTGGCAAAGACATCACCGATCCGGACATGCGGCTGCTGCGGCTCAGCGAGGATGAGCCGACCAGCGGCAATGGCGGCGGCATGACGCTGCCTGAGCCCGTCAAGATAGGCGCGGGCATAGTTCTGAACGTAGACGAAGGTGCAGGCGCTGAGGCCCGCAGCCGCCAGCGCGGGCACAAAGGCGCTCTCGATGTCGCCAAGCAGGCGCGAAAGGTGCTCCTCACGGCCCCGGCTGCAAATGACAATCGCGATGTCGCGGGATAGGTGGGTGTTAAGCACAGGCAGGCTCATTGGCGGGGTATCTGATCAGCGCATGGCACGTTGCAGCGCCTTGTAGATTTCGTCATCGTTGCGTTTGCCGATCAGTCGGACGAAAACGGTGTCATGTTCGACAACGTAGATGATCCTGAACTCGCCCGCCTTCAAGCGGCGATATGGCGCGAAGCCTTGCAACTGCTCGCTTGGCGGATCGTTCGGTGCCTGCTTCAAGCGCTCCAGCCGCTCGGCGATCTGCCGCTGCTGCTTGCCGGGCAGCCGTTCAGCAAAGGCTACTGCTTGCCGCGAGAAGTCGAGTTTGAAGGTCAATCCGACGCTTTCAGCAATTTTTGCAGCAAGGCTTCCGATGCCTCAACGCCGATGTAACCTTCCTTGTGCGCCTCATCGGCGCGCTCGGCCCAGATGCGGTCCTCGAAATCCTGGAACGACATGAAGATCCCCACGGGCCGGTCATTCTTGGTGACGATCACAGGCTCGCGCTGGGCCATGTCGAGGAACTGGCCAAAGTTGTTCTTCGCCTTGGCGGCTGTGATGGTTTTCATGACAAAATGTCCAAATAAGCTAATATGGGCGTTTTAGCCGTTTCGTACAACTTGTATATCTTTTTCTCAGTATAGCCACGTGCCGTGCGTTGCCCATCCCTTGCGTGGTCATTCACCAAGCAACCACCAACGCCAGCCAACAACTCCCATACTTGTGGAGAAATTCGCCAAACACTGACTATCTGGCGCAAAATGACGTGGAAGGTCAACGAGTTGCGCAGCAACAATTCGCTTCGAGCGCGTTAGGCTGAAACGTGCATCTGACTCCTCCGACAGCGCGCATTGAGCGGTAGTGTAGATGGCGGCAGTGTCATCAACCAGCCACTGTGCATGGCTCGGCATACGTTCGACCTTATACATGGTGAATTCATGGATCAGGACTGGCCTGCCAAAACACTGAACGCAAGAATTGCGATTTGGTATCGTTGCCACCAATCCTCTTTTGGCAAATCAGCCACTCAACCCGCCCGCCAGGGTCGGAAAGTCCAGCGGACGGAAGCCGTAATGCTGTAGCCAGCGCACGTCTGCCTCGAAGAAGGGGCGCAGGTCTGGCATGCCGTATTTCAGCATGGCGATGCGGTCGATGCCCATGCCCCAGGCGAAGCCCTGGTAGATGTCAGGGTCGATGCCGACATTGCGCAACACGTTGGGGTGGACCATGCCGCAGCCAAGGATCTCG
>JANMHN010000098.1:0-11921 GCA_031375185.1 Allobosea sp. | reverse complement strand
TGTCGACATTGAGCGAGGCGGTGAAGTCCTCCTGCGCCTTGTCGTATTGGCCAAGTTCGATCAGGCTTTGGCCACGGGCGGTGTAGGGCGGCGCGTTGTAGGGATTGCGGTCGATCGCCGAGTCGAAATCCTGCACGGCCTGGCGATGGTTGCCCTGGCGCTGATAGACCAGCCCCCGCGCATGCAGCGCTTCCGCGCCTTCGGGGTTGAGCCTGATCGCCTGGTTGAGATCGCCCACTGCCTCGGCAAGCTGGTTTTGCGCACGCAGGAGGTTGCCCCGCGCCAGATAGGCAGGGGCATAATTCGGGTTGGCCTGAACGGCGCGGCTGAAATCCTGCATGGCAGCCTCGTTGCGCCCGCTCTGGCGCTGTGCGAGGCCGCGGTTGGTGTAGGCGGGCGCGAAGTTCGCGTCGAGGCTGACGGCCTTCGAGAAATCTGCGATCGCATCCGAGAACCGCCCGCTGCGCGCATAAGCTGCACCGCGCTGGTTATAGGCCTCAGGATCGTTCGGGCGGCGGTTCACCACCTCGGACAGGGACGAGATGTTGACCGAGGTTGCCGGGTTGTCCCCAGTTTCGAGCTCCGCCACGCCAGCGCCGGGGCCAAGGGCCGACACGGTATCGCATGCGCCGAGCGCCCCCACGAGCGAAACGATGATCGCAAGACGCCCGAGTTCCATGACATTTCACTCCCTGGAAACACGTCCCGCAAAAACGGAAACCTGTTTTGCGTCTGACATGCGACAAAATTCAGTTCAGTCCCTGGCAAGGCACAGGTGGCTAGGCATCGGTGTGACGGCACAAGCCATCACCTGACCACGATCATGCCGGTTGTCATCCAGCACATCCAGACAAAAAATGGCGCCTGGAAGGCAAACATCCAGACGCCATCGAATGATGATCAAAAAACGACATGTGACATTGCGCGCAAGCGCAGATGCTCAGACCCGTGGCGGCTTTGCGCCAGCCACGACGCGAGGCTTGGAGGGTGGCAGCAGGCCTTCACGCTGGAGGCGCTTGCGCACCAGCTTGCGGGCACGGCGCACGGCTTCAGCCTTCTCGCGCGCCTTCTTCTCGGACGGCTTCTCATAATGGCCGCGCAGCTTCATTTCGCGGAAGATACCTTCGCGCTGCATCTTCTTCTTCAAGGCGCGGAGCGCCTGATCAACGTTATTTTCGCGAACGAGAACCTGCACGTGTGACCTGCTTGTGACGGGTTGAAAAGGAATTTAAAGGCAGGGTCTCAGCAAGACACCACCTACAGAAGGGCTGCACCTACCAAATAAGCGCGGCAGTGTCCACACCGAACCGGCGCAAAAACGCCCAGGCATCGTCTGATGTCACGTCTTTGGCAGGCCAAGGAGCCGGTTGACATGCCCCATCTTGCGGCCTGGCCTGGCATCATGCTTGCCGTAAAGATGCAGACGCGCCTCGGGATCGGCGAGACGGGTGCGCGAAACATCGTCTTCCTCGCCGATCAGGTTGATCATCTCGACCATCGGAGCGAGCCGTCGCGGCGAGCCCAGCGGCCATCCCGCGACCGCCCGCACATGCTGCTCGAACTGGCTCGTCAGCGCGCCGTCCATGGTCCAGTGCCCCGAGTTATGGACACGGGGCGCGATCTCATTGACCAGCACCCGCTGTTCCTCTCCATCTCCGATCACGAAGAACTCGACACCGAGCACACCCACATAGTCGAGTGCCTCGGCAATCCGCCGGGTGATGGACAGGGCTTCGGCGGCGGCGCTCGCGCCCAGCCGCGCGGGAGCCACGGATCGGTACAGGATATGGTCACGGTGTTCGTTTTCGGTCGGATCGAACGCTTCGAACGAGCCATCCCGTCCGCGGCACGCCACGACCGAGACTTCGCACGTGAACGGAACGAAAGCCTCGAGGATGGCAGGTTGGCCCTTCATGGCCGCGAAAGCCATGTCAGCATCGGCGAGCGCGTGGATCTGGGCCTGGCCTTTGCCGTCATAGCCGAAGCGTGTGGTCTTGAGCACGGCCGGCCTGCCGATGGCTGCGAGAGCTGCATCCAGATCGTTCCGTGAATTCACGGCCGCGAATTCCGCCGTCCGCGCCCCGAGCGAGCGCGCCAGATTCTTTTCGATAAGCCGATCCTGCGCGGCAGCGAGCGCCTTCGAGCCTGGAAACACCGCCACACGCTGCTCGAGAAACCGGACGGTTTGCACCGGCACGTTCTCGAATTCGAAGGTCACCGCCTGGACATCCTTTGCGAAGGCAGCAAGCCTGTTCTCGTCGTTATAGTCGGCCTCGGTCCAGACCGGCGTCACCTCGAAAGCAGGGCTGCCCGCTTCCGGCGCATAGACATGGCACATCAGTCCCAGCCGCGCCGCTGCCAGCGACAACATCCGCGCAAGCTGCCCGCCGCCGAGAATGCCGAGCACGTCACCCTCGCGGAGCATCAGGCGTCGTCCGTGGGCGTCAGGGCGACGGCATCCGTCTGGCGCTGGCGCCAGGCCTCAAGGCGCGTGGCCAGCGCGGGGTCGTGCAGGGCCAGAACGGCAGCGGCGAGAAGCGCTGCATTGACGGCACCCGCCTTGCCGATGGCAAGGGTGCCAACCGGAATGCCGGCGGGCATCTGCACGATCGAAAGCAGGCTGTCCTGACCCGACAGCGCCTTGGATTCAACCGGAACGCCAAACACGGGCAGGCTCGTCAGGGCCGCCGTCATACCCGGCAGGTGGGCGGCCCCCCCTGCGCCCGCAATGATGACCTGCAGGCCAGCAGCTTTCGCACCCTTGGCAAAGGCCACCAGCCGGTCGGGCGTGCGGTGGGCGGACACGATCCTGGTTTCTGCCGCCACCTCCAGCATCTTCAGCGTTTCCGCAGCATGGCGCATGGTGGCCCAGTCGGACTGGCTGCCCATGATGATGGCCACTGGAACTGGGAGGGACGACATGGACGGTATCCGGTTTCAGGCTCGCGGCGACACGGGTGACAATGACAGGACGCATGGCACTTGCACAGAAAGCACTTGCACGGAAAGCTCTTGCACGGAAACAACACCCACGCCGTGTTCTGCTCTAGCCTGCAGGATGGCGGTCCTGCAAGCGAACCCTGCGAGTGAACACTGCAAGCGAACCCGCGCATGGGAACCGCAGGCAGGCCGCATCAGGCGATGATATCGGGTGTGAGCTGGTCCTCGATGAGGTAGATGCGATCCTTGAGATAGAGCTTGCGGCGTTTGAGCCGCATGATCTGAATCTGGTCGATCAGCGGCATGCGTTCCAGCGCGAGGATCGCGGCGTCGAGATCGCCATGTTCCTGCCTCATCCGGTGCAGTTCGGTTTCGAGCGCTGCCTGCCGTTCCTCGTCGAGATCAAAACGCATCATCGGCTGCTGCTCTCTTTTGGCCGCAATTACAGGCAACGCTGTGTTTGCCGAAAACGACATTGCAAAAGTTACGGTGCATGCGTGGTCTCGGCAAGCCGTGAGAGGCGTAAATTTTCAGTCTGCCGCGCTTGAACCATCATGTTGCAGCGCACGGCTGAAATTGGACAGCCCGCTCATGATCTGACAGACTCACAATTGTCGCAGTCTGTCACAGCTCGTCACAACACGGAGGACGTCTATGTCGCTTCAGACCCATCTCGTCGAACTCGAAAAGAAGCACAAGGCGCTCGAGAGCGCCTTGGAACATGCGCTGGCCCACCCGTCGGCGAGCGCCACCGAGCTGGCCCAGATGAAGCGCAAGAAACTGCATCTCAAGGACGAGATTGCGAAACTGAGGGCTACATTGCCCGCATCCCTGGCAACCGTTCACTGATCAAGATGCCCCGGCAGGTTGTCGGGGCATTTTCTTGCTGGCACGGCCTCAGGCTTTTCAGGCCGTCTTTGCCATGTCGCGCAGACGGAACTTCTGGATTTTCCCAGTCGAGGTCTTGGGCAGCACCATGAACACCACATGGCGCGGGCATTTGAAGCCCGCCAGCAAGCTCCGGCACCACGCGATCATCTCGTCTGCTGTCGCCATGCTGCCGGGCTTCAGTTCGATGAAGGCGCAGGGTGTCTCGCCCCAGCGTTCGTCAGGTTTGGCGACAACGGCAGCCGCCTGAACCGAAGGGTGCTTGTAGAGCGCATCCTCGACCTCGATAGACGAAATGTTCTCGCCGCCGGAAATGATGATGTCCTTGGAGCGATCCTTGAGCTGGATGTAGCCATCCGGATGGCGCACTCCCAGATCGCCGGAATGAAACCATCCGCCCTTGAAGGCGGCTGCGCTGGCGGCAGGGTTCTTGAGATAGCCCTTCATCACCACATTGCCGCGAAACATCACCTCGCCCATGGTCATCCCGTCGCGCGGGACCGGTGCGAGAGTGTCCGGGTCGAGCACATCCAGCTCTTCCAGAGCGCTGTAACGCACGCCTTGCCGTGACTTGAGCCGGGCTTGCTCGGCGGCTTCAAGCTCATTCCATTCCTCATGCCAGTCATTGACAACGGCAGGGCCGTACACCTCGGTCAGGCCGTAAAGATGGGTCACGTTGAACCCTGCGCTCGCCATTGCGGCCAGGGTGGCTTCCGGCGGGGGTGCCGCGGCTGTGTAGAACTCAACGACATGCGGCAGGGCACGCTTGTCGGCGGCGGGCGCATTCAGCAAAGCCGACATCACGATGGGCGCACCGCACAGATGGGTCACGCCATGGTCGGCGATGGCATCATACATGGCTTTGGCACGCACATGCCGCAGGCAGACATGGGTGCCCGCCACCACCGAGATCGACCAGGGGAAACACCAGCCGTTGCAGTGGAACATCGGCAGTGTCCACAGATAGACCGGGTGCCTCGGCATGCCACAGGTGACGATGTTGCCAAGTGCGAGCAGATGCGCGCCGCGGTGATGGTAGACCACGCCTTTCGGATCGCCGGTGGTGCCGGATGTGTAATTCAGCGCGATCGCATCCCATTCATCCTCGGGCAGGCTCCAGGTGAAGGCCGGATCGCCCCCGGCGAGCAGATCCTCATACTCGATCTCGCCAAGCCTTGTCCCGGGGCCATCAAATTCGGGATCATCGCAATCGATCACGATGGGGCGGTGTCTCGCCAGCGCAAGGGCCGGGCCAACCATGTGCGAGAATTCCCGGTCGGTGATCAGCACCTTCGCTTCACCGTGGTCGAGCGAAAAAGCGATGGTCGCCGCATCCAGCCGCGTGTTCAGCGTGTTGAGCACGGCGCCCGTCATCGGCACCCCGTAATGGCATTCCAGCATCGCGGGCGTGTTCGCCAGCACGACGGCAACCGTATCGCCGCGCCCGACGCCGAGCTTCGCCAGCGCGGAAGCCAGTCTCAGGCTGCGCTCATGGAACTGCGCATAGGTGCGGCGCATGCTGCCATGAATGATGGCTGTGCGCCCTGGAAACACCGATGCGGCGCGCTCCAGAAAGCCGAGCGGACTGAGCGGCCGATGATTTGCGGCGTTCTTGTCGAGGTCGCGGGCATAGCTTGCCTGGCTCATGAAGCTCTCCACAGATCAAGGTCCGGATCGTGCAACATCATCAGGGTGTGGTCCGTCCGGTCAGATCAGCCCCATCACGCCGTCATAGGTGAGCTTGAACCCGACAAGAAGCAGCATCGCGTAGATCAACGGATAGAATTTGGCCACCGTGATGCGCCTGACGAGCCAGATGCCGAACATGTTGCTGGCCACCGCAACAGGCATCAACACCGCCGAAGCCAGGAGCGTCTCGCGTGTCATCAGCCCCAGTTGCAGATAGGGCCACAGCTTGACGATGTTGACCACGAAGAACAGCCAGCCGAGCGTTCCGGCGAACACCGCAGGCGCAAGGCGCAGCGGCATCAGGTAGACCTGAAGCGGAGGCGCGCCGGCATGCGCCACGAAACTGGTCAACCCGCACCACGTTCCCCAGAACACGCCGGCAGCATCGGGCGCACGGCGGGGCGGGCCTTCCGCGATGCCGCGCAGGCGTTGGAGCCACCAATTGGCGGCGAAAGCCAGGGCAATGATTCCCACAAGCAGCTTGAGGCCCGCATCAGAGACAAAGGATACGGTCGCCGCACCGATGGCCGTCCCGATCAGGCAGCCGATCAGCAGGACCACGAAACTGCGCCTGTCGATGTTGCGCCGGAAAGCCCAGATCGTCACCATGTCCTGCGCCATCAGCACCGGCAGGAGGATGGCTGCGGCCACAAGGGGCGGCAGCGCCAAGGCGAATACCGGCAGGCCAAGAACGGCAAGCCCGACAAAACCGCCCTTGGACAGGCCAAAGGCAGCGACAGCCAGCGAGCCATAGATCCAGAATGCGGGAGACGTCAGCAGATCAGGCAAGGACAGATTCCAAACACAGGGACGCCTTATCTCTAGACACTAATGCTCATGATGGCTAACCGAGCGGCCCGGTGTTCCAATCAGACGACGATTTCGCCCCTATCCGCAAGCCAGGTCGCGCCAATATGGCCGTGTTCACGGATGTCCCGCTCTGCCTGACGCCGCATCTCGACATCCCAGCGCAAGGCTTCGATGCTTTCTCCAGCGGCCCGCTTGGCGGTCGCGGCATCACTCAACGTCTCCAACTCTGCGAGGAGTGAGGAGCGCTCTGCATCCAAGCTGTGCGACGGCGTCAACGACAATTCTGAACTCCTGACACGTATCGACCCGCTTGACGCGGCTGAACGTCGAGCCAAGCCGGAACAAAACCTTACGTTCACATGTAACGCATCGAATATGTCATGGATATCTGCAGGGCAGCGCAAACAGCTTTCGGGCGGGGGATGCTAGCCGAAAGCGGCCTTGAGACGGTCAATCTGGCTGGCAACGACATTGCTGGATGCTACGGGAGCCTCTGCGGCGTCCTCATCGGTCGTCACAAGCTGCTCAAGATGCTGGACGCGGGCCTGCATGCGCTGGGATGCCGCCATCAGTTCCCTCAGCCGCACGGGCAACAGTTCAACGACAGCCTCGGCTGTCGGAATGCTCACGTCGGCGATGCGGACCCGGTTCTTTTCGGTGCGGGCCTGGACGCTGGTGATCTCGCCTTCGGCAACAGCCCGCTGGACCAGCAGCCATGAGGCGATCTGCATCAGCCGCGTGGTCAGCCGCATGCTCTCGGTCGCGTAGGCCAGTGCCGCATCACGCGGCAGGGCGCGCGATTCCTCGCGGCCTGTGCCGTCGAGATAGGCTGCCGTATCCTCGACAAGCAGCATGCCTTCGCGGAACATGGTGCGGAAAGCATCGGACGACACGAAGTTGCGCCCGAATGGAACAGCAGCATACCTGTGATTTTCAACCATGACGCGATACAACTCCGGTTTGGACCGGCCTTGCCCCAAACCGGGGCACTATGCCGAACTGACCATCATGATCGCAAGGATAACGCCAAACGCCGCAAAGGGCTTTTTAAGCTGTTGTTAAGGTTAACCAGCCTTGTCCCACGCTGCCGACAACAGGAGCGAGGAATTCTGGACGCTGCCACAGGACATCCCGGCAACCCGGATGGCAAAGCCCGCATGACGCCAGATGCCGATCAAAAAAAGAGCCGCTGTGAAGCGGCTCGAAGGTCAACAGGGAGGCGTCAAACAGAGTGACCAGAGCCACTCGGTGTCCGGAAACCGGACAGTCATGTTTATACTCTGGAAATGTTAATCACGCGTTAACACGACACGAACCGAGCAAGACGTCGGTTGTCGGCGCAACCGTCCTGCTATCATCCCTGAGGCCTGAAAAAGGCATCGGCGGCATTCTTGGACGCCTGCTTCGCTGTTCGCGCCTGTGAAAGCCGTTCGATTTCAGCCGAAAGCACATCCATGCGCCGCCCGATCTCCTCGATGGAGAGTTGCGACAGATCCTGGCCGATCTCGTGGACAGCCACTTTGCGGGGTATGTCGTCATCACCAAAAAGCGTCATCGGAACCTCGCTTCCTTCGTTGCAGATGCAGCAATGTCATCCCGTTAGCGTATCAAGATTTGCCGTGTCGCGCAGCCTTCGTGCGCAGGAGGCATGCGCGAACAAGATGCGGGTGGGCACCTCATCGCTCGTGAGGTTGCAAAGCGATCACCTCGTCCACTGCAAAGAACCGGATTTGTTCCACCGCGCATCACAACGTCCGTCTGCACACATGGACACCGGCACGTGACGCAACTATAAGGCAGCCTGTTCCCTGCATGTTTGGTGTTGTGAACGCTCCGGCCTGCAAGCCGGTTCGGCGCACCAGAGAAGCACGCCAGATTTTGTCACAATTGCCTGCAAGGCCATGGGGCTAGGCGGCATGGAGGTTTGAAGATGTCCCAGAATGCACCGCTGATGCCGAAGGCGACCGCCGTGTGGCTGGTCGAAAACACCTCGCTGTCCTTCGAGCAGATTGCCGATTTCTGCAAACTGCATCCTCTCGAGGTCAAGGGCATCGCCGATGGCGAGGTTGCAACCGGGATCAAGGGGCTTGACCCGATCGGGACGAACCAGCTCACCCGCGAGGAACTTGAGCGTGCGCAGAACAACGCAGACCATCGCCTCAAACTGGCCGAGCCGAAAGTGCGCGTGCCGGAAATGAAGAAGATCCGCGGGCCGCGCTACACACCCGTTTCCAAGCGGCAGGATCGTCCGAACGCGATCCTGTGGCTGCTCCGCAACCACGCCGAACTCAAGGACGCCGCCGTCATGCGGCTGGCCGGAACCACGAAGCACACCATCCAGCAGATCCGGGAGCGCACGCACTGGAATTCCAGCCAACTCAGCCCGATGGACCCTGTCAGCCTTGGGCTGTGTTCCCAGGTCGATCTCGACATGGAGATCGCTCGCGCCACCAAGGACCGCCCGAAGGTCGAGCTTGAACTGGGACCGACACTGTTGTCCGCCGATGTCTCGACGCAGGCTGAACCCAATGAGGATGCCGCACCACGCAAGCCTGCTGCCCACACCGCAGATTCCGTGTTTGGCAAGCTCAAGCAGATCAAGCGCGACGATGAGGATGCCTGAATCCTGCCAGAGCTGATGATGTTCAGCCCGGCACACCTCTGAGCTTCAGGATCGCCGCGATCTCGTCCAGTACCGCGGGGTCATCGATGGTGGCCGGCATGGCCCATGCCTCGCCATCGGCGATTTTTTTCATCGTGCCGCGCAGGATCTTGCCGGATCGTGTCTTGGGCAAACGCGGAACAGTCAATGCCAGCTTGAAGGCTGCAACCGGGCCGATCCTGTCCCGCACGAGCTGGACAAGTTGCGTCTCGATCTCGGCATGCGGCGTGTTCACCCCTGACTTGAGCACCACGAAGCCGCAGGGCGCTTCCCCCTTCAGCGCATCGGCAATGCCGATGACGGCGCACTCGGCAACAGCCGGATGGGACGCGAGGACCTCCTCCATGCCGCCGGTCGACAGCCTGTGGCCCGCCACGTTGATGATGTCGTCGGTCCGCCCCATGATGTAAAGATACCCATCCGCATCGATGAAGCCCGCATCGGCGGTCTTGTAGAAGCCCGGGAAGTCCGCGAGATAAGCGTCGCGAAAGCGCCCGTCCGCCTGCCACAGCGTCGGAAATGCGCCCGGCGGCAGCGGCAGTTTCACCACGATTGAGCCCATCTGGCCCACCTGCACGGGTTTGCAGGCCTCATCGACGATGCGCACGTCATAACCCGGCATCGGCACCGTGGGTGAGCCATGCTTCACGGGAAGCATGCCAAGCCCGACCGGGTTGCCAACGATGCACCAGCCGGTCTCGGTTTGCCACCAATGGTCGATCACTGGCACCTTCAGCACCTCCTCGGCCCATTTGACCGTGTCCGGATCGGCACGTTCGCCAGCCAGGAACAGGGTCCGGAAATGGGGCTGGGCCTCACGCTTGAGATGCGCGGCTTCCGGATCCTCCTTGCGGATGGCGCGGAAGGCCGTGGGTGCCGTGAACAGCGCCACCACCTTGTGTTCGGCGATCACGCGCCAGTAGGCACCCGGATCAGGTGTGCCAACGGGCTTTCCCTCATACAAAAGCGTGGTGCAGCCGCTGAGCAGCGGCGCATAGACGATGTAGGAATGGCCGACGACCCAGCCGACATCTGACGCAGCCCAGAACACTTCGCCGGGCTTGACGCCATAAAGGTTCCACATCGACCATGCGAGCGCGACCATGTGCCCGCCATTGTCGCGCACCACGCCCTTCGGGCTGCCGGTCGTGCCGGACGTGTAGAGCACGTAGAGCGGATCGGTGGCCTTGAGTTCGGCGCAAGGCGTGGTCCGGCCTGCGGCCTTGGCAGCGCCGACCGCATCGGCCCAGTCCTGATCCCGTCCATCCGTCATGGCGGCGGCTTTCTGTGGTCTTTGCAGGACAAGGCACCTTGCCGGTTTGTGCGTCGCAAGCTCGATCGCGCCATCAAGAAGCGGCTTGTAGGGAATGACCTTCGCCACCTCGATGCCGCAGGACGCGGCCAGGATCGCCGTCGGCGTCGCGTCATCGATGCGGGTGGCAAGCTCCTTGGCCGCAAAGCCACCGAACACGACCGAATGCACCGCGCCGATGCGGGCGCAGGCCAGCATGGCGAACACGGCTTCGGGGATCATCGGCATATAGATGATGACCCGGTCGCCCCTCATGATGCCCATGTCGAGGAGCACCTGGGCGAGGGTGGCCACCTCGTGCTTGAGTTCGGCATAGGTCACGGTCTGCTTGGTGCCGGTCACGGGGCTGTCGTAGATCAGTGCGGCCTGGTCCCCGCGTCCGCCGTCGGCGTGCCGGTCCACGGCGTTGTGGCAAGTGTTGCAGGTGCCATCGACAAACCAGTGGCCATACGGGCCAGCCGTGCCGTCGAAAATGACCGATGGCGGCTTGATCCAGTCAACCGCCCTGGAGGCTTCGGCCCAGAAGGCTTCCGGTCCGGCCTGCCAGGCGGCATAGGTCTGATGGTACTGACTTGTGGGCATGGCGATCCTCATCTGTCTTCGCCACCTTCTGCGGGTGGCATCGCATGTCAACAGCACGGCATGTCCTTGGCGTCGAGAGCAACTTTCGGAGAGACGTTTCCGCAAGGCTTTTTTCCGGAAGCGGCCGTCATGGAACGCCAAGGTCCTCCGCAACCCTGCACAATCCACTGACAAATCCCGTGGCGGGCTTGCGCCCTGCGTTGGCTCTTCTAGCTAGAGAACAGGGAAGCCACGGGACCTCAACATGCCATCAGACATCGAGATTGCCCGCGCGGCGCACCTCAAGCCGATCCAGAGCATTGCTGACAGGATCGGCATTCCGCCGGATGCGGTCAGCCCGCATGGCCGGCACATCGCCAAGGTGGATCTGGCCTGGCTGGAGGCGCAGCCCCCGCGCAAGGCCAGCAAGCTGATCCTCGTCAGCGCCATCAATCCGACGCCTGCGGGCGAGGGCAAGACCACCACGACCGTCGGGCTGGGTGACGGCCTGAACCGGATCGGCAAGAGCACGATGATCTGCCTGCGCGAACCATCGCTGGGTCCGTGCTTCGGCGTGAAAGGTGGTGCGGCTGGCGGCGGATATGCCCAGATCGTGCCGATGGAACAGATCAACCTGCATTTCACCGGCGATTTCCATGCGATCTCCTCGGCGCACAACCTGCTGTCGGCGCTAATTGACAATCACGTCTACTGGGGCAATGCGCTGGGTCTCGACCAGCGCCGGATCAGCTGGCGCCGGGCGCTGGACATGAACGACCGCTCCTTGCGTGCCATCGTCTCGTCGCTTGGCGGGGCGAAAAACGGCTATCCGCGCGAGGACGGGTTTGACATCACCGTGGCCTCCGAGGTCATGGCCGTGTTCTGTCTGGCCGACAACCTTGCCGACCTCGAGGCGCGGCTCGGACGGATGGTCATCGGCCAGCGCCATGACAAAAGCACTGTCACGGCTGCCGAACTCAAGGCCCCTGGCGCCATGGCCGTGCTGCTCAAGGATGCGATCGCGCCCAACCTTGTCCAGACGCTGGAAGGAAATCCCGC
>JANMHN010000063.1:0-1714 GCA_031375185.1 Allobosea sp. | reverse complement strand
GCCTCGGCCTCCAGCGAGATGCCTTTCACGATATGGTCGGCGCTGGCATAGCCGCCCTCAAGGCCGGTGATCTCGAACAGGCTCATGCGGCGCGCACCCCCAGATAGGCGCGCTGCACGGCATCGCTGTCGCGAATGTCGGCAAAGCTGCCCTCAGTAAGCGTACGGCCAAGGGCCAGCACGATCACATGGTCCGCCACGCGCTCCACCAGCGCCATGTCATGCTCGATCAGCACCACGGTCCGGCCTTCGCGGACAATGTCCATCAGCTTGTCGCCGATCTCCTCGGCGAGGGTCGGGTTGACGCCCGCAGCCGGCTCATCGAACAGGATCACGTCGGGTTCCGCCATCAGGGCGCGGCCGATCTCGAGGAGTTTCTTCTGGCCACCAGACAGGTTTGTCACCAGATGGTCGATCACAGGCATCAATCTGAGGCGAAGCGCGACGGAAAGCGCCTGTTCCGCCAGCTTTTCCTCATGCCGCCTGACCGCAGACAGGTTGGAAACGACCTGCCAGAGTTTCTCGCCCGGCTGTTCGCGGCCATAGAGCATCAGATGCTCGAACACGGTCATCTTCGGCAGCCCGCGCGCGATCTGGAAGGTGCGCACCATGCGGCTCAGGCTGATCTGGTCCGGAGACAGGCCAGCCAGGTTGCGACCACGGAGCAGGATTTCGCCTGAATCGGGCCTGAGCAGCCCTGACATAACATTGAACAGCGTCGTCTTGCCCGCGCCGTTGGGACCGACCAGCGCCGTCAGCCTGCCCGGCATGATGCCGAATGTCGCGCCGTCCAGCGCTTTCAGGCCGCTGAAGGCGAGGCGCACGTCACGGACCTCGAGGATGGGTGCCGGGCGAATGGGGGCTGTCTGGCCCTGCATGGTCAGCGCAGCCTGTTCCTGATCATCAGGCCGGCCTGCATGATCATCTGCATGTGCCTGCCCTGGCCCGTGAGGAGCGACAGGTCTTTCAGCGGATCGCCGTCGATCACGATCATGTCGGCATAGGCTCCCGCCGCGATGACGCCGAGGCGGCCCTCCATCTGGCAGATCTTCGCGGCGTTGAGCGTGGCCGTGCGGATGACGTCATGGGCGGGCAGAACCTTGCCGCGGATGACGAACTCCTCGGACTGGTGGCGGTGCATCGCCATGCCGATGAGGTCCGAGCCATAGCCCATCATGACCCCGGCCTTGGACAGCACCTCCAGCGAGCGCATGCCGCCCTTGCGGACGGTGTCGATCTTGGCGACGGAATCGGGCGGCAACCCAAGGCTCGCCCCCTCGTTCGCCAGCGCCTCATAGACAACCACGGTCGGAACCGCGAACGCGCCCTTCTTCTGCATCAGGCTGGCTGTTTCCGGCTCGATCAGATTGGCGTGCTCGACCGACATGACGCCGCATTCGACCGCCCGGCGAATGGCCTCGTCGGTGTAAAGATGAGCCGACACGTAGGTCTTGGAATTCTCCGCTTCCTCGACGATGGCTTTGATCTCGTCGCGGCTGTAGCCGAGAAAGGCGATCGGGTCGGTGGGCGAGGCGACACCGCCATTGGCCATGATCTTGATGAAATCCGCGCCGGCCTTGATTTCCTCACGCGCGGCCTTGCGCACGGCGTCGACCCCGTCCGCCAGCCGCCCGAGGCAGCCAAGGCGGCTTTGCAGCCATTCGGTCGGCCGGTTGTCAAAGCGGCCGCGCAGGTCAGCATGGCCGTTGGTCTGG
>JANMHN010000042.1:0-11159 GCA_031375185.1 Allobosea sp. | reverse complement strand
GCCGGGCGCTCGTCACGCCCACCGGAACGTGAGCCGCCACCGCCTCCGGCACGTGAACCGCCACCGCCTCCGGCTTTGCCTTTGTAGCCTCCGCCAGAACCCATGCCCGGCTTGCGCGGTCCGCGTGGCCCGGATGGTCCGCGTCTGTTGTCGTCGTCGCTCATGGCAAGGGTTCGTTTCGCAGCGGGTGTGGTCGCAGGCCAGCCGTCAACGGGCTGCGGGCGTGTTGTCTTTGCATTTTATCTTTGCAAATGACGCAAAGCATCAGGTCGCGCGTGGTATCAGGGTTTTCGCCATCCTGCGAGAGAAATCCCGAATCGTGACCGTGACGCCAGAGCAGTATCCCCTGACGCCGATGGCATTGGCGCTTGAAGAGGCCGAGGCCGCCGCCCTGCGCGGCGAGGTTCCTGTCGGTGCCGTGATCGTTCGGACGGGTGTGGTCCTGGCGCGCGCGGGCAATCGCACGCGTGAGCGCAAAGACCCGACGGCCCATGCGGAAATGCTGGTCATCCGCGCTGCCTGCGAGGCGCTTGGCGATGAGCGGCTGGCAGGCTGCGATCTGTATGTGACGCTGGAACCCTGCCCGATGTGTGCGGCGGCCATCTCCTTCGCGCGCATCCGGCGGCTGTATTTCGGTGCGGCGGACCCAAAGGGCGGCGCTGTCGAAAGCGGGGTCAGGCTTTATGCCTCACCGGCCTGCCACCATGCGCCGGAGGTTTATGGCGGGATGCGTGAAAGCGAGGCCGCCGCGATGCTGAAGCGCTTTTTTCAGGACCGCAGGGGATGATGTCCCAGCATCCTGAATGAGATGTCCCCACCCGGATCATGTCACCCGGATGGGGCCAGGGAGTCTCACGCCTCCTTTGGCAGGCAGTTGATCACCACGGGCCGTCGAACCCCGAGATGCCGGGCACGTGCTGCCGCGCCATGCTCGGCGCCTGCGATGTCCATCAGCACGCGTGATGGATCATCGAACAGCGACACTTCCAGCGCGCCGCGCACGTCCGACCTCGTGAGCCCGATGTCTTTCAGCGCATGCTCATCCAGATGCGTCAGTTGCGTGATGTCCCGGCGGTTGGCGATGGCGCGCAGGATGCTCGCAACGCGCACGTTCACAGTCCGGGCAGCCAGGCGCACAGCGCTCACGGCTGCGGCAAAGGCGGGAATGATGGACGAAATGATGATCATGGTGACCTCCTGAGGCACACATATTGCCCAAGACCAGGCAACGGACCAAAGATTACGCCTGCCACTTGAATCAGAGAAACGAATAGATATGATACGTCAGTTCACTTATTCTGATGAGACGTGCCATGGCCTATGTCCTCGATTCCGACCAGCTCCGCACCTTCGTGGCCATTGTCGACGCCGGCTCGTTCACAAAAGCGGCTGATGTGGTTCACAAGACCCAGTCAGCGGTTTCGATGCAGATCAAGCGGCTGGAGGAGCGGATCGGGCGCAGCCTGTTCGAGCGTGACGGTCGCCACGCCAGGCTGACGGAGGATGGCGAGCGCGTGCTGGACTATGCCAGGCGTATCGTGCGGCTCAATCTGGAATGCGTCAACAGCTTCACGGATGCCGACCTCAAGGGACGCGTCAGGCTTGGCGTTCCAGATGACTACGCTGATCGCTACCTTCCGGAAATCCTTGCGCGTTTCTCGCGCTCCAACCCACAGGCCGAGGTGACCGTGGTGTGCGAGCCGACGCCCAACCTTGTGGATCGCCTGCAGTCGGGGGATCTGGACCTGGCGATTGTCACCCATGTCGAGCGGCGCGGGCCGGCCGAGATCGTGCGTGTCGAGCAGCTTCTGTGGGTCACGTCCGCACGTCATTGCGTGCATGAGGAAACCATCGTCCCGTTGGCGCTCGGCCGGCCCACCTGCGTCTGGCGGCAGTCGGCCACCAAGGCGCTGGAGCGCAATGGCCGGGCCTTCCGCGTGCTCTATGCAAGCTGGAACTCGACCGCGGTTGGCGCGGCGGTGATGGCAGGACTTGCCGTGTCGGTCTTGCCGGAGAGCGCCGTCAGGCCGGGAATGCGCATTCTGGGGCAGTCGGACGGTTTTCCCCCGCTGCCCACCTGCCGGATCGGCCTGATGCGGGCGGTGGGCGATGTTTCGCCGCTGGTGGATGCCTTGGCCGACCACATCGTGCAGAGCCTCGACAATCTGGCCAGCCTTCGCCCGGCCATGGCCGCCGAATAATACCAATGGCCCTCGGTTTTGACCAATGGGCCGTTGGCAAGCGCGACTGTGCGCCCGAGCTTGTGCGAGGAATCCTTCGTCTTTGACGAGTCAAAGACAAAGGCCACTGGTATAACCTGCCTTTCAGCTCAGTCCGGGGATCAGGCCGGCAAACAGTGCGTTCACGTTGATGCCCATCATGGTCCACACGGCGACGGCGGCAATCGACACGATCGACGCGATCAGGCAGTACTCGATCGAGGTCGCGCCGCGCTCGTCGCGGTGAAAGTTCCTGAAAGGTGTGATCATGCGCTCCATGACGAAACGGTGCCATGGAGCGGTGCCGGGAAAGTTAACACGCATCCATCACCCGGCAATTCATTGGGCGCATGCTTCCCAAATGGTGAAAACAGCGTGTTGAATTGTCTTTCAAGGCTTGCCAGCCGGTTTTCTCACAAGGCGTGGGCGGCAAAAACCGGATCGACGGAACCTTTCCATTCGCCCTTGAAGGCCGCAATCAAGTCGTCTGCAACCGTGCGGTTGTTGGCGATGATCAGGTCGAGTGGCTCGAGGAACCGTGTTTCGTCACAGCCGAAAGCATCGGTCCGCCCTCGCCTGGCAAGGCCAAGGCGGGCCAGTTTCAGCACGTCACGGGCGATGTCCTGAACGCTGCGGCCCTGGATCATGGCATCCAGGCCCTGCGCCGGAACCTCGTCGCGCAAGTGCTGGCGTTCGGTCGCATTCCAGCCTTTCACCAGTTGCCAGGCCTGGTCGAGAGCAGCCTGGTCATACAGAAGTCCGGTCCAGAAGGCTGAAAGCGCCACCAGACTGGCAGCAGGGCCTGCATCGGCGCCGCGCATCTCAAGGTAGCGCTTGAGCCTGACTTCAGGAAACAGCGTTCCCATGTGGTTGGCCCAGTCAGCCAGGGTGGCCTTCTCGCCCGGCGCCGCTGCCAGGTCGCCCTTGAGCAGATCGCGGAAAGACGAACCTGACACGTCATGGTAGACTGGCCCGCGCTTGACGAAATACATCGGCACGTCGAGCGCCCAGTCGACATAGCGCTCATAGCCCATGCCGTCCTCGAACGCGAAGGCGAGCATCCCCGCGCGGTTGTTGTCGGTGTCGCGCCAGATCTCGGACCGCATGGATTTCAGCCCGTTGAGCTTGCCCTCTGTGAAGGGCGACGCGGCAAACAGGGCGGTGGCGACGGGCTGGAGCGCGAGGCTCACCCTCAGCTTCTGCACCATGTCGCGCTCGCTGGAAAAATCGAGGTTGACCTGCACCGTGGACGTGCGGAACATCATGTCCCGTCCGCGTGTGCCGACTTTCGGCATGTAGTCACGCATGATGCGGTAGCGCGACTTCGGCATCATCGGGGTCTGCGGAAGCGTCCATTTCGGGCTGTGGCCAAGGCTGAGAAAACCGATGCCGAGCGGCTCTGCCAGTTGCTTGAGTTGCGCCAGATGCGCATTGAGTTCGTCACGTGTCTGGTGCAGGGTTTCGACGGGAGCGCCAGACAACTCGAACTGTCCGCCGGGCTCGAGCGAGATCGCGCCGCCACCTGTGACGTCTGCAAGACCGATGGGATGGTCGTTCTCCATGATCGGCTCCCAGCCCAGAAGCCAGGACATGCCGTCCAGCAGCCGCCGGATGCCGCCCCGCTCGCCGTCATAGGGCACAGGGGCAAGGTCACTGCGGTAGAACGGGAATTTTTCGTGCTCGGTCCCCAGCTTGAAGGCTGAAGGCGGTTTTTCGCCCTGTGCGATCCACGCGACCAGATCATTGCGGGAACCAAGCGGGGTGGGATCGGACTGGTCACGGGCCATGAACAACTCGGAAGAGGGTGGGAAGAGATCGGGACATCGTGGTGGACCAGTCTTCACGTCACCCCGGCCAGCGGACCTGAACGGACCGCCGACCGGCACGCCACGGCTGACTGGATGCTCAGTTATGATCCTGCTGGCGAGATTGCAATCACATAGCGCCCAGTCACGCGTATTGATCTTGCATCGGTGCAATGCCTGTCTGGTGGTCACATCAACCTTCCTGTTCATGAAGCTCGCGGCAGACCTGAAGGGATCATGTGCAAATCAGAACGGTTAGGACGCCCGGCCACGGATCATGTCATAAAACCTGCGCATGATGGCGCGGGCCTGATTTGGCATGACTGCAAGTTGTTGGCCTGCCGATGCTGCACGTCGGCGTGCCTCAATGCAGGGCGACCGAGCGCAGGTTGGCCTGTTTCTCGCCCGCAGCATGGTCAAATCTGGTTTCGCTGGCCAGCCAGTCCACAACCACGCCCAGCGCCTGATCGGAATGCCGCAGGCGGCTGCGGGCTTCCTCGAACACGGCAAGCTGCGCGTCCGCACTGGTGCCGCGCTGGAGAATGTCACGCAGGGACATGACCTCGTCATGGCAGCCGATGGCCGCCGCGTCGCCCTCGATCATCTGGATCACACTGTCCAGCACGTCTCCCACGGTGCGCATGCTGGCGCTGGCTTCATCGACGAAGCCGCCATGAATGCCATAGCGCTGGGCCCGCCAGACGTTCTCGGCCGCGATGGCGCGTGAGGCTGCCGTCATGCCGGCGTTCAGCGAGCGGTCGAGGTCGAGCCTGCGCACGAGGCAGCGATAGAGGCTGGCGATGGCGATGGTGTCCTCCAGCCGGGTACAACTGTCGGCGATGCGCAGCTCAAGCGTCGGATGAAGCCGCGAGGGCCTGATCGCCCACCACAGGAAGCTCGAATTCTCGATGGCACGCGCCGACATCATGATGTCGATGTAGCGCTGGTAATCGGCGGCATCTGCGAACACCTCCGGCAGTCCCGTGCGGGGCAGTTCGCTGTAGGCCGCGAGCCTGTAGCCCATCAGACCGGTGCGGTGCCCTTGCCAGAACGGCGAGGAGGTCGAGAGCGCCAGCAGCAGCGGCAGGTAAGGCAGGATGCGCCCCATGATGCTGACGCGTACGTCATCATCAGGCACCTCGACATGGACATGAAGCCCGCAGACCTGGTTGCGCGAGCCGAGCATCTGCAGATCACGCATGATCTTGTCATAGCGGGCTGCCGCGGTGATGCGTTGGCGCATCCAGCTTGCGCTGGGATGGGTGCCGGATGCCATCAGCAAGAGGCCATGCTCGCCCGCTATGCCGGAAAGGCCTTGCCGCAGACGCAGCAGTTGCGCGCGGGCATCTCTCACATCATCACAAGGGGTCGTTGCCACCTCGAGCTGGCATTGCAGCATTTCGCGCTGCACTTCCGCAGGATATTCTGCGCGTACAGCAGCAATAAAACCAGGAGATATATTGCCGACTGCTGACCGCGTCAGAGCATCGGACAGAAAATATTCCTCCTCGATGCCGAACCGGTAGATCGTTGCTTTGCTCATGTGTTTCGCCTTGTTCGAAAGGAATTTGAAACGACGCAAAGCGCCGCGACAACACGGCGCAGATACTGGCGCTGAACAAGGCTCAATTTGGGCAGTGATGCGTTTTGTCCAAGCAACTGACAACGCGCTGTTTTTGGCCTCCGGCCTCTCAGGCGCCGTTGCCCCAGTCACCCAAAATCGTCTGAACGATGGCAAGGGCTGCCACCGCCGCCGTGTCGGCGCGCAGGATTCGCGGGCCGAGCGACAGGCGCACGGTGCGGGGGCGGGCCAGCATCAGTCGGCGCTCCGCTTCGTCGAACCCGCCTTCCGGACCGATGATCAGCGCAAGCGGCCGTGTGCCGCTACCTTCAAGGCGAAACGATCTCAGCGCCTCCACGGGGTTGGCCACACCGGCATCCTCGTCACAGAAGATCAGGAGCCTGTCGGCGGCGAGTTGCGCGAGCGCCCGGTCGAGCTTTACCTCCGTTGCCACGGACGGAACGCTGAGGATGCCGCATTGCTCGGCCGCCTCGACGGCATTGGCGCCGAGCCGCTCGGTGTTGACACGCGAGACCTGTGTGCGGCGTGTCAGCACCGGCTGCAGAAGACTTGCGCCCATCTCGACAGCCTTCTGGGCCATGTAGTCCAGCCGCGCCGATTTCAACGGAGCAAACAGATAGTGCAGGTCGCCTGGCGGCGGCTGGGTCCGCACCTGACGAAGTCCGCGCAGCACGACATCCTTGCGCCCTGAAGGTTCAAGCCCGCACACCCATTCGCCATGTCGGCCATTGAACGCCAGCACGCTGGCACCGGCCTTCAGGCGCAGCACATTGACCAGGTAATTGACCTGATCACGTTCGAGCGGCACGACATCGCCAGGGGCCAGATCGGCCTTTACGTAAAGTCGCGGTCCTGTGACGATCTGCATCGACATGATCCTTGCATCATGATCCTTGCATCATTGCCTGCGCGCACGGCCAGAAAGACACCTGGCGCATCACCATCTGCCATACCTGTGCCGCATATCGAACGATAGGGTCGCAAAGTGATCGGCCTTCCCGAAGCGGTGGGTGGAAGATTGGCCGGAAGGCTGCTATAGGCCGGTTGGTCAGAGGCGCTGCGGCGCCGCGAGTTCGAGGGTGTGAGGATGTTGAAGCAGCTTTTCATGGTGTGCGGTCTTGGGGTCGCGGTTCTGGCCACAAGCCAGGCTCCGGCTCAGGCGCAGTCCAATGTGTGCGAGAAGCTCGGGCCGCTGATGCAGCAGCGGCAGGCGCTGATGCAACGTGTCAACAGTTTCGGCCGCAAGCGCATTGATCCCAATGTGGCGTGCAAGGCCTTTGGTGACCTTGCCAGCAACGGCGCGCGCACCATCGCTTTCGTCAACGAGAACAAGGACTGGTGCCAGATCCCGGATGATTTTGTCAGCGGCATCACCACCGCCCAGAAGCAGATCGCCACCGTGCGCGGGCAGGCCTGCAAGGCCGCCTCACAGCAGGCGCAATTGTTGCGGCAGGCCCGCCAGCGCTCGCAGCAGGCGCAGGGCGACAACAGCTCGTTCAGCGGTGTTGACGGGTTCTCGTCAGGCCCCTGGCGCGTGCCGCAAGGGGCACTGTGAGCGATATCGGCTCCACGCCGGGCTCCGTTCTTCCTGACGCCGGCCGCCGGAACTGGGTTGATGCACGCGCGCCTGCGGCTCTCAGGCCCTATCTCAAGCTCGCCCGCCTCGACCGTCCCATCGGTTCGTGGCTGCTGTTGCTGCCCTGCTGGTGGGCGGCGGGGCTAGCGGCGGTCCAGCTGTCCTCCGGTCCGGCGGGCACTGCTGTCTGGCCCAACCTGTGGCACATGGCGCTGTTTTATGTGGGTGCCGTGGCCATGCGTGGTGCAGGCTGCACCTTCAACGACATCATTGACCGCGATCTCGACCGCCAGGTGGCGCGCACCCGCATGAGGTCGCTGCCAGCAGGAGACGTCACGGTCTTTCAGGCGACATGCTGGCTCGGCGTGTTGTGCCTCACGGGACTTGTCGTGCTGCTCCAGTTCAACTGGTTCACCATCGGGCTCGGAGCCTCGTCCTTGGTCGTGGTCGCCGTCTACCCCTTCATGAAGCGCATCACCGGCATGCCGCAGGCTGTCTTGGGGCTGGCGTTTTCATGGGGCGCGCTGGTGGGCTGGAGCGCCGTGCATGGCAGTCTGGGGCTGGCTCCCGTGCTGCTCTACGGTGCGGCGGTGCTGTGGACCATCGGCTATGACACGATCTACGCATTGCAGGACATCGAGGATGATGCGGTGGTCGGCATCCGCTCCTCGGCGCGCACCTTTGGCAGCCAAACGCAACCGGCCATTGCCATCTGCTATGGCGGAGCAGCGGCGCTCGCCTTTGGCAGCGTTCTGCTTGTGGGCGGCGGGGTCGTGGCGTTGCTCGGCGTTGCCGCATTTGCGCTGCACCTGGCGCGGCAGGTGCTCCGTCTTCCCGGTGCCGATCCGGCCAGGGCGCTTGCCCTGTTCAAGTCGAACCGCGATGCGGGGCTGTTGCTGGCAGTTGGCCTTTGTCTCGATCCGGTGCTGAGATTCGCTTCATAGCAGGTTTTTTCCGCAACCGGTCGTGACGGTACTTCAGCGCACATGTCCGCGTGACAGCTCGACGCCCCTGATCGCGATGGTTTCGAGCGTGGCACGCCCAACCTTGCGCCGCACGAGGAAGCGTGGGCGACGATGGCGCAGGAAGGAATGCTGCCTGCGGAAGTGGAAGGCGCCCAGCGCGACCGGGCCGATCTGCGGATAAGGAGTGCTGACCGTGCCATCGGCAGATTGCATCAAGAGCGGCAGGCCTGTCGCCTTGCCGGCGTTTCGCCAGCACGCCACGGCATCATCCTCGTCGAGGAGGGCGATGACCAGATCGCGGCCATCGCCAGCGGTCAGGAACACCTCGAACAGCATCGAGGCGGGGTTGGTGTTCTGCAGCCGGAGGCCGACGCCGCGCCAGCCTGCACCGGCCTGCAGGATGCGCACCCCCTCGATCCGCACCAGTGATGCGGTCAGGCTGATGCAGCCTTCAGGCATGACCGCCACCGGATCACGGTCATCGTGCCGGTTGTCAGGACCGATATGGTGGAGCGGGTCTGACCGGAAGGTACGGCCAGACCCGTGCATGTGGGCGTTGTTCGCCATGTGACGCCTCGTTTTCCCTGCAGACGGGCCGCTTTTTTTGAAAGGTGCGGCCTCGTTCTGACATGTCCACCATGCCCGGTGCCCGTGGCCATCGCCTTAAAGGTCAGCGTTAAGAGGAGGTTTCGGCAGTCCTTTTGCCGCACATGCTTCACGGAAGATTATCAGGGTTGCGCCAAGTTGATCGGCAAGATTAAACAGCGTGATGCCACCTTTCAGCCTTGCCAGCCTGCCGACCCTTGCCAGCATGATGCGTATCGTGGCGCTTGAGGCCGGAGAGATCGCCATGGCTTCCTTTCGCCCTGGCGCACCCACCTCCGCCCGGATCTGGAACAAGGAGGGTGGCTCGCCGGTGACCGAAGCGGACATCGCGGTCGACACGTTCCTGAAGGCGCGCTGTGCCGAGGCCCTGCCCGAGGCGGCGTGGCTGTCGGAGGAAACCGTCGATGATCCGGCGCGCCTGGGCAGCGATCTGGTCTGGGTGGTCGACCCGATAGACGGCACACGCGCTTACATGGCCGGGGTGCCCGATTGGTGCGTCTGCATCGCGCTGCTGTCGCGCAACACGCCCGTGCTAGGCATCGTCCATGCGCCCGCGCTGAGCGTTCCAGGCTCGGCGCAGGCGTCCGGCGCGACCCAAACCTCCGGCGCGACCCAAACCTCCGGCGCGACCTATGAGGCGCTGGCTGGTGAGGGTGCCACGCTCAATGGCAAGAGCCTTCGCGCCACCTCAGGGGCCATCGCCCAGCCCCGCATCGCCGGCCCCAAGCAGATGCTCGACGCGCTGGCACTGCACATGAAGCTGGCCCCCCAGCCGAGGGTTCCTTCGCTTGCCCTCAGGCTGGCACGGGTCGCCGATGGCTCTCTGGACGGCGGCATCGTGTCGCCTGATTCGCGTGACTGGGATCTGGCAGCCGCCGATCTCATCGTTGAGGAGGCGGGCGGCATGGTCACGTCCCTGGACAATGCGAAACTGGCCTACAACCGTCCCCGTCCCGTGCATGCGACATTGGTTGTGGCCGGGGCTGACCTGCACCCGGAGCTGTTGGCCGCAGCACGGCAGATGAGGTCCACGAGCTTTTCCCGCCCCTGATCACCTCTTGCCTGATCCGGAGCGCAATGCCTCTCGCAAGCGATGAGCCAATAGGCTATCGCAGCATCGTGACATCTGGCACTTTGCGGGAGACAACATGTCTGAGAGCGCAACAGGCAAGCAATTGCCGCATCTCGTCTTTGGCGGCGAGCTGAAACATCTGGGCGGCGTCGAGTTCAGGGATCTGGCAAAGCTCGATCTTGTCGGCATATTTCCCGACTATGCCAGCGCCCATGCCGCCTGGAAGGCCAAAGCGCAAGCCACGGTCGACAATGCGCACATGCGCTATTTCGTGGTGCATCTGCACCGCCTGCTGGACCCTTCGAACCCGTCCGCCTGAACGCGGACCAGAACAGCCAGACAACGGTAATCCACGGATGGCATCGCGCATCTTCAAGACAAAGCCAGTGCAGGAGGCCGTAGGCCGCCTTCTTGCCGGCTATCTGAAGCTCGTGCGCCGCACCAGCCGGATCAGCATCGCGCCGGATGGCGTGTATGACGACAAGGTGAGGCCTGACCTGCCGGTGATCGTGGCGATGTGGCATGGCCAGCACTTCATGGTGCCGTTCGGGCGGCCGGACTGGATGCCGGCGTCATCGCTGGTGTCGCGCCATGGCGATGGCGAGTTCAATGCCATTGCCCTGCGCCAGCTCGGCATCGGTGCGATCAGGGGCTCTGGCGCGCATGGCCGCAAGGTGCGCGAGAAGGGCGGGGCCAGCGCTTTCATGGCCATGACGCGTGCCCTGGCACAGGGGCAGACCATGGTGCTGACGGCAGACGTGCCGAAGATCGCCCGCGTGGCCGGAACCGGCGTGGTCAAGCTCGCGCAGGTATCAGGCAGGCCGATCTACCCTGTCGCCGTGACCGCAAGCCGCCGCATCGAGGCCCGCAGGAGCTGGGACCGGACCACGATCGGCTTGCCGTTCAGCCATTGTGCCATCGTCGTTGGGCAGGCCGTGCATGTGGCGCGCGATGCCGATGAGACGGCGCTGGAAGCAGCCCGGCTGGCGGTCGAGCGTGGGCTGGACGCGGCGCATGCGCAGGCCTTTGCCATGGTCGGGCGGCAGGACCCTGCCGGGCACCTGATCGAGCCGAACCGGAAGGCTGCGTTGGCGAAGGCGGCAGAGCGGTCGATGGCCGATGCGGGCCACATTTCGGGGCTGGAGCGCCTGACGTGAAACGCGCATCGTCAATGACATTCACGCCAATGACGCTCACGCCATGACATTCGCATCGCCATGAAGCGCAAGAGCCCCTGGCAATTGCGGGCCTACCGTGCCCTGACGCGTCTGGCGCAGCCTGCTGCGGGGTTGATCCTGTCTCGCAGACTGAAGAAGGGCAAGGAAGACCCCGTC
>JANMHN010000263.1:0-9398 GCA_031375185.1 Allobosea sp. | reverse complement strand
GGCGAGCCGCTCATCATCTATCCGAGATCGCCGCGGCCAAGCTACGCCGATCAGGTTCTGGGCTTTTTCAGGGACGCGGGCGTTGAGCCGACCATCGGCTCCGAAGCGAAGGAGCTTCAAACGGCGCTCGGCCTTGTGGCTTCCGGAGGCGGGGTCTGCGTCGTGCCGGCCTCGGTCAAGCGCCTTGGTCGGGACGATGTCCGCTACATCGACCTTGACGAGCCAAAGATGATCTCGCCGATCATCATGAGCGTGCGCAAGAACGACGCGTCCAAGTTGCTCGAACAGTTTCTGGCGTTGGTTCGCGGCTTCGACCAATGGGATCCCTCGCTTGGCGCCATGCTGAAACAGGATGCTCCGACGCAATGAGTGAGTGCATCCGGCGGCTTTAGGCCGCCGGACGTCAGCCACCGACCTGTTCAATCAGGCCAGTGCCTTGCCCTTCATCTCAGGAATGAACTTCAGGGCCAGCAATGTCGCCAGCGAGCACGCCATCACGTAGTAGGCTGGCGCGATCGGGCTGCCGGTTGCCGATATCAGCCAGGTCACGATGAACTGGCCGAAACCTCCGAAGATCGCGACGCCCAGCGCGTAAACCAGCGACATGCCGGTTGCTCGCACCTCGGTCGGGAAGATCTCGGCCAGCGTGATGATGATCGTGGCACCGCCCATGGCGTTGAGCACGGCCAGGACGGCCACCACCGCAAGCAAGGTCCCGAGCGTCGGGCTGGCGTTGAGATAGAGGAACGCCGGATAGATCAGCAGCAAGATGAGCGCATAGGAGAATGCGGCGACGGTCTTGCGCCCCACTTTGTCCGACAGCGTGCCTCCGATGGGCGCTGCGATCAGCGTCACCAGTCCGGCAACGACCCCGGCCATCAAGCCCGTGGTCGGCGCGAGCTTGAGCTGCGTAACCGCATAAGTCGCCATGTAGAGCACGACGATAGCATTGGCAGCGGTGCCGCCGATGATCAGGCCAACGCCCGCGACGATCTTGCCAAAGTGTTGGCGGAAGGCGAGGCTGAGTGACGACACGGCCCGGGTCTTCTCGTGATCCTCGTTGGCGTGCGTCTCTTCCAGAGCGGTGCGCAGCCAAAGGCCGACCGGCACGATCAACACGCCGAGGATGAAGGGGATGCGCCAGCCCCAGGCATTGACCTCTGCCGGGGTGAGCAGGGTGGTCACCGCGTAGGCAGCGCCAGCTGCAGCCAGCACTGCAAGACCCTGGCTGGCGAGCTGCCAGGAGCCGTAGAAGCCGCGCTGATCGTTGGGAGCATGCTCCGCAAGCAGTGTCGTCGCCGCACCCACTTCGCCGCCCGCTGAAAAACCCTGGATCAGGCGGCCGATCACCACAACGATGGCTCCGAAGATGCCTGCCGTCGCATAAACCGGAGCAAGGCCGATCATGGCAGTGCCAAGCGCCATGAGCATCAACGTGAGCACTGTCGCCTTTTTGCGCCCCTTGCGGTCGGCGTAGGATCCCAACACGACGCCGCCGAGCGGGCGCACCAGGAAACCGACGCCATAGGTTGCGAAGGCGAGCAAAAGCTGCGCTGTGGGATCCTGCGACGGGAAGAAGAGCGCGCCGATGGTGCGCGCGAAGAAACTGAAGATCACGAAGTCGAAAAACTCAAGCGCATTGCCGATCGTGCAGGCCGCGATGATGCGGGACTTCGAGGCCTGCTGCTTTTGCGGAACACTGATTGCCATTGTCATTGCGCTCTCCCTTGACCACGCCCCGCATGTCTCGAGGCTTGCCCCCTGAGCATCCTCTATTTGTTGCAATTTGCAACTATTGAAATTTGCAATCAATCATACCTGCTGCATATAATTAGAGCTGCGCGAAGCGCGTCAGCCGTTGCCGATATGGGCCTGGCGCAGCTTGCGGCCATTGCTGGAGCGGGAACCCGATGCTCGATCGTTCACTCACCTATCACCTGTCGTCGATCACCGAGGACGGGATCGGCAGCGCGAACCACATCTTCGAAACACGCTTCGGATGGAGCGTCCGGGAATTGCGCGTGCTGCGCATCGTCCGCGCGACGCCGGGCGTGACTTTCACCGCGCTGGCCGCGATGACCAAATTCGAGCGCAGCCTGACCTCCCGCATCCTGTCGAAGCTCATCAAGGCCGGGCTGGTCAAGCGGACGAACAGCCCCGATGATGCGCGCATCTTCTCCCTCGGGGTGACCGCAAAGGGGCAGGCCCTCTGCGATCAGGCAGCTCCGCTGACCACCGAGCTGGAACAGCTCATGCTGACCCCGCTCGCACCCGATGAGCGCGAGATGTTCCTTGCCATGGTCGGACGCGTCATGGCCTGGGTGCAGGAGGGATACATCCGGGAGGTGGCCAGCCGCTACCCGGAGTTGGAGGCCAGGAAAAGCCCACGTGTACGCAATGCGAGGATCCAGCCGTTGCCAAAGACACCCTCAGGCTCGTGAACCGTAGATCCTCGAACTTTGAAAAGCAGACCGTCGTTCCTGACGATGGTTCAAGCTGGCGAATGCTGAGGTGCGTCGGCGCTTGCTGCAGCGCCCTTGTCTGGCCTGCCTCCGGCGCATTGCAGACATCGGCAGATCTCTGGTGAATGTCGCAGTTAGGTGTGTAGTCCCAGATTGCGATGGTGCATCATTGATCCTGACTATCGGGACAGCCACACAAGTGCCATCGGGATGGCCTCGACATAAGTAACCGCTATCAGCACGAAGATGGCAATCCCGAACATCGGGATCAGTTCCTTCGAGATGGCGCCGATCCCGACATTGGCAATGCGTGCGGCTACGAACAGCGTGCCCCCGACGGGCGGGGTGTAGAGGCCGATCGCCAGGTTGAAGGTCATGATCAGCCCCAGATGAACCGGGTCGACGCCGAATGCCTTTGCCGTGGGAATGAACAGCGGCGCGGTGAGGATCAAGGCCGGAAGCGGTTCAAGAAAAATGCCGATCAGGATCAGGAGGATGTTCAGAAGCGCAAGAAATACCCATTTGGAACTGGAGATCTGCGCGATCCAGGCCGAGAACTGGGCCGGCACCTGCTCTGCGGTGATCAGCCAGGCAAGGGCCGCTGTTGCCCCGATCACCACCATGACGACCGCGCTGGTGATCATGGCCTGAAGAGCCAGGCCCGGCAGGTCGCGGATCGACAGCTCGCGGTAGACCAGAAGCGCAACGACAAGCCCATAGACCACCGCGATGGCGGCAGCTTCGGTTGGCGTGAACAGCCCGCTGTAGATGCCGCCCAGGATGATGACGGGCGCGAGAAGCGCCGGCAGCGTATCGACAAGGGTGGCGCGCAGGATCTTGAGATCAGGCTTGGTGCCGCCCGGATCGCAGCCCAGTTTGCGGCCCTTGTAGATGCAGAGCAACATCAGGCAGGCCGCGAACAGCAGGCCGGGCATGATGCCGGACAGGAACAGTTCGGCCACCGAAACATTGCCGACGAAGCCATAGACCAGCAGCGGAATCGAAGGCGGGATCAGGATGCCGAGCGTGCCGGAGGTGGCGACGAGGGCTGCTGAATAGGGCTTGGGGTAGCCCTTGCGAGTCATTCCGGGGATCATGACGGAACCGATTGCTGCGGAATCTGCCACCGCTGAGCCGGAGATGGCGCCAAACAGCGTCGATGAGCCAACGGTGACCACGCCCAGTCCGCCCGGCAGGAAACCGAGCAGAATGCCGGCGAAATTGATCAGGCGACGGCCGACGCCGCCCTGGCTGATCAACTCACCGGCCAGGATGAAGAGCGGTATGGCGGCCAGATGCAGCGGCTCGACGCCGCCGACATAGGTCAGGAAGATCGCCTCCAGCGGATAGAACCGCCCGAAGATCCAGATCGTCGAGATGGTCGTCAGCAAAAGCGACCAGACCAGCGGCATGCCCATCAGGGCAAGGCCGAAAAACAGGATGCAGATGACGATGAGGACCATGGGCCATCACTCCACGGGGGTTTCGATGGCAGGCAGACCCCTGAGAAGCAGGGACGTGTCGTAGGCGACATAAATTGCCGTCAACAGCGAACCCACCGGCATGGCCAGATATTGCAGGCCAACCGGCCAGTAGAGCACGCTCATTTCCTGGTCCATGGTGCGGCCCACGATCAGCATGCCGCGCCAGACCAGAAGCCCCAGCAGGATCAGCACGCCGGCGCGGGTGGTGATCTCGAGAATGCGTCGAAGCCTGGGATCGGCGGCTTCGATCAATTCGGAAATGCGCATGTGCGACCCGCGCCGCGCCGCTGCCGCCGCGCCGACAAAGGTTGCCCAGACAAGACAGAATTCGCCAAACTCGGTGTTCCAAGCGATATCGACGTTCAGGACACCCCTCGCCAGAACATTGATGAACATGACCGCGACCAGCGCCGTCGCAAGGCCAACCAGCACGATGTCGACAATGTCTCCCAGAAGCCGCAAGGGTGCGGGTTCCGGGAGTTTGGGTCGATAGAGGAATGCTGACATGGCCGGGCCGTCTTGCCGGTCAGTTGGATGGTGTCGATTTGCGGATCGCTTCCGCCGAGGCCAGCATGGCGTCCACGTCGGCGGCACCGAAGGCCTCCTTGGCGCGCTGATAGACCGGCTGGACGGCCTCGCGGAACGGACCGATGGCGGGGCGCAGCACTTTCGCGCCCTTGGCCGTCATCTCGGCAAGTTGTTTGTCTTCATCATCGCGCACCAGCTTGCGGGACAGGGCCGACGAATCCTTCGCCGCGCGCGACACGGCCTCGCGGTCATCCGGCGTCAGGCGCTGCCATGTCGCCTCGGCGATCGAGAGCGGCAGCGGCGAGTAGACATGCCGTGTCAGCGTGATGTTCGGCGCGACCTCGTAAAAGCGCAGCGAGTAGATCGTGTCGGTCGGGTTTTCCTGCCCGATCACCGTGCCTTGCTGGATGGCGAGATAGACCTCTGTTACCGGCAGCACGATGGGCGAGAAGCCGATCGATTCCATGATCCAGCGGATCATGTCATTGGGAAAGACGCGCATCTTCTTGCCCTTGGCGTCTGCGGGGCTGTTGAGCGGCTCCTTGGTGGTGAAGGAACGGAAGCCCGCTTCCCATGTCGACAGGATGCGGATGCCCTTCTTGGGCAATTCGTCGAATTGGGCCTTAAGCCAGGGCGACTCGTCATAGAGCTTCCAGCCCTGCTCGTAGCTATCGACCAGAAACGGCATGCCGGCGAGATTGAGCGCCTTGTTCTGGCTGGCGTAAGTACCGGTTGCGGTGACGGTGAAGTCGATGCCGCCAAGCTGAAGCTGTTCAACCGCCTTCGGATCGTTGCCAAGCTGACCTGAGTGGAAAACCTGAACCTTGAGTTTGCCCTTCGAGTATTCCTCGACCTTCTGGGCGAACAGTTCAGCGGCCTTCTGGCGTGAGCCGACCGGCGTGTCGGTGTGGCTGAGCCTCAGCGTCGTCTGTGCCATGGCGGCAGCTGACATGGCACAGGACAGAATGCTTGCGCCCAGAAGCGTTGCGATGCGGCGTTTGGTGATCATGGTCCGATCCTCCCCGGTCACCGGCTGCTATGGCCGGTTCTTGGTGTTTCCTCTGCAAGCGGCTCTTTGGGGCAGCTTTGCGATGCTGGTCGTTTGAAACAGGATTGCCTTCCCGTTTTGATCCATCTATGCATACATTAACAAACGCATTCGTCAACGCGTCTTTTCAGAAAGGAGGTCCGGCAGATGCAAGCAGCTCATGAAACCACCGTCAGGACTTTGGCTGGCGAGGCGCTGCCGCTGGACGATCTGTCGTTCATCGGCGTGGGGCTCAACCGGCCCGAATGTCTGGTCACACACCGTTCGGGACTGATCTTCGCGGCCGACTGGACGGGCACGGGCGGCGTTTCCATCATTGCGCCAGATGGCCGTGTCAGCCGCCTTCTGGCGCTTAAAGGGGGCCGGACACTCAGGCCAAACGGTATCGCGCTGGAACCGGGCGGCTCGTTTCTCATTGCCCATCTCGGCGTGGATGAGGGCGGACTGTTCCGCTTGCACTGCGATGGACGCGTCGAGGATGTTGCCTTGCACATCGCGGGCACACCGATCCCGCCATCCAATTTCCCGCTGCTCGATTCCCGCTCCCGGATCTGGCTGACGGTCTCGACCCGCGTCTCGCCGCGCGCCGACGATTATCGGCCGACAGCCCGGACGGGGTTCATCGCGCTGATCGAGAACGGCGTTGCCCGGATCGTGGCGGATGAACTTGGGTATGCCAACGAATGCACGCTTTCTGCAGATGAGCGGCACCTGTTCGTCAATGAGACGTTCGCGCGCCGCCTCACGCGCTTTGATGTCGCCGAGAATGGCGACCTGAGCAACCGCACCACGGTGGCGACCTTCGGCGCAGGCACCTTCCCTGACGGAGTCGTGTTGGACAGCGAAGGGGCCGCCTGGGTCACCAGCATCGTCTCGAACAGGGTGATCAGGGTTGCGGCCAACGGCGCGATGTCCACCATCCTCGAAGATGCCGAGCCTGAGCATCTGGCCATCGTCGAGGATGCCTTCCAGTCCGCAAGCATGGGACGCGCCCATCTCGACGGCGTGAAGAGCAAGGTCCTGCGCAACGTGTCCAGCCTCGCTTTCGGCGGGCCGGGCTTGCGAACCGCCTGTCTGGGCTGCCTGCTGGATGAGCGCATTCCTTTCTTCGAGGCATCTGTCGCAGGTGCCGTGCCCCGCCACTTCGATTTTGATCTGGGCCTGCTGGCGCAACATGGCGCAACCAGTGCAGCCGCACCTTGAGGGAACCATGAGAGCGAACGACACATTCAACATCTGCGTCCTGCCGGGGGATGGAATCGGGATCGAGGTCACACGGGCCTGCATCGCGGTGATCGAGGCCGCCACCGCGCGGATCGGCGGAGTCAAGCTGCTGCTGGACGAGAAACCAGCCGGGGCGATCTGCTACCGCGATACTGGCATCGCGCTGCCGAAGACCTCGCTGGCAGCAGCGCGGGATGCCGATGCGATCCTGCTGGGTGCCATGGGTTGGCCTGACATCCGCTATGCAGACGGCACCGAAATCGCTCCGCAGATCGACTTGCGCATCGAGTTCGGCCTTTATGCCGGAGTGCGGCCTGTCAAGACACTGCCGAACATGGTGCCGGTTCTGGCCGACGAACGCGCCAGGTCGCTGGATTTTGTCGTCATCCGTGAATCGACCGAAGGCCTGTTCTCGTCGCGCGGCAAAGGCGTGGTCGTGGATGACCGCGAGGCCCGCGACACGATGGTGATCACGCGCGGTGTCTGCGAGCGTCTGTTCGATTTCTCCTTCCGCCTCGCACGGGCCCGCAAGGCCGCCGGTGGCAAGGGCATCGTCACCTGCGTCGACAAGGCCAATGTGTTCGCGAGCTTCGCCTTCTTTCGCAAGGTCTTCGACGAGCGCGCGAAGCTGTTTCAGGACATCAGGGCCGAGCATGCCTACATCGATGCAACAGCGCTCTACATGGTCCGCAAGCCATGGGATCTCGATGTCCTGGTCACCGAGAACATGTTCGGGGACATCTTGTCCGACCTTGGCGCCGGGCTGATGGGCGGCATGGGATTTGCGCCGTCTGCCGACATCGGCGACACCCACGCCGTCTTCCAGCCCTGCCACGGGACGGCCCCAGACATCGCGGGTCATGACAAGGCCAACCCGACGGCGATGTTCCTGTCTGCCGCCATGATGCTCGAATGGCTCGGCGAAAAGCATGATCGTCCGCAACCGATTGCCACTGCAAGGCTGATCCGCAATGCCGTCAACATGGTTTTCGCCGGCGGCTTGAAGCCATTTGAAATCGGCGGCCGTGACGGCACGACCGAGATCACGCGCCGTGTGCTGGAGGCGCTGAAGACTGTGGAGCCGGTCGCCACATGACCGGCGCATCAGCCACTGGCCAGACCATCCGCGTCGCGGCTGCCGGAACCGGATATTTCAGCCGCTTCCAGTATCGGGCCTGGGCGCGCATTCGGGAGGTCACGCTGGTCGGTGTCTGCAACCGCACTCTTGCCACGGCTGAGGCCTTTGCCAGCGAATTCGGCATTCCGCTTGCCACTGATGATCTTGACCTGATGCTGGAGCGGGCGAAACCTGACCTGCTCGACATCATCACGCCGCCCGAGACGCATCTTGATGCGATCAGGCTGGCGGCGAGCCGCAAGATCGATGTCATCTGCCAGAAGCCATTTTGCCAAACTCTCGCGGAGGCGAGAGAAGCTGTCCGGATCGCAGACGAGGCCGGAATCCAGGTCATCGTCCACGAGAACTTCCGCTTCCAGCCATGGCACCGGGAGATCAAGCGCCTGCTCGATGAAAATCTCCTCGGCCAGGTCTATCAGGCCACGTTCCGCCTGCGTCCGGGCGATGGGCAGGGACCGCGCGCCTATCTCGACCGCCAGCCTTACTTTCAGACCATGCCGCGCCTGCTGGTCCACGAAACGGCCATCCATCTGATCGACACGTTCCGCTTCCTCTTCGGCGAAGCCGAGGCCACGTTTGCAGCGCTGCGAAAGCTCAACCCGGTCATCGCGGGCGAGGATGCGGGCCTCATCGTCCTCGACATGACCAATGGCGCGCGCTGCCTGTTCGATGGCAACAGGCTGTCCGATCACAAGGCGCAGAACCGCCGTCTCACCATGGGCGACATGCTGATCGAAGGCGAAAAGGGCGTGCTTGCGCTGGATGGCGATGGCAGCCTCAGTTTCAGGCAGCACGGCAGCAACGACGCCCGCGCCATGCCCTACGCATGGCAGGACATTGATTTCGGCGGTGATTGCGTCCACGCGTTGCAACAGCATGTGGTGAACCATCGACTTGGGCGCGGGCCTGTGGAAAACACCGCCCACGCGTATCTCAACAACATCCTCATCGAGGAAGCTGTCTATGCCTCTGATGCCGAACAACGGCGCATCGCCCTCCGAGCCTGATGGCGACCCTAGCCGTGTTTCGAACGCGGAACGGGCCTACCGGGCGCTCAAGGCACTGATCCTGTCAAACGAGCTTCCCGCCGGAAGCCAGTTACTGGAGCAGGAAGCGGCGTTGCGTCTGGGGATGAGCCGCACGCCTGTGCGCGAAGCGATGGTTCGCCTCGAACAGGATGGCGTGGCCGAGATCAGGCCCCGCCACGGCATGCGTGTCCTGCCGGTGTCCGCCGATGACATGCGTGAGATCTACGAGGTTCTGACATCGCTTGAATCGACGGCGGCGGAGCTGGTTGCACGGCGGGGAGTCAGCGCTGCCGAACTGGCGCAGTTGCAGCAGGCGGTGTCGGACATGGATGCGGCGCTTGCCGTCGATGATCTGGAAGCCTGGGCGGCGGCCGACCAGCGCTTCCATTCGCTGCTGGTCGGGCTGACGCGCAACCAGCGTCTGCAGCAGATCGTGACGCAGCTTGGCGAGCAGTCCCACAGGGCCCGCATGCTGACACTCAGGCT
>JANMHN010000016.1:0-12913 GCA_031375185.1 Allobosea sp. | reverse complement strand
TTGATCACCGCTTTCGGCGGCACATCCTTGCGGAACATCAGCTCATAGGTGCCCGCCCGCAGGATCGAGCGAAGCACCGTCTCGATCCGCTTCAATGGCCAGCCATCGGCCAGCGCGGCATCGACAGCCCGGTCGATCGGGCGCTGCTCGCGCACCACGCCGCCCAGCACATCGCGGAAGAAGTTGGCCTCAGCTTCCGGCAATGCGATGCCATCCACTTCCTTGCCGATCCAGAAGGTCTCGAACTCGGCCATGGCCTCGATCACGCCCTTGCCGGCCACATCCATCTGGTAGAGCGCCTGCACGGCCGCAAGCCGTGCCGCACGGCGCTTCTCCATGCGTCTTTCCTGTTTGGTGCTCACGATGCAAGCCCGAAACTGCGCTTGATCCGGAGAACCGCAAGCGCGGCTTCGGCAGCGCCGCCACCCTTGTCCATGTCCGATCTGCGCGCTCGTGCCCAGGCCTGCGCCTCGTTCTCGACCGTGAGTATGCCGTTTCCGATGGGGAATTTTCGCTGGATCGACAGGTCCATCAAGGCGCGGCAGCTTTCCACCGATACGATCTCGTAATGGGTCGTTTCACCGCGGATGACGCAGCCCAGCGCCACGGCGGCGTCAAAAGGCGTGCCCTGTGCCTCGGCACCGTCCAGCGCAATGGCGATGGTCGAGGGGATTTCCAGCGCGCCCGGCACCGTCACGATTTCAGCGGCGGCACCCGCTGTCTCGATGGCTGCCAGGGCGCCTTCCAGCAGGGCATCGGCCAGCCCGTCATAAAACCGGGCTTCAACCACAAGGATGCGTGCGCCGGGCATGGGCACGGCACGAGCTTGCATAGAGGCAGATCTGGGTTTTGAAACACCCACCATGGCGAACTGCTTTTCGAGGTTGAGGAACTGAGACGCGTCAGTAGCCCTGCGCGCGCGCCTCGGCAAGCCTTGCTGCATAACGTGCCATCAGGTCGACCTCGATATGAAGCCTGTCGCCGGTTTTTCGGTCGCGCCACGTCGTCACAGCCAGCGAATGCGGGATCAGGAGCACCGAAAACACGTCGCCATCCACGGTGTTGACGGTCAAGGATGTGCCATCGAGGCAGACCGAGCCTTTCGAAGCGATGAAACCTGCGAGAGCCTTTGGCGCGCGCAGGTGAAAGCGCGCGGTCGCACCCCACATGTCAGACGGATCAGGCGTGATCGGTTCATGGCGCACGATCTCGGCCAGCCCGTCGACATGGCCCGTGACCAGATGTCCGCCCAACTCGTCCCCCACCTTGAGCGAGCGCTCGAGGTTGATGCCGGTGCCCGGACCCCATGTGCCGACGAGCGTCCGGCTGAGCGTCTCAGCCGCAGCTTCAACCCGGAAAACACATCCCGGCTGGCCATCTGTGCGCGGCTCCAGCGCCGTGACCGTCAGGCACACGCCCGCACAGGCGATGGAGGCACCGATCTCGATGCCGGGAGCGTCATAAGGGCTGGCAATGGCCATGCGCTTCAGCGAAGGCCCGCTCATGGACGTTTCGGTGATGGTGCCCAGACCCGTGACGATGCCTGTGAACATCAATCCACCTTCTCATAAAACATGAAACTGTCCTGGCCGATCATCCGCGTGCGCGCAAGCCGGAAGCGCTCTCCTTTTGCCAGCAAGTCTGCAAGCAGGGGCCGCACGGCGACAATTCCGTCAGCATCGAGCCGGTTGGGCGAGGTCGAGACGATCACCTCATCGGCGAGACCCTGCAAGGCCAGTTGCTCGCCCACCGTCGGCCCGCCTTCCGAAAACACACGCGTGATGCCGCGTGTCGCCAGCAGGGACAGCGCCTCGCGCAGGTCAAGATGGCCATCCGCGGCCCGCCCCACGCGCATGACCTCGACACCGGCCTGCGCAAGGGCTTTTTCCGGCTGGATGGGCGCATCTTCAGCGGTGATCACCCATGTGGGAATGTCACCGCAGGTCGCCACCAGTTTCAGGCCCGTGTGCATCCTCAGCCGCGTGTCGAGCACGACCCGCACGGGCGAGCGGTGCCCAAGGCCCGGCAGGCGCACATTCAGCATTGGATCATCCGCCAGCACGGTGTCAACGCCCAGCATGATGGCATCATGATGCGTGCGCTGCAGATGCACCCAATGTGTCGCCTCGTCACAGGAAATCGCCACGCGCGCGCGGTACGGGCCACCTGCGAAGCCATCGGCCGTGCGCGCGATCTTGAAGGTGACGGCGGGCAGCCCTTCACGCACCCGCCTGAAATGACCGCAGTGGATGCGCGCGGCCTCGTTGGACAGGAGGCCGACATCGACCTTGACGCCTGCCGTCCGCAGGAGCGCATGGCCAAGACCGGCGATGCGCAGATTAGGATCCTCAACGGCAGACACCACGCGCCGCACACCCGCCTTCAAGGTGCGTTCGACACACGGAATGCCGCCGCGCATAGAGGAGTAGGAGCACGGCTCCAGCGCCACATAGAGCGTGGCCCCTGCTGCCGCGTCACCGGCCTGCATCAACGCCTCCGCTTCGCCATGGGGCCGCCCGCCGGCCTGGGTCACGCCGCGCCCGACGATCACGGGTTCGCCGCCCATGTCGCGCACCAGCACCGCCCCGACCGAAGGGTTCGGCCAGGTCCGCCCGAGCCCGCGGCGGCTGAGGGCCAGCGCATGCTGCATGAAGGCGCGATCAAGCGCAGGGTCAGTGGGTTGGCCCCAATCCATCATCGGCATTCAATCGTCATCGCTGCGCGCCGGGGGCGGTTCCTCGGCTTCATCTCCAGAAAGCTCACCGAGAATGTCCTCGAAATCCTTGGCTTCGCGGAAATCCTTGTAGACCGAGGCAAAGCGCACATAGGCCACGCCATCGAGGTTTTTCAGGCCCGCCATGATCAGCGCGCCGATGGTGGACGAAGCAATGTCGCTGTCGCCGGAACTTTCGAGCTGCCGCACGATGCCGCTGACCATGCGCTCGATGCGTTCAGGCTCCACCGGGCGCTTGCGCAAGGCGATCTCGACCGAGCGTTGTAGCTTCTCGCGCTCGAAGGGCGAACGTTTGCCCGAGCGTTTCACCACCATCAGTTCCCGCAGTTGCACGCGCTCGAAGGTGGTGAACCTGCCGCCGCAATCATTGCACACGCGCCTGCGCCTGATCGATGAATGATCATCGGAAGGGCGGGAATCCTTCACCTGCGTGTCGAGCGATCCGCAATAGGGGCAGCGCATGGGATATGGGTTCTTCCGTCAGATGATCAGGATCGGGAACTGGCCGTTCGCAAAAAGCCGGCATCCGCATGTGGAGAGCATGGCTTTGGTGTCACGCGTCATTCATCTTTTTCGCCGCCCAGCACCCGCACCAGATTGTTGCGTGCTGCCTGCAACTCCACAAGTGCGAGCCGAAGGATGTGCTCGGTGCTTGCCGAGGCTGCAGTGAGTGTGGGACCGGAGGAGCCAGAGGCACGTTGGGGCGGAGCGGATGCGGCTTGCTGATCAGCCATCGCAGCGGTGGGTCCAGCCACAAGATCAGCATGGGGTGGCTGTGTGGATGCCGGAAGGGTGCCACCGCGGCCAACAGCCTGCACGGAACGGGCACCTTGCTCCCTGAGGATGCGCTGCACGCCCTTGATAGTGTAGCCCTGCCCATACAGCAGCGCCTTGAGGCCCATGATCAGTGCCACATCGTCAGGGCGGTAATAGCGCCTGCCTCCGCCGCGCTTCAAGGGCTTGATCTGCGGAAAACGCGTTTCCCAAAAGCGCAGCACATGTTGCGGCAGGTCAAGATCCTCTGCAACTTCGCTGATGGTGCGGAAAGCATCCGGGCTCTTGTCGACCACCTGCTCCTCGGCCTCCTGCGCTCTTGCCTCTTGAGCATCGTGCATCAAAGTGGGTACCGTGTTCGTGACAGAAAATGATGCTCGGATATCTTGTGGATCATCCGCCCGCCTGCCCATCCAGTTCATCTGGAAGCGGAGCGGCGGAGCCTTCGGTCTTCTATTCCGCCTTCAGTCTTCCATTCCCTCGGTGTCGTCCCCATTGACGCGCGCCTTCATCACATTGGACGGCTTGAACACCATCACCAGCCTGGGATGGATGGGAACCTCGACACCCGTTTTCGGGTTGCGGCCAACACGCGGACCTTTCTTGCGGACGATGAACGAGCCGAACGATGACAGCTTCACATTCTCGCCGCGCAGGATGCAGTCGCTGATTTCCGCAAGCACGGTTTCGACGAGGGCGGCGGATTCGGTGCGCGACAGGCCGATCTTCTGGTAGACCGCTTCGCTCAGGTCAGCACGTGTGATAGTTTCGCCTGCCATGGACCTGACCTCTTGCTGGTGCATGGCAGATGCCTGAAGGACAATAACCAGAATCCACAATGCCATCAAACACTAAAGTGGATGAGGTGTTGCGGTCAATGCCTTTGATGGACTTGCATTTTTGGTTCTGGCGGCAAGTTGCAGTGCGCAGGTTCACCAACGGATCAGCGCCGAGCCCCAGGTGAAACCGCCGCCCATGGCCTCGATCAGCACAAGCTGTCCTGGCTGGATGCGCCCGTCCGCGCTCGCTGTCGCCAGCGCCAGCGGGATCGATGCGGCTGAGGTGTTGCCATGATCCTGCACGGTGTACACCACCCGCGCTTCGGGCACACCAAGCTTGTGGGCGGTGGCATCGATGATGCGCTTGTTGGCCTGGTGCGGCACGAACCAGTCGATGTCGGCAGCGGTGAAGCCGGTTGCAGCCAGTGTCGCTTCCACCGTGTCGGCAAGATTGACGACGGCATGCTTGAAGACCTCGCGGCCCTCCATGCGCAGGTGTCCGACCTGGCCGTTCGAGCCTGCCCCGCCATCGACATAGAGCTTGTCGCGATGCTTGCCTTCGGAGCGGATATGGGTGTGCAGGATGCCGCGGTCCGCGTTTGTGCCAGCACCGGCTTCGGCCGTGAGCACCACGGCGGCAGCGCCATCGCCAAACAGCACGCAGGTGCTGCGGTCGGTCCAGTCGAGGATGCGCGAGAATGTCTCGGCTCCGATTACCAGTGCCGCACGGGTCGAACCCGAGGCCAGGAACTTGTCGGCTGTCGTCAGCGCGAAGACGAAGCCTGAACACACAGCCTGCACATCAAAAGCCGCGCCATGGTGCATGTCCAGCGCATGCTGGATCTGGGTGGCTGTGGCAGGGAAGGTGTAATCGGGCGTCGATGTGGCACAGATGATCAGGTCGATGTCGCCAGCATCCATGCCAGCATTGCGCAGCGCTTCGCGTGCGGCAGCGGTGCCAAGGACCGACGTGGTTTCGGACGCATCCGCGATATGGCGGCGCTCGATGCCGCTGCGCTGGCGGATCCACGCATCCGACGTGTCGACCAGGCCGGCCAACTCGTCATTGCCCATGATGCGCGCCGGCAGCGCAATGCCGCAGCCGCGGACAACAGATCTCAATCGCGACACGTGATCCATCGTCCTTGGTTTCCGAGCAACGGTGATGGCCTCAGTCTGCCGTGACCGGACTTGCCACAGGCATGTCCGGAGCCGGGCAGGCGTCGATCATCTCCCGCACTTTTGCCAGAAGATCGTAACGCGCCATCTCGTAACCGAGTTCGACAGCACTGGCGAACCCGATGGCGTCCGTGCCGCCATGACTCTTGATGACGACGCCGTCAAGGCCGAGGAACACGCCGCCATTGACCTTGCGCGGGTCCATCTTTTCCTTGAGAGCGGCAAAGGCACCCTTGGCAAGCAGATAGCCGAGCTTCGACATCAGCGACCGGCTCATGGAGGCGCGCAGGTATTCGGCGATCTGCTTGGCCGTGCCCTCGGCGGTTTTGAGCGCGATATTGCCGGTGAAACCTTCCGTCACGACGACATCGACCGTGCCCTTGCCAAGGTCGTCACCCTCGACGAAGCCGCGGTAGTCAAGATTGGGCAGGTTGGCCTCGCGCAACATCCGGCCGGCATCCTTGACGGCTTCAACACCTTTGATTTCCTCGACGCCCACATTGAGCAGGCCCACCGTCGGCCGGTCGATGTCGAAGACGATGCGGGCCATGGCCGCCCCCATGATCGCCAGATCGAACAGATGCGCCGCGTCGGCCCCGATCGTGGCGCCGACATCGAGCACGACGCTTTCGCCGCGCACGGTCGGCCAGATCGCGGCGATGGCGGGCCTTTCGATCCGGGCCATGGATTTCAGGCAGAATTTCGACATGGCCATCAGTGCGCCGGTGTTGCCGGCGGACACCGTGACATGTGCCTCGCCGGTCTTGCAGGCTGCGATGGCCTGCCACATCGATGACTTGTAGCGGCCCGAACGGAGCGCCTGGCTTGGCTTGTCGTCCATCTTCACGGAGACGTCCGTGTGGTGGAAGGTGGTGACGCCCTTGAGCTTCGGGTGCAGGTCCAGCAGCGGAACCACCAGCTTCTGGTCGCCATACATGACAAAACGTGTGTCCGGCCTGCGTTCCAGCGCGATGGCCGCACCGGGAATGACGATGGAAGGACCGTGGTCGCCGCCCATGGCATCCAGCGAGATGGTGACGTGCGTGGCCATGCCGGAACCTGTCTTGTCAGTTCGTTCTTGTCAGTTCGTTGCGTGTCAATTCTGCTGTGCCGATCATCCAGCCGCATGAACGGTCTGGCCAAAGACATCAGGATGATCCGGCAGATGCCGAGCGGGACAATACCGCGCGCGCGCTGAACCGCAAGGCAGGGCAGCGCAATATCTGTGCAGCAGGCCCGGCGTTGTCAGTTGCCTCAATTCCTGTTCTTGAGAGCGGAGAGGGCGGCAAAGGGCGAGCCGAACCCTTCTGGTTCAGCCTCCGGCTCGAATGCAGCATCCTGCTTGCGCGGGTATGGATCGAGTGCGACCACCAAGGCCTCATAGATCACGAGACCGAAATCGATCTGCCCGTCGATAATGGCATCTGGCAAGGCATCGGGATCATCAAGCGCGGCGAGGTCAATGCCGGAAAAGTCGATATCTGCGGGGTCCATCGTGTCGATGTCATCATCATCGGGCAGGCCTGCTGCCACGTAGGCCGCATCGGCCTCTTCCTTCGGCGCAAACACCTGCTCGATCTCTTCATCGATCACCTCGTCCACCGGCTCGAGTGTCACGACGCAGGCCTGGCTGACGCGGGCCTTGACCGTGCCCGTCACGCGCACCCGCGCGCCTTCGCGTTCCGCCCGCAAATTGGCTGACAGTTCATGCACGGCCAGGATCTCGATGAACCTGGCAAGGGCCAAGCGCTCCGCCTCGGTCGCTTCGACCACGCAGGTCACGCCAGAAGGCGCAATGGCATCGACAGGCTGTGGCCGTGTCAGCGGAATGGGAGCGGGTTGGGTCATGGCCACACGCGTTCAATTTGGCGCATCAAGGGATGCTGGGAAAAGATCAGGGCGGTTCAGCACATCATCAAGGGACATGATGCCAAGATATTGTTCACCTGTCATCACGTAGGCAGCAAGCCTTGCACTTTCAACTCCCGGTATGTTGCGCGCCAGTGCCTCGGCAAGTCCTGCTGGATCGCCCTTGTCCATCGCCTCGGCATAGGCCTCGACCCGGCCATAAAAGTTCTGCGCGATCTTTTTCATGCGCTTGGGCACGACGACGTCGCCCACGCCAAGTTCCCGCAGGCCGTGATCGACATGGGTAAACAGCACATCCACATATTCCTGCGCGACCTCGGGGCCGGGCTCCGGCAAGGCCTTCAGCCTGCGCATCACCAGCAGCGCATGGACCGTGAGTGATTCGAGCCTGCCCTCGACCGTGTCGGGGATCGCGGCGTCCACATAAAGGAATGGTGCCCGCGACGCATCGGCAACGCGGGTGTATAGCGCCATGATGACGGCGCGGCGGGGATCCTTGCGGAACAATCCAAACATCATATCGGATATGGAACCTTGCTGACTGCCTTGCAAATGCCTGAACGTGGCGTTACGCCATTTGTCATCAGCCCGGCAAGGTGACACTTGCGCCGCCGCTCAACTGGATGGACCGGATTACCTGCATGCCCACCTTGGCCCGTTCGCGTCGTTTCTTCCTTCTCAGCGCCCTGTCGTCAGTTGCCCTTGCCGGATGCGGCTCGGGCGGCGGCGACAATTTCGGTTTCACCCTGCCCACCTCGGCGGGCCTCAATGAAGAGGTCAACCGCGGCTTTGTGATGGATCAGGAAGCGATCGCCAAGATCAAGCCGGGCGTTGATGTGCAGACCGTTCTCCAGACCCTCGGCACGCCGTCGACCACATCCACGGTCGGCAACAGGACATTTTATTATGTCAGCCAGAAGACCGCGAGGATGTTCCAGTTCCAGAACCTCCAGGTCGTCGACCAGAATGTGATCGCGGTTTATTTCAACAAGGGCTTCAAGGTCGAGCGCATCGCCAACTGGGGCATCAAGGACGGCGTGATCTTCGACTTCATCACCCGCACGACGCCGACCGGCGGCGAAGAGCAGAGCTTCCTGCGCAACATGTTCCGCGGCGTGACACGGTTCAATCCATTCGGCTGAGGGATTTCGCCTGTTTCACGCTGGGCCCACCTTGAACCAGCGTCGCCACTGGAACGGTCGCTGGATGCCAATCCCGATGGCGGCGACCGGCACGACGAGGCGCGGCTTGGCATGGAGCGTCAGGAGCCAGCGACGATCGCCGAAGAACCTGAAACCTATCTGATTCGGCCCGATGTCGTTGACGTCCCGCAGATGCCCCGTGCTGCCTGACGCACCGAGTGTCGCGCTGTCGAGCACCCTCATCTTGGCATCTGCGAGCGTGATGGTGAGCGACTGCTCCCAGTCATCACCATACTCGACAAACAGGAGCGTGCCATGCCGCGTTGCGAAGACGGGTCCGAGATCGATCCCGTGGACCGTCAGACCCGTCGGCTTGCCGTCGATCAGGACAGGTGAGATCAGCAGATCATCCATGCCTTGCAACGGTGCTCCCAGCGTCACGTCGGTTCGGCGCGTCAACATGCTCAGCGGCCCATCGTGATCTCGACCCCGAATGCGGCCAGACCCCCACCGATGATCGCACCCACGAAACCGAAGGCCGCCACGCAGGCCGGTGCGCCGGGGCCACAGAAAAGGCCGGCTGTCGCGCCTCCGGCGGCACCACCAGCGAGGCCGCCGAGAAACGAGGCACCGAGGCTTGCGCCTTCCCGTGCCGCAGCCCGGCCCGGATCGTCGGATGTGGCAATGGTGTAGACTGAATAGCTGAGGCCGATGATGAAAGCACCGCGCGCAACCGGACGCAGGCGCTGCAGCATGTGGCTCACCTCCGCGTTCGCGATGCCGGCGCGCTCGACGATCCGCGCATAGACCTGCCCCTTCTGCGCTTCCGTGAGGCGGTCGAACTGGGCATCGGCTCCGAAAAGCCGCTGGGTGTTGCGCGCGACAATCGTGTTGAAGTTCGGTCCCTGCTCCTTCAACGCACGGGCGATTGTCTGTCCGAGAGGCGAGGTGCGCGCCCTCAGCGCCTCCAATGTGAAGTTGCGAAATTGGTGCGCCTCTCGCGCGGCCAATTCCACATTGAGGATGCGGCCTTGCGCAAAGCGGGATCGGATATCGGCAATCCCGGCCTTGACCTGACGAATGTAAGCCTCGCGCACGGGGGTGTCGTGGATGATCTGGGCTGCGGTGACGGTGAGGCTGGACTCGACGCTTCGCAGCACCTGTTCCAGTTCGATCCTGTCGCGTTCGGTTATCGCCATCGCGCCATGTCCCAACGTTGCGTCACCTGACTATCCGCAGCATGTCCACAGATTGTCAATCGCCGGGCGAGACGGTTGCGCTTCGCCCGTGACACCATGTTGCACTGCATGCTAGAGACCGTTCGCTATAAAGAACGCCGATGGTGCCACCTACTGCAATCGCCCGAATGGAGACTTCGACATGAACCCCGACACTTCCAGTTCACTGGCAACAGCCGGGCATCTGTCCAACTCCTTCTTTTCCGCGCCACTTTCCGCGCAGGATCCGGAGCTGGCCCGCGCCATTGATCTGGAACTTGGCCGCCAGCGTGATGAAATCGAGCTGATTGCCTCCGAGAACATCGTCTCCCGCGCCGTGCTCGAAGCGCAGGGTTCGGTCATGACCAACAAATATGCGGAAGGCTATCCGGGTCGGCGCTATTATGGCGGCTGCCAGTATGTCGACATGGCCGAGAAGCTGGCCATCGAGCGCGCCTGCCGCCTGTTCGATTGCGGCTTCGCCAATGTGCAGCCCAATTCGGGCAGCCAGGCCAACCAGGCCGTGTTCCTCGCGCTGATGCAGCCTGGCGACACCTTCATGGGGCTTGATCTGGCTGCAGGCGGGCATCTGACCCATGGCGCGCCGCCGAACATGAGCGGCAAATGGTTCAAGCCCGTGCATTATGGCGTCTGTGTCGTTGACCAGCGGATCGATTATGATGCAGTCGAGCGTCTCGCCATCGAGAGCAGGCCGAAGGTGATCGTGGCCGGCGGGTCGGCCTATCCGCGTCATTGGGATTTTGCGAAGTTCCGCGAGATTGCCGACAAGGTCGGCGCTGTCTTCCTCGTCGACATGGCGCATTTCGCCGGTCTGGTTGCGGGCGGTTCGCACCCTTCGCCGTTTCCCCATGCGCATGTGGCCACCACGACCACCCACAAGACCCTGCGCGGCCCACGTGGCGGCATGATTTTGACCAATGACGAGGCGCTGGCCAAGAAGTTCAACTCGGCCATCTTCCCCGGCCTGCAAGGCGGCCCGCTGATGCACGTGATCGCAGCCAAAGCGGTCGCCTTCCACGAGGCGCTTCAGCCAGAGTTCAAGATCTATGCCCGCGCAGTGGTCGAGAATGCGAAGGCATTGGCCGAAACGCTGAAGACAAAAGGCTTTGATCTGACCACCGGCGGCACCGACAACCACCTCATGCTGGTCGATCTGCGCGGCAAGAAACTCAACGGCAAGATTGCGGAAGCGGCGCTGGGCCGCGCCCACATCACATGCAACAAGAATGGCGTGCCGTTTGACACCGAAAAGCCCACCATCACCTCGGGCGTCCGGCTTGGCACGCCCGCCGCGACCTCGCGCGGGTTCGGCGTGGTGGAATTCCAGAAGGTCGGCGAACTGATCGCCGAGGTGCTGGACGGATTGGCTGCCAACGGCGAGGCTGGCAATGGCGCAGTCGAGCAAAACGTGAAGCAGCGCGCCACCGACCTATGCAGGCGGTTCCCGATCTACGGCTGAGGGTCTCGAAGATGGCCTGCCGCGCCCTGCCGCAGGCCATCAAAGGTTCAGTTGATCGGGCCGAACGCAGCGGTGAGCAGCGGTCCGAGGAACATCACGACGACCGCGATCACGACCGTCGTGTCGAGCATCCTCATGTAGCCGTTGCTGAGGTTTTTGACCGGGTTGCGCCCAGAACCATAGCTGGTGCCCTGGCTCTGCGCACTGTCGTGGATTGTCTCATATGCTGACATCTGGTTCTCCTGTGTGTTGATGGAATTGACAGGAAAACCCGGAAATGTGCGCATTGTTCCCGCCCAAGGCGGGACATGCCTGAGCAGGACACCTGACAGGCCCCTTCAGCTGGGCATCACGGGAAACGCCCGCCAATGCCTATGATGAAGACATTTTCCTGAACGTCATTCATGTCCTTGCGCTGGCGGTTGTTGTAATCCGCCGTGATCTTGATGCTTTCGGTCACCTTGTATGACGCTCCTGCATTGGCACCGAACACACCGTCCTTCATCTGGCCGCCCACGCCAATGCTGAACTTGTCGGCTGTGACATTGAGCCTGAGCATGACATCGACCGTCGGTTTGGCGGCGTCTTTCTTGATCATGCCGCTCAGGTCGATCGACCCGTATTTGACGGCAACGTCCCCGCCGACCTCTGAGACGGTCGGCCCCTTCGCCACCAACTGGAAGGCAAGGTCGATCTTGAGCTTCTGCCAGTTGATCGAACCGGTCAATTTGCCGCCATATGTGTCCGACTTGGGCTCGAACTGGATGCCGCTCACGCCAAGCTGAAGGGAGCCGACCTTGACGATCTTGAATTTCTGCTTCGCCAGCTCCTTTGTCGCGAGTTCCATCACCGGCCCGCTGGGCTTGGTAACATACATCGCAACGCCAGCCCCAAGGGCGAGAGCCGCACCGACGACATAAAGATAGCCCTCGTTCTCGTCGATCCAGACGCCAAGCGCGGAGGAATTGAAGGCCTTTTCGAAACTGTCGAGTTGCCCTTCGAGGGCCTTGAACTTGCTCGAGGCCTTGATCTGCTTGAGATACTCGTCCGTGGCTGCGGTCTTGACGCCATCAATGACGGAGTCGCGCAATTTGGCGAATTCCTCGGGCGTGACCATCGTGCTCGCGCCGGGATCGCGTCCCTTGGCGAATTTCAGCATCGCCGTCTGTGCGGCGCTGATCAGCTTGGGGTTTTTGAAGACATCGACAACGCGTTCGGGTGCCCGTCCCACCTCAGCATCCAGCAATTCAAACGCCAGGACGAATAGTCCGCCGAACGCATCGGCGGGACCGGAGGTTGGGTCGGACATTGCGCTCTCTCCTGCAGGTCAAAGTGACCGGAAAACCGGAAACTTACATGACCTTTGGGAAGCTGCAATGATTTAATGATCCGATTTCACGAAAACCGAATTGCAAGATGCGTTTTACTGCACCCGCCTCACCACGCCATCCTTGATGAACACCTCAAGCGGCGTGGTGCCGCTTCCGCTGCCATCATTCGTGCGCCATTTGCCTTCCGCGCAGAAGATGCCGCCATCGCGGGGGATCGCGGTCCATGCGACCGTTGCAGGGTATTTGTCCTTGCCGTCCGGTGAGACGGTGACAAAATCGGTCTTGCAGATGCCGCCATCCACGACCGGACGGTATTCGGTGATCATCCAGCCGCCGCCGCCTGTGCTCTCGAAGGTTTCAGGCAGGACCGGCCAGCTGGATGGCGAGGACTGTGCCCAGGCGCTGATG
>JANMHN010000006.1:0-8200 GCA_031375185.1 Allobosea sp. | reverse complement strand
CACCGCCGACCTCGGCACCCCCCGCAGGCACGGCTGTGGCCGGAGCAGTCGCCGCAGGTGCGGCTTTTGCCGGGCTGGCAGCCATGTCGAAGACAGCCTCTGCCGCGCCAGACGCTGCGCCGCAGCCAGCTTCCCCGCCCCAGCCACCTTCCTCACCCCAGCCGCCTTCCCCACCAAAGACACCTGGTCAACCTCCTGTCCAGGCTGCGGCAGCGATCGAGCCGCGTTTCCCCGTTTCGCCTCCGCCAGCGTATGCGCCGCCGGCCAAACCCATCATCGAACCGATCACTCCGCCTCCTGCCGCAAAGGCGACAGCCAACGAACTCGATGACATGACGCGCCAGCTTGAAGAGGCGCTGAAGCGGCCCTTCAGCGGCGTCAAGGCTCCTGCGTCTGTATCGCCTGCATCTGCTGCAACAAGTGCGGCAGTTGCCGCCTCCTCGATTGAAACCAGGGTGGCAAGCGAAGCAGTCCTGCCTTCACCACAGGACAAACAGCCCGAACGCGAGGCCGATGTGGCTGTTCTGGCAAAAGCAGGGGAAGCGAAGACAAGACCTGCAGAAACCGCTGATCTGCAAGGGACAATCCCTGAAGCAACCGGACCAGGCCGGCCTGGACACGACCTACCGGAACCAGACCTGCACGAACCAGACCTGCACGAACCAGACCTGCGCGAACCAGATACGTCAGACATGGCTCCGGAAAGCCGTGACGACAGCCCTGACGACAGCGTTCCGCTGGATTTCGAACGCGAACTGGCAGCGGCACTCTCGCTGGACCTGCCGGAAATGGCCTTGTCTAGGGTGGAACCGGCCAAGCCTGCGCTCCTGACCGAAACTGCGTCGAAGGCACCCACCGCACCCATGGGCAAACCAGAAGTGCCGGAGCCCGTCAGCCCGCCAGCCCATCAACAGGCTGTGAGCAAGCCGCCTCCAGCGCCGGATCAGCCCGCCGCTATCGCAAAGCCAAATCAGGATTCATCCGGATCCGATCCATTTTCGGTCGATGCCATCGAAGCAGAATTCGCACGTCTCCTGAACCGGAGTGTGCCTCCGAAACTCTGAAGACAGATGCCCGTGAGCCGTTCACGTCAGCCGCTTTGGCTGGCAACCACCTCGCAGCGCATTCCACCTGCACGCAAACACGACTACCCTGTGTTCTTGCAAGGTGAGTCGGATTGCAGGCGCAGACCATCCCCCCTGAAAACGTGAAGCCGTCTCCTGTGCGGGGCAAACGTTGCCGTGCTCTGGCATGGAGCGTGCTCGCGGCCGGCTGGCTCGTGGCCATCGCCCTGTCGGCACCTGCGGTGGCGCAGACCATGACACTCGATTTTGGCGCGGGCGGCGGGGTCACCGAGCGTGCGCTGCAACTGATCGCCCTGATAACGGTGCTGTCGCTGGCACCCTCCATCCTGATCATGGTGACATCATTCACGCGGATCGTGGTCGTGCTGTCCCTGCTGCGCTCGGCGCTCGGCACGCAGACAGCCCCGCCCAATGCCGTGATCACAGGTCTTGCCCTGTTTCTCACCTTCTTCATCATGGCGCCGACCTTCCGCGAGGCTTACCAGGTCGCGGCGGTCCCGCTTCTGGCCAACCAGATCACGCCTCAGCAGGCCTTCGAGCGCGGCGTGCAGCCATTCCGCACGTTCATGCTCAAGCATGTCCGCGAAAAGGATCTGGCTCTGTTCATCGAACTGTCGAAAGAGCCTCTGCCGCCAACGCCGGAGGAGGTCAGCCTGCAGGTGCTCGTGCCGGCGTTCATGATTTCGGAACTGAGGCGCGCCTTCGAAATCGGCTTTCTGCTGTTCGTGCCCTTCCTGATCATCGACCTGGTTGTGGCGTCGATCCTCATGTCGGTTGGCATGATGATGCTGCCGCCTGTCATCATCGCGCTGCCATTCAAGCTGATCTTCTTCGTACTCGTCGACGGCTGGGGACTGGTCGCCGGATCACTGGTGAAAAGCTACGGAAGCTGACGGCGCGCTGCCCATCTGGCGCTGACATGCGATGAAGGCGTGAATTGCGCATTGACTACATACCAACCAGTTGGTATTGATGTATGCGATCAACACACGGGTATTCCGCATGGGACGCAACGGCACAGCACGCGAGAAGATACTGGGTGCAGCGCTCGGCCTGATCCGGAGCAAGGGTTATTCGGCCACGACAGTCGACGACCTCTGCGCGGCGGCGGGCGTCACCAAAGGCGCGTTCTTCCATCATTTCGAGAGCAAGGAGGTGCTGGGTGTCGCCGCTGCGCATCACTGGTCCGCAATGACGGGCAGTTTCTTTGAGACCGCTCCCTATCACCGGCATTCCGATCCCCTGGAGCGCGTGCTGGGCTATCTCGATTTTCGCCGCGACATCCTCCGCGGCACGCTGCCGGAGTTCACCTGTCTGGTGGGTACCATGGTGCAGGAGGTGCATCAGTCGAGCCCTGCCATCCGCAACGCTTGCGACGCCTCAATCAGCGGCCATGCGCAGAAGATCGAAGCAGATATCTCCGAGGCGATGCAGGTTCATGGCATTGCTGCGGACTGGACTGCGAAGAGCCTCGCGCTGCACACGCAGGCCGTGCTGCAAGGAGCGTTCATCCTGGCCAAGGCGAAGGGCGGCCCCGACATCGCCGCAGACAGCATCGATCATCTCAAACGCTATGTCGGCCTTTTGTTCGGGAGGCCTCAAACCGCAAAAAAGGAACAGTCATGACACCAACCCATGCGCCCACCTATGTCGACGGCTTCGTGGCTGCCGTTCCGACCGCTGCAAAGGAAGCCTATGTGGCTCATTGCCAGCGTTGCGCTGTGGTCTTCATCGAGCACGGCGCACTGCGGATCGTCGATGGCTGGGCCGATGATGTTCCCCATGGCAAGCTCACTGATTTTCACATGGCGGTGAAGGCCGAAACCGAGGAGACGGTGGCGTTCGGCTGGATCGAATGGCCCTCGAAAGCCGCCCGTGATGCAGGCATGGCGAAGGTCATGGCGGACCCCCGCATGGCGTCGGACGTCAATCCAATGCCCTTCGACGGCAAGCGCATGATCTACGGGGGCTTTTCGCTTTTGCACGATGGCAAGGCTTGAAAGGAGCAAACCCATGACCTCAGTTGTCGTCAACGAACTCAGCCTCACACGCCACATCAATGCGCCACGCACTACCGTCTGGCGTTGCTGGACCGAAGCCGAACTGCTGAAGCAATGGTATTGCCCCAAACCGTGGCGCGTGACCGAGGCCGACATTGACCTTCGCCCTGGCGGACGTGTGAACACGGTCTTCGAAGGGCCGGAGGGCGAAAGGCATGACAATAACGGCATTTACCTCGAGATTGTGCCCCTGGAGCGGCTGATCTTCACGGACGCGTTCACGGAAGGCTTCATGCCCAAGCAGGGCACGCCCTTCATGACCGGCTTCGTGAATTTGTCGGATGCACCAGGCGGCGGCACCACGATGACATGGGGCGCGCGTCACTGGAGCGCCGACGACAAGGACAGGCATGAGGCCATGGGCTTTCATGACGGCTGGAACGCCGCTGCGTCCCAGCTTGATGAACTGGCGCAGCAGATAACGGTCGATCAGGGTGACACAAAGCAACCCGCCGCACGCGTGGAGGGCTCATCCATGAACACGATCACACCCTGCCTTTGGTTTGACGGGAATGCCGAGGAGGCAGCCAGCTTTTACGCGTCGATTTTGCCAGACAGCGGGATCAGCGCCGTACACAAGGCACCTGCGGATGACCCGTCAGGAAAGGAAGGCGATGTCCTGACCGTTGAATTCACGCTGATGGGCCGCCAGTTCCTTGGCCTCAACGGTGGTCCGTACTTCACATTCAACGAGGCGGTGTCCTTCCAGATACCGGTGGAGACGCAGGCCGAAGTGGAGCGGCTGTCCAACGCGCTCTCGGCGGCACCGGAGGCCGAGCAATGCGGCTGGGTGAAGGACCGTTTCGGCCTGTCGTGGCAGATCATTCCGGTCCAGCTCACGCGCCTGATCGCGGATCAGGACAAAGCCCGCGCGAAACGGGTCTTCGAGGCGATGATGGGCATGAAGCGCATCGACATTGCAGCTATTGAACGCGCCGCACAGGCTTGAAAGGAACCGTTCCATGTTGAAAACAATTGGATGGATCGCCATTGTCATGGTCATCTCAGTCGGCGCGCTGGTCGCCTACGCCGCAACGAGGCCCGACAGTTTCCGCGTCGCGCGGTCTTTGCTGATTGCCTCACCGCCGGACAAGCTGTTCGCGCTGATCAACGACCTTCACAGCTTCAACCGCTGGAACCCGTATGAGCGAAAGGATCCGGAGAAAGGCGTCCACTCCGGTGCTGCCGCTGGTATCGGCGCATCCTACGCTTGGGACAGCAACAAGACCGGCAAGGGAGCCATGACCATTGTGGAATCCTCGGCTCCCTCAAAGGTGGTGATGCGTCTGGATTTCCTGAAACCCTTCGAGGCGCAGAACACAGGAATCTTCACAGTCCTGCCCAGGGACGGCGGCTCGGAAGTGACCTGGGCGATGGAAGGACCGGCATCGCTCATCACGAAGATCATGGATGTTGTGATCGGCATGGACAGAATGGTGGGTGGTGACTTCGAAGATGGCCTGCGCAATTTGAAGGAAATTGCAGAAAAGCCATGACCATGCAGATCATGTTTCGGCACGGGAAGTTGCTCGCATAACCACATGCCGACGCTATGCGCGCAACACTGTCAGCCCGGCCGCCCCGGCATTGCCGGAACAGGAGCAGCGGCCGGACTTTCAGCCTGTTTCGGTGTGCCGTCCGCCGTCGGTGCTGGCGCATCTGCGGGCTTGTCATCCGGCTTTGTCTGGCGGCTGCGCAGGCTTGAGGCATAATCCGGATAGCGTTTGCGGTACTCTGACATGAACTCCATCAGCGTGTCGGCATTCGCGACGGAGCGGGCCAGTTCGCGGATGTCCCCGGTTGCGGCCCTGGCAGAACCTGTCACGAAAGCAAAAGTCCGGGCATCGGGGGTCTGCGCCATCGGGGCAGCATACTTGGCCCTGAGCCGGTCGATGGACAAAGCTTCGGTCGCCATCAGATAGGCCACGGCGGCACGCATTGTGTCGGCCCTCTGGCGCTCGTCAAGAGGCTCCGGCCCGCGCCAGGCTTCGCCGAGAATGCGCTCATGGGCTTCTCCCGCCTCTCGCCAGCGCCGCGCCGTCCACAGGATGTCCGCCCTGAGCCGGTCCACCTCCGGTCCCCGCTCGCTGGCCAGGATGTCCAGAGCCAGGTCGGTGCGGGAAAGGTCCGACAGACCCTTGGCCTCCAGCAGTTGCCGCGCCCGCTTCACATCGCGCGGCAGTTCGGGAAGCCTCGTCGATGAGAGCGCGCGCAGGGCTTCGGCAGGCTTTCCATTCATCAGACGGATCATGGCCAGACGCGTGGCGACCGTTGCGCGGGCAGCCCCGGTCAGCCGGTTGTCGATCTGGTGCTGCAGAAGCTCCGCTGCCTGTTCAAGCAGGTCGAGTTCGACCAGCCGGTCGGCGAGGCGGCGGATGATCTCGTCGCCGCGTCGCCCGATCGGCAGGAAGTCCTTGAAATCATAGACCAGGGCCAGCGCATCGATGCGCGGGATTTGGTCAGCCTTGCCGGAGGTGAACAACTCCTCGAACTGGCGTGCCGTATCATCATGCAGCTTGCGCGTGATGGGATGATCGGGAAATGAACCATTGGCCTTGCGGGCGACGCCGAAGGCCTCGCGCCAACGCTGCTGGCCGGCATAGATCGCTCCAAGTTCGCCGATGGCCTCGATCTCCACCTCGTCGCCGCGCCAGATGAAGGATACGGTTTCAAGCCGGGCCAGTCCCTCTTCCGGTGTGATCGACTTGTCCTGCTCGCGGTCAGCCAGCTGCACGCCCTTGAGTTGCGCCCGTGCGGCGACGGGCCTGTGGCTGGAATCAAACAGCGCACGGTAACCGGCAAGTGCGGCCTCCGGCCGCCCGCTGATGTCATCAAGTTGCGCCCGAAGAAGCTCGACCTCGTCGCGCTGCAGATATGTGGGCGACAAGGCCCCAAGAATGGCCAGTTCGCGTTCGGCAAGGCTCTGGTCACGCATGGCGATGGCCGCGCGCACGAACTCCTGCCTGATCAGGGCCTGCAATTGATCAGGATAGGCATCGATGATGTCGTTGCCACGCCTGAACCCCGCCAGAGCACGCGGAAAGCTGCCTTGCCGGGAATCGTTGACCGCACGCCACACAGCGGCTTCAGGGTCGTCTTTCAGGAACGGCGCCGCCAGGGTGATTTCCGCGTCTTTCGGGCGCTGCAGCATGGTCTGGGCCATGGCGCGCATCATGTGGGCCTTGCGATCGTTGCGCATGTTCGGATCTTCACGCAGCACGTTGGCGATCGGGCCTAGCGCCTCTGCATCAAGCCCATTGGCCAATTGGAAGGTCGCCAGCGCCATCCGCGCCGCCGTGCGTTCGGATCTGGCGGCCTGAGCTGCGCGCCGGGTCAGATCGTTCAGCCGCTCGCGGATGTTGCCAAGCCGGAATTCGGTCCATTGCGCCTTGTCGGGCACAAGCTCGACCTGAGGCGATTCGATTGCAGCAACGGGTTTCTCCGCGACGGATGAAAGGGAAAGTCCCGCACCGCGCGAAATCAGCACCTCACCGACACCTGCCCTCACTGTCACATCATCCGCCAAAGCCAGAACCGCGACGCCCTGCATGGTCTGCTCGAGCTGGAACTCGACAAAGCGCTGCGGCTTCGGCACCGCCGAGCCCGGCCCGAAGGCGGTGGCGACAGCATGGCTGAGCCCTCCTTCAGCCGTGATCCAGTGAATGCCGGACACCTGGGCCAGCGGCAACATCAGCACCGTCTGCCCGCGCTCGTCACTGGTCCTGCGCGCGGTCAAGGGTTCGATGGCCTGCACGCCCTTGTCGCCGGTGGTGAGGGACCAGCGCAGTCCGTCGGCCCCGAGCCTGACAAGACCGGGCTGTTTCATCTGCAGGCGAAGGATCGTTGCCTTGCCGTCCTTGCTGGCGCTGGCACCTGCGACATGGGCCGATGCCCCCGTCAGGACGTCTGCCGCATCGATGGTGTCAATGGTGTCGAACACAAGGACCACATCGCCGCGGTCCTGGAATGCTGCGGCAGCCGTGCGGCGCGGGAAGATGAAATCGACGCGCGCCCCGTCATCCTGGGCCATGGCGCTGATCTTCACCGCCTGTGGCACGGCAGGTGCCATGGCAGCCTGAGCGGCTTCGGCAATCTTTATGGGTTCAGCTTGTGGCCTAGCAGCCGGCATGACAGGTTTCGCCGCAGGCGGGGCTGATGAAGGAGACGCTGCCGCTTCCCTCACAACCGGCGCAGGCGCTTCCGGCGAGACGGCTGGCCGCTGGGTGTCGACCATGTCGACGATGAAGCCGTCATCCTCGCGGAAACCCTTGATGGCAAAGCGCGCAGGAATGGCGAGCTTGAATTTCAATACGCCGTCGGCGGCTTCCAGCCTGTCGAGCTTGACGCCGTCAGGCAGCACCGAGCGCAGCCTTGAAGCCTCGATCCTGAGCGGGGCGTGCATGGTGACATCGATCGTGCCCGCGTCGATCTTGTGATCGACATTGACGAAGGCGGGAATGTCGAACACCAGTCGCGACAATGTCGGCAGGACCGAGGCGCGCACCTCGACCTCGCGCACTTCCGATTGCTCACGCGCACGCTGCACCGTGCGGGCCACAGCCTCGGCGGCGCGCACCCGCCTCGACAGATCTTCCACGATCTCGGCAGGCAGACCGGGCAGCATGCCGCTCCAGTTTTCGGGGATGAGATCGACAAACACCTTCTCGCCAGCTTCCAGCACGTTGACGGTGTAAGGCTTCGTGAGTGCGAACCGGACGCCCCTGCCATCAGGGTCCACCCGCGCCACGGACAGGTAGCCCGGCATCTCGCGGGTGATCCGGTCGGCGGCCAGGTTCACGGGTTCGCTGAAGCTGACGACCAGCACGCCATTGGAGACACGCGCCGTGACTTTCTGTGCCGTCGGCAAGGTGAACTGAAGTCGCCCGTGGTTGCGCTCCTCGGCACCCTTGAGGATGGCAGGCGCGGTCTGCGCCAGCGCATGTTCCTGCGGTATGGCAGCCAGCAGGGCCGCGATGCTCACGCCGAACAGAACCTTGCGAAATGACACCAACGCCGTAACCGCCACCCAGACTCCACACAACAAGGCAAGCTCCC
>JANMHN010000242.1:0-8348 GCA_031375185.1 Allobosea sp. | reverse complement strand
CACGGCGTCAGAATCCGCACATGCACATGTTCGAGGCCATGCTGGCGCTCACCGAGACCGGCGTGAGGGCCGATGGGCTGGAGCGTGCCGACAGGCTGCTTGGCGTGGTTCTCAGCCATTGCCTTGATGTGCGCAGCGGGCTGCTGGCTGAGTTTTTCGAGGCGGATTTCAGCCTTGCCGCTGGCGCCGCCGGTGCCATCACCGAGCCGGGGCACATGGCGGAGTGGGTGTGGCTGCTGCGCAAGCGCGCTGCGATGACGCCGCTGTCCTTGCCGGGCAACGACATCGACACGCTGTGCGCCAGGCTCCTGGCCAACGCAGCAGCCAGCGCAGACGCAGCAACCTGCTTCCTGATCGACGAAGCGGACCGTGACGGACGTCCCCTGAAGCGCACACGGCGCATGTGGCCACAGACCGAACTTGCAAAGGCTGAGCTTGCGCAAGCCGAAGCTGGCATTCCCGGTGCAGAACGGCAGGCCGCGCGAGTGCTGTCGCGCCTTTTCACAGATTATGTGATGCCGGCACCGCGCGGGGCCTGGCTCGACCAGTTCGATGGCCGGGGGCAGTTGATCAGCCAGCGCCTCCCTGCCAGCACCTTCTACCACATATTCGTGGCCGCTGCGGAGGCAGACAGGGTGGCCGGGCGAAGGGCTTGATATGCGCTGCAAACGCAGATGCCGCAACCTGCAAACCTTAACCGTTTCCGGCTACATGTCTGTTCCAGATCACGGGTTTTCCATGATCGCAGGTTTTCGATGATTGCCTGCGACAACCGCCATTCCATGCTCAAGGAGCGGACACCGATGTTCCCTGTCCCCGTGCCAAAACTGTTTCCCAACACGGCAGCCTACGAATCGCAGCCAATGGTGAAGCCGACCGGGTTTCGCGAGTACGATGCCCGCTGGCTGTTTGAAAAAGAGATCAACCTGATGGGCGTGCAGGCGCTGGGGCTTGGCCTCGGCACACTGGTTCACCAGATGGGCGTCAAGCCCGACATCGTCGTCGGGCATGATTTTCGCGGCTATTCCGCCTCGATCAAGTATGCGCTGATCGCTGGCCTGATGGCAGCGGGCATGCGCGTCAGGGACATCGGCCTTGCGCTCTCGCCCATGGCGTATTTCGGGCAATTCGCGCTTGATTGCGCCTGCGTGGCCATGGTCACCGCGTCTCACAACGACAATGGCTGGACCGGGGTGAAGATGGGGGCGAACCGCCCGATGACATTCGGGCCCGAAGAGATGGGCGCGTTGCGTGACATCGTGCTGGGCGGCGCATCGGTGATGCGCAGTGGCGGGGCTTACGAATTCGTGGCGGATTTCGGCGAGCGCTATCTCGCCGACATGCTCGAGGGCCGCACCATCACCCGCAAGCTCAAGGTCGTGGCGGCCTGCGGCAATGGCACGGCGGGAGCTTTCGCGCCGCAGATGCTGGAGCGGCTAGGGGTCGAGGTCGTGCCGCTCGATGTCGAACTCGACCACACCTTTCCGCGCTACAACCCCAACCCCGAAGATCTCAAGATGCTGCACGCCATGGCCCATGCCGTGTGCGAAACCGGCGCCGTTGTCGGTCTTGGCTTTGACGGCGATGGCGACCGCTGCGGGGTGGTGGACAACGAGGGCGAGGAGATTTTCGCGGACAAGATCGGCGTGATGCTGGCGCGGGATCTTGGCCGCGTCCACCCCGGCGCGACCTTTGTGGTGGATGTCAAATCGACAGGGCTGTACGCGACCGATCCGGTCCTGCAGCACCTCGGCGTCACCACCGATTACTGGAAGACCGGCCATTCCTACATCAAGCGCCGCGTGACGGAGCTTGGCGCTCTGGCCGGGTTCGAGAAGTCCGGGCATTTCTTCTTCAACGCGCCGCTCGGACGGGGTTATGACGACGGGCTGCTCACAGCCATCGCTGTCATCGAGATGCTGGACCGGAACCCGGCCAGCAGCATGGCTGATCTTTGCCGCGCGCTGCCCAAGACCTGGGGCTCACCCACCATGTCGGCCACATGTGCAGATGAGACCAAGTACGGCGTGGTCGACAAGGTTGTGGCGCGCATCACCGCGATGTACGCATCCGGCAGCCCTGTCGGCGGACACGCCATCCGCGACCTCAACACCGTCAATGGCATACGCTGCACGATGGCGGACGGAACCTGGGGCCTCGTCCGCGCCTCGTCCAACAAGCCGGAAATCGTGGTGGTGGTGGAAAGTCCCGTCTCGGAGACAAGAATGCGCGAGATGTTCGGCATCGTCGACGGCCTGCTGCGCGAGAACCCCGAGGTGGGCGCCTACAACCAGACGATCTGAGCAGGCGGCATGAGGCATGTCGGGCGCGTCACCTGACGAGGACGGAGCGCTTCTCGATCTCAAGCAGCGTATAGACATTCAGCGCGCCAAGACCTTCCGGCGGCAAGAGCCTGCAGTGGTGATGCAACGCGCACCAATCCTCTATCCGTGAGACGGGAAAGTCTGGCCGCAAGCCGACGCCCGCGATCATGGGCGCAAGCGCCTGCTCGAAGGCCGCCACCCAGCGGTGAAGGGAGCGGAAATGGCTGACGATGATGATCCTGCCACCCGGCCTGAGCATGCGCAAGCTGTTGTCGAGCGCCGCCTCCGGGGAGGCCACCAGGGTCAGGACAAACGGGAAGACGATCGCGTCATAGCACTCGTCCGGGTGCTCCATGCTATGAACATCGGCGATCTCCAGCGAGACGACTTGCCCGAGATGCGCTTTGGCAACCCTTTCTCGCGCTTTGGCAAGCATCGCTTCCGACAGATCGACGCCTGTGACACGCACGCCAGCCGCATAAAGCGGCAGCAGCAGCCCGGTGCCGACGCCAACCTCAAGAATGTCGCCGCCGACGGCATTTGCAGCAGCGGCCGCGGCCCGGTGCGCGGGTTGGAACAAACGGGCGCAAAGCCCGTCATACACGCTGGCCCAGCGCCCGTAGGCTTTCTCGACAACACCTGTGGGCAGATCGCGCGCAATGGCCGTCATGGCTGTTTCCACGGTCCCCGGAGGTCTGGTTGCATGTCCGGGGCATGGCTTTGGCGCAACCCGATCCGCACGCTGTCAACAATGCCCGTTGGTCATCACAAACCTGATTTTCGTGACAATCTCTTGACGATCACGTGCGTGCTCCCATCCGTCATGAAACGGTGATGCAAATCAGCGACAGCCCGTATCGTGCGTTTGCAGGTCGTCAGAACCTTGCTTCGCACATCCTGGACGCATCTTGCTGGGAACCTTGATCGCATGGCAGAGCCAAGACATTTCAGGACACTCTTCCTGTCGGACATCCATCTGGGCACGAAGGCCTGCCAGGCGCAGGCGCTGCTCGACTTCCTGCGCAGCCACGAGGCCGACACCGTCTATCTGGTGGGCGACATCATCGACGGCTGGGCGCTCAAGGGGGGGTGGTACTGGCCGCAATCGCACAATGACGTGGTCCAGAAACTGTTGCGCAAGGGGCGCAAGGGGACGCGGATGATCTATCTTCCCGGCAATCACGACGAATTCCTGCGAGCCTATTACGGAACCCATTTCGGCGGCATTGAAGTTCAGGAGACCGCCATCCACGAGACCGCCGACGGCAAGCGCTATCTGGTCCTGCATGGCGATGCGTTCGACTTCGTGATCCGCAATGCACGCTGGCTCGCCCATCTTGGCGACGCGGCCTACGACTTCGCCATCTTCATCAACCGGATCGCCACGATAATCCGCCGCCGCCTGGGACTGCCTTACTGGTCGCTGTCGGCCTGGGCCAAGCTCAAGGTCAAGAATGCGGTCAGCGTGATTTCGAAATTCGAGGACGCGCTGACCAGGGAGGCCGCGAGGGTCGATGTGCAGGGCGTCATCTGCGGCCATATCCATCATGCCATCTCGCGCGACATCGACGGCGTTCATTATCTCAATGCCGGAGACTGGGTCGAAAGCTGCACCGCCATCGTCGAACATCACGATGGCCGACTGGAAATCATCAGGTGGACACAGCCCGGCATGGCGTCAACCCGCGACCTGCCGCCCCCCGCCGTGAAGGCAGACACTGACGAAACATCTGCCCTGCCCATCGCCGCACGGCAGGCGGCCTGACGGAACAAAACGCCAAGGAGAGCACCATGAGATTGCTGCTCGCGACCGATGCCTGGGTTCCGCAGGTCAACGGCGTGGTCAAGACGCTCGGCTTTCTGACTGACGAACTGAGGCAGCGCGGGGTCGAGATTTGCGTGATCAGTCCGTCCGATTTCCCGACACTGCCCTTGCCCACATACCATGAGATCAGGCTTGCCTGGCCGAGGCCATCGGTGATCAGGAAGACGATGGCGCAGTTCTCGCCAGACCATGTCCACATTGCCACCGAGGGTCCGATCGGGTGGGCCGTCAGCCATGCCTGCCTGCAAGGCGGACACGCCTTCACCACAAGCTATCACACGCGTTTTCCAGAATACATCCTGGCGCGCGCGCCGATCCCGCTCGACATGAGCTACGCGATACTGCGCAGCTTTCACAATGCAGGGCATGGCGTGATGGTCGCGACCCAATCCATCGAGAATGAACTCGCGGCACGCGGATTCAACAATTTGATGCGCTGGGGCCGCGGCGTCGATCTGGCGCGATTCCGGCCAGACGCGGACACCTCTTGCCTGCCGCAATGGCCCCGTCCTGTTTTTCTCACGGTTGGCCGCCTCGCCCCCGAGAAGAACCTCGACGCCTTCCTGTCGCTGGACTTGCCGGGCACCAAGGTTGTGATCGGGGACGGTCCCCTGTCGGGCATCCTGCGTGAGCGTTACCGGCAGGCCGTTTTTCTGGGCCCGCGCCACCATGCTGATCTGCCGGCTTTCTACGCCCATGCCGATGCCTTCGTGTTCCCGAGCCTAACGGATACATTCGGACTTGTGCTGATCGAGGCGCTGGCGTGCGGGCTGCCCGTCGCGGCGTTTCCGGTGCCGGGCCCGCGCGATGTGATCGGAGCCAGTGGAGCGGGCGTCTTGTCGCGTGATCTGCGCAGCGCGGCGCTCGGTGCCCTGCGGATCAACCGCGGTGACTGCAGGCAACACGCGCTGGGCTTCACCTGGAAGGCGTCAGCCGACCAGTTTCTGGCCAATGTCACGCGTGCGAAGGCTTTGCGGCAGGCTGCGCTGGATCAGGCCGCATGACCGCCATTGCGCCATTCATGGGGCCACAGCGTCGCGCGCGCGGCGGTAACCGGTGGCGAGCACATAAAGCTCTGATGAATCGGCCCGGCTGGCAGAAGGCTTGAGATTGCGCACGATCGTGAAATCGCGCTTGAGTTCAGCCAGCAAGGCCGCGCTTTCACCGCCCTGGAACAGCTTGACCAGGAAGAAGCCGCCCGGTGCCAGCACTTCGCGGGCAAACTCGATGGCCGCCTCCGCCAGACCGATGATCTTCAGGTGATCGGTCTTCTTGTGGCCTGTTGTGTTGGCGGCCATGTCGGACATCACGCCGTCGGCATCGCCACCGAGCAGCTCCTTGAGACGCCGGGGCGCAGCCTCGTCCATGAAGTCCATCTCGATGATCTCGACGCCCGGAATGGTATCGACCGGCAGAAGGTCGATGCCGACGATCCTGCCCTTGCCGGATTTGAGCCCGATGCGTTCGGCGGCTACCTGGCACCAGCCGCCCGGCGCGCAGCCCAGGTCGATCAGCCGGTGGCCGGATTTGAGGAAGCGGACCTTGTCGTCCATTTCCGACAGCTTGAAGGCGGCGCGGGAACGGTAGCCGGCCTCCTTCGCCCGCTTGACATAAGGATCATTGAGCTGACGCCGCAGCCAGAGCTGGGATGAATGCGACAGTTTGCGTGAACGCTTGACCTCGACCTTGAGATCGCGCGCGCCTCTGCCCGAGCCTTTGGCTGCAGCCTTCCCTGCACCTGCCTTTGCGCCAGCGCCCGTGCCTGTGCCTGATGAACCAGGCCTGGCCCCGCCGCCCTTGTTGCCTGCACTGCTCATGCGGATTTCCGCCGCTTCCAGACACCGTCCTCAAACATCATCTTCAGCAGGATGCCTTCGCGAAGGCCCCTGTCGGCGATGCGCACCATCGGGCTGGGGAACAGCCGCCTGATGGCCTCGAAGATGGCGCATCCTGCCAGCACGAGATCGGCGCGCTCCTTGCCGATGCACGGATTGTCAGCGCGCATATCGTAATCCATGGCCAGGAGATCATTCATCACGGTCGAGACATCCTTGTCCTTCATCCACAGGCCATCAACCTTGCGCCGGTCGTAGCGCTCGAGCTTGAGGTGGAGGCCTGCCACCGTTGTCACGGTTCCGGATGTGCCCAGAAGGTGAAACCCCCTTCGGGAGATGGCAGGCTTGGCCCGGCCATGGAATTTTGCCAGCGCGCCTGACGCTTCCGCCACCATCGCCTCGAACAGTTCAGGCCCGACACTGACCCCGCCATGGCGCTCCGCCAGCGACACCACGCCGATGGGGATCGATTCCCATGTCTGGATGCGCTCCGCCGGGCTGCGTCCGGACGAACGCCCGCCAAGCCAGACAATCTCTGTCGAACCCCCGCCGATGTCGAACACGATGATGGCGTCCGCATCCGGCGCAGCCAGCGCCGCACACCCGGTCACGGCCAGCATGGCTTCGGTCCGCTGGTCGACGATCTCGAGCTGCAGGCCGGTTTCTGACGCCACACGCGCCACGAATTCCTTGCCGTTGCTGGCGGCGCGGCAGGCTTCGGTCGTCACCAGCCTGGCGCGCGCAACCTTGCGCAGCTTCATCTTGGAACTGCAGGCCTGCAAGGCTTCCAACGAGCGGGCCATGGCCTGCTCGCCCAGACGGCCCGTGGAGGACAGGCCCTCTCCGAGACGGACGATCCGCGAGAAGGCATCAACCACCCGAAACCCGTGCTGGGCCGGCTGGGCAATCAGCAGGCGGCAATTGTTGGTGCCGAGATCGAGGGCGGCATAATTGTCGGCCGGTGCGCCATAGGGGATTCTGGCCGGATCAGGCGCAGGAGCGTGGGCGACGTCGCGCCCGCGTGACGTCGGCTCACCGGATGGCGGCCTGTCGTCGATTTCCACAATGCTGTTCCTTGCATGCGGCGCTCAGCCCTGCGGCGATCACCTTGTTCGCAAACAACGTAACGCGGATCAGCCCGATGCTGCAACAGCCTTGGACAAACCTGTCGTGGCCTGCCGCATGTTCTTGACACGCAGGCGCTGGGTTTCGCGCGCCCTGATGACAGCGGCGTGCATGCGCGACGACAAGGCCTTGGGTGACAAAGGCTTGGCCAGGATGTCCTGGATGCCGAGCTTGATCGCCAGATCAATGGTTGCCTTGCTCGGGTTTCCAAGGGTCAGGATGATGGGCGTGTCACGCTTGGAGGTTTCGGGACTGGTGCGGGCAAGGCGGATGAAATCCTCACCGGACAGCATGGGCATGTCCCATTCGAGAATCACGATGTCGGGGACAAGCGTGGTGTACTGGGCAATGGCGTCGGCTCCATCCACCGCCTCGATGATGCGCTTGATGCCCGCGCGCATCAGGATTTCGCGCATGATGCGGCGCATGTGGACGCCCGGTTCGGCCACAAGCACCACCAGATCAGGCAATTTCGGCAATTCTGACACGGCTCGGCCCCGGACGTTGACGCAACCCAATGTGACATGATGCCTGCGAGGATTTGACATCTCGTTACCACGCCAGAATATCCCGTCATGGCGGAGCGGATGAAAGCTGCAGCTGCGAGCCAAAATGACGTGCGGGAGAGAGATGTGGGCAAAAATACGGTGACAGGAGCACGCGAGCCCTATGTTCTGGCTCTGGACCAGGGGACGACCTCGACCCGCGCCATCCTCTTCCGCCAGGATTTCAGCATAGCTGCGGTGGCGCAGAAGGAATTTGCCCAGCACTATCCTGCATCAGGCTGGGTCGAGCACGATCCGGAGGACATCTGGAGCACCGCGCTTTCGGTGATGCGGGCTGCGATGCGGAAAGCGTCGGCAACAGCGTCCCAGATCGTCGCCATCGGCATCACCAACCAGCGTGAAACCACCGTGATCTGGGACAGGGCAACCGGCCTGCCGATCCACAGGGCCATTGTCTGGCAGGATCGAAGGACAGCCGAGACCTGCGCTGCGCTGAAAGCCGCCGGTCATGATGGCAAGGTGAATGCCGCAACCGGATTGCTGCTCGACCCCTATTTCTCGGCCACAAAGGCGGCATGGCTGCTGGACCATGTGCCCGGCGCACGTGACCGCGCCGAACGTGGCGAACTTGCCTTCGGCACCATCGACAGCTTCCTGATCTGGCGGCTGACAGGCGGGCAGGTCCATGCGACCGATGCCACCAACGCCTCGCGCACCATGCTTTTCAACATCC
>JANMHN010000437.1:0-1996 GCA_031375185.1 Allobosea sp. | reverse complement strand
CGATCAGCTTGTCGGCGGGCTTTATGGCGTGGCGCTGGGCAGGGCCTTTTTTGGCGAAAGCATGTTCCACCGGATGCAGGACGCGTCGAAGATCGCGCTTGTGCATCTGGTCGCGCGCCTGATTGCAGGAGGCTACATGCTGCTGGATACACAGTTCCTGACGGATCATCTGGCTCAGTTCGGCACCACGGAAATCGACCGCGCCGACTATCGCGCCATGCTTGCGGTGGCAGTGGAGGGCGGCGCCGGGGACTGGCCATTTCGGACAGGCGACCTGACAGGGGCGGACGCACTGGACATTATCAGGAACCAAAAGCCGTCAGCACAGTTCTGAGGGCTTTCCCATCTCAGTTGTTCCCGCCCGCAGGATCACGGCCAGGTGGCAAACCTGAACGGGGTGGCGTCTGGTTGGTGGGGAAGAAGCGCTGTGATGGCTGCTGTGGTGCGACCGGCACGCCTTGAGGTGGGCGCACATCGATGCGGCCATCATTGGGGTCAGATGCAGGGCGGGTTTGAGGGCGCGCCCGCTCGCGCCTGAGTTCGGCGGGCGGAGTTGTGAGCGGCGTGACCTCGCGCTGTTCGACGATCACCTCCGTGCCGCCTTTGCAGTCCGTCATCCAGACATCATAGATCGCATGCTCGACGCCGTGCAGTCCGGGACTGGCTGCATACATCCATCCCGAAAAGATGCGCCGATAATCGTTGGAAAGGCCGACCTCGTCGACCTCGACAAATGAGGTGGTCTGCGGCTGCTCGGTGGCCGGACGTGTCCAGCAGATGCGCGGCGTGATCTGCAAGGAGCCGAACTGCACGGTCTCGTTGATGGTGACCTCGAAAGCGATGATGCGCCCGGTGATCTTGTCGAGCCCGGCAAACACGGCGATCGGATTGCGGATGCGGTCTGCCAGCGCCGGAGTGGCATCAAGCAAACCGCCAAGCAGAGAACCACACAGGGCGGCGAACGCCAGTCTTGAAACACTGCGCATCATCGGTATCTCGATCACGAGGTCATGCCTGTCATTTCGGAAAGGTCAGGAAAGCTGGACTGACTGACGCAAAAACAAGGCAGGGTGATGGTCAGGCGATCCACAGCGCATCGAACCATGACCAGACACGACATCAACGGCCCGGCGTCCAGGCATCATAGGTGCCGGTGGATTTCGGATGCGCACCCGCACCAACGGCTGAGCCAGGTGGCCTGTAAGCCTGCGAGGTTCCGGTCATGTTGGGGACGTGGCGGGCCTGCCACTCCCTTGCAACGTATGTTTCCTCGGATGGTGCGACATCGACCGTGTGGTGCAACCATCCATTCCAGCCAGCCGGCACGCTGGAGGCCTCGATCGCCCCGTGATAGACGACCCAGCGCCGCTCATGTCCAAGGGCCGGATCACGTTTGCGCCCCTTGGAGCGATAATAGGTGTTGCCGAATTCGTCCTGACCGACACGTTCACCCTGGCGCGCGGTGAAAAACCGCGTGCCAAGCGTCTGGCCATTCCACCATGTGAAGAACTGAAGGAAGAAATCTTTCAACGGAAGCCCTCCGGCATCGGCCTGACCAGAACAAGCAAAGCTGGCACACGCTGTTTGCCCGGTTATGGCGAGCCTGATGCAGCGTGTCCAGCACTACAGCACGGCTTGGGCTGCCTGTTCTGTTGTTTCGGCACATTTGTCATGCCGGTCCACACTTGCAAGTGAGAGCTGCAAGTGGAAGCTGCAACTGAAAGCCCACAGGCAGGCTCGCTCATTCCACTAACAGGCATGTCGGCAGACGCGGACGAATCTTCGATTGAGAATCAAAAGGCAGCGCGCAGTGAGGGTGCCACGATTCGGCCACGGAAAATTCACGGATCCGTCGCATCCGGCCGTGTTCGATGATTGATTTCAGGGACTTGTGCAAAGCCTCCTCGCGCACGGCTGCAAAAGCGACACGTCGCGCTCCGGGTGTTGCCATACCGCCCCAGGCCATGGGCCTTTTTCACCTTTTCCGGCGAAGGCA
>JANMHN010000428.1:0-3149 GCA_031375185.1 Allobosea sp. | reverse complement strand
GCCGGGTGCTGCGGTCAAGAAAGACGTGGATGGTCTGGTCAAGCCCGACCATGACGGTGCGGGTGGAGTTGATGCTCTGTCAGCGCAATTTGAAAGAGTAATTTGTGCAACATATCAATTGGGCAAAAGTCATCCCGACTTTTTTATTCTTCTTTACATTATGGCTACTGCAATCGCAGCTATCAACTCTATATTTGGCAGTGGAGGTTCAGTGTGGATTGTCTGGTTGTGGAGAGAAGATAGCCAGGGCCTATGAGATGCTATCGTTGTCGACGATCGTATCAGCAGGAGGTGTGTCCTGGGCATCTTGGAGATTCAATACCGCTTTTCACCAAAATACGAAAGGACGGTAATGGTACTTTAAGTACCCTCACGCCGCCCGTTCCAGCGGCTTCGCGCGCTCGATCCGCTCGCGCCTTTCCGGCGCGTGCAATGCCTCCCACAGATCGCTGCGGCGTTGCAAGTTGAGCCAGAACTCCGCGCTGTTGCCGAAGACGCGCGCAAGCATCAATGCTGTATCTGCCGTCACTGCGCGGCGACCTGTGCAAAGTTCGTTGACATGCTTGCGCGGCACGCCCAACGCGTCCGCAAGACGCGCCTGCGTGAGGTGAAGTGGCTCCATGAATTCTTCTCTGAGCATCTCGCCAACGCCGACGGGTTTTCTGGTCGTCATCATCATGTTGATCGCCTCAACGATAGGAATGATTGTCTAGATAGACGTTGCTGGCTTTTCCGCCTTCGGCATTCTAGTTAAAAATGAGCCGCCACTGCTGGTTGACTCTGATCGAATACAAGCCGTCGAGGTTGCCGGATAGCTTCTCGAAATGATTGCTCGGCGGAACGCGCAAATCGGAGTCCGTCGTGGCGTCATCGATCAGTTGCAGCTTCCGAAAAAGCCTTGCTTTAAGGTCTGCCGGGATCGGTTTGGCATGCTGATCATCAGCAAAAAAATCGTGCAGCCAGCGATCCCGAAAGTTCTCAATCATGAGCTGATGTACCGCTCCACGGGACAAAATGCAACACTTCGAGTTTCGAGATGGCCTACGTATAGTCCGGGACACCCCCATCAAAAAAGGAAATACCGCTGCGCCATGGGCAGCACTTTAATCGGCTCGCACACCAGAAGTTCCCCGTCTGCCGTCACGGCATAGGTTTCGGCGTCGATCCTGATGTCAGGCGTTGCGTCATTGTGGATCATGCTCTTCTTGGAAATGCCGCCGCGCACGTTGCCGACGGCGATGCATTCCTTCGCCAGCCCGAGCCGCTTCGCGCCGCCATTGGCGATGAAGGCCTGTGAGACGAAGGTCAGCGAGGTCGCCGTCATCGCCTTGCCGAAAGCGCCGAACATGGGGCGGTAATGCACCGGTTGAGGGGTGGGGATCGAAGCGTTAGGGTCCCCCATCGGCACGGCAGCGATGGTGCCACCCTTGATCACCATCGAGGGCTTCACGCCGAAGAAGGCCGGGTCGAACAGCACGAGGTCCGCCAGCTTGCCGACCGCCACCGAGCCGATATGCTGCGATACGCCATGCGCGATGGCGGGGTTGATGGTGTATTTCGCCACATAGCGCTTGGCCCGGAAGTTGTCGTTGCCGCGCCCTGCATCTTCCGGCAACGCGCCGCGCTGCACCTTCATCTTGTGCGCGGTCTGCCAGGTGCGGGTGATCACCTCGCCGATCCGGCCCATGGCCTGGCTGTCCGAACTCATCATCGAAAGCGCGCCGAGATCGTGGAGGATGTCTTCCGCCGCGATGGTTTCCTTCCTGATGCGGCTTTCGGCAAAGGCCAGGTCTTCAGGAATCGATGGGTCGAGATGGTGGCAGACCATCAGCATGTCGAGATGCTCGTCCAGCGTGTTGACGGTGAAGGGCCGCGTCGGGTTGGTGGAGGAGGGCAGCACGTTATGCAGGCCCGCCACCTTCATGATGTCGGGGGCATGGCCCCCACCTGCTCCTTCCGTGTGGAAGGCGTGAATGGTGCGGCCCTTGAAGGCGGCGATGGTGTCGTCGACATAGCCGCTCTCGTTGAGCGTGTCCGAATGCAGCATCACCTGGATGTCATGGTCGTCAGCGACCGACAGGCAGTTGTCGATGGCGGCTGGGGTGGTGCCCCAGTCTTCGTGCAACTTCATGGCGCAGGCGCCAGCCTCGATCATCTCGACAAGTGCGGCAGGCGTCGCGGCGTTGCCCTTGCCGGAGAAGGCGAGGTTCATCGGGAAGGAATCCGCCGCGCGCAGCATCTGCGCCATGTGCCACGGGCCGGGCGTGCAGGTGGTGGCGGAGGTTCCCGCCGAAGGGCCGGTGCCGCCCCCAAGCATGGTGGTCAGCCCGCTCATCAGCGCGTCCTCGATCTGCTGCGGGCAGATGAAGTGGATGTGGCTGTCGAACCCGCCTGCCGTGATGATCTTGCCTTCGCCTGCGATCACGTCGGTGCCCGGCCCGATGATGATGGTTTCATGCGGATCGAGATTGCCGAAACCGGCCTGGATGTCGGGATTTCCTGCCTTGCCGATGCCGCTGATGCGCCCGTTCCTGATGCCGATGTCGGCCTTCACGATTCCCCAATGATCGAGGATCAGCGCGTTGGTTATCACAGTGTCGGCTGCACCTTGCGCATTGGTCATCTGGCCCTGGCCCATGCCATCGCGGATGACCTTTCCCCCGCCGAACTTCACCTCCTCGCCATAGCTGGTGAAGTCGCGCTCCACCTCGATGTAAAGATCGGTATCGGCCAGCCTGACCTTGTCGCCAGTGGTTGGCCCGAACATGGCGGCATAGGCATTGCGCGAAATGGTGGCAGGCATGGGCGGCCTCGGGTCTGGCGGGAGTGATCAGAGTTGGAAGTCGCGATCGTCATTGCGAGCGCAGCGAAGCAATCCAGTCATGGTGCGCCGCGATGCTGGATTGCTTCGCTGCGCTCGCAATGACGGAATTCCCGTGGCTATCTGGCCTTCAGGACACCAGCTCGCGCCCGCGCGTGGCGTGGCTGGCGGCTAGCTGCCAGCCGGGCTCGGCGCGGGTGTAGGTGGCGGTCCAGTGGACGGCGTAGACCTTGCCGTCCGACATGGCGGTGATCGGCGTAATGCCGGTGGCGATGGCCACCCAACCACCCGCCAGAATGCTGACTTTCAGGTTCTGGGCCGGGATCAG
>JANMHN010000361.1:0-18346 GCA_031375185.1 Allobosea sp. | reverse complement strand
AGCCGCCAGTTGCTGCGGCACGACCTGCTGCACGACGTCAAGACCGCGCTGGGACGCAACCGGGTGCTGCCGCACACGCTCAAGCTGGAACTCACAGAGAGCCTTGTCATGGAAAATCCCGAATATGCCGCCCAGATGCTGACGCGCATCCGCGCGCTCGGGGCCGGCCTGTCGCTCGATGATTTCGGTACGGGCTATTCGTCACTGGCCTATCTCGAGCGCTTCCCCTTCGACACGATCAAGATCGACCAGAGTTTCGTGCGCCAGCTTTCGCGCGGCAAGCAGCCTGTCATCCTGCGTTCCATCATGTCGCTGGCGGCGGATCTTGGCATGGATGTCGTTGCGGAAGGGGTTGAGAGCGAGTCAGACGCCATCGAGCTGTTCCAGATCGGGGCGCAATACGCGCAGGGCTACGCCTTCGGCGAGCCCATGTCGACCGCCGAAGCCCGCAAGCTCGTCGGTGTGGCCGACAAGGCGGCGTGACTTTCACGCGACAGGCACGGCGAGGCCCCGCTTCAGCGTTTTCAACGCGACGCTTGTGGTGAACTTCCGAACGTTTCTGTTCTGCTCCATGAGACGTTCCATCAGATTGTCGAAGTCCTCGATGGACGTCGCTGTGATGACGAGCAGCAGGTCGCCGCGACCGGTCACATACCAAGCCTGCTGAACTGCATCTGCTGCGGTCAGCCAAGACTGCAGCGCAGGCAAAAGCTCAGGCCTGTCGCGCTCAAGTTCAAGTTCCACCAGCAATGTCATCGGCTTGCCGACTTTTCGCGGATCAACCACGGCAATGTCACCAAGAATGACCTTGAGATCTCGCAGGCGCTGCAGCCGTCTTTGCGTTGCAGACGGCGACAGACCAACCCGTTGCGACAACTCCTCGAGGGTAAGCCGTGCGTCACGCTGCATGAAAACCAGCAGGGCCTTGTCAGCAGCGCTGAAAGCGATGTCACCGTCCATGATGGAAGTCCGGAGTGGCTGTGATGAGGGGGGAGTAAAACCGATTGTGAGACAATCCACCCAACTTACAATTGATATTGCCGATATTGAGAGAAATTCGGACGAAATCGGGAAAAATTCCCGAATTGTGCCATTACACACCAAAGCACACATTCAAGGGGCGCAAACATGACCATCGAACATAGCCTCAAGCCGCCGTATGACGACCAGCCAATCCATCGGCTCTCGCTGGACAACATCCGGCGCGCCATGGATGTGATCGACCCGGTCTTCCTCGCATCACCGCAATATCGATCCGAACCGCTAAATGAAACGCTTGGCTGCGACCTTGTGCTGAAGGTTGAGACGACCAATCCCATTCGCAGTTTCAAGGGGCGTGGCGCGTCTTTCCTCATCAAGCAGCGCTTGCGCAAAGGCGAACTGACAGGAAAGCGGCTTGTGGCCGCCAGCGCTGGCAACTGGGGTCAGGCGCTGGCCCATGCCTGCCGGAGCGCTGGCCTGCCGCTGCTGCTTTACGCATCGACGAGCGCCAACCAATTCAAGATCGAGCGCATGCGGGCGCTTGGCGCGGAGGTGCGGTTGCATGGTGCGGATTTCGACGCTGCCAAAACAGAAGCGCAGGCATTTGCCGCGTCGATTGGCGGGCTGATGCTGGCAGATGGCCTGGATGCCGAGGCTGCGGAAGGTGCCGGCACGATTGCTGTCGAACTGATGGCAATGGAACAGCCGCCAGATTGCATTGTCGTGCCGCTTGGAAACGGCGCGATGCTGACGGGCATTGCCAGATGGGCCAAAGCCGTCAACCCGGCCATCGAGATCATCGGAGTTCAGGCCAGCGGCGCGGATGCGATGGAAAAATCATGGCGGCACGGCAAGCTGGTTTTTCCTGCATCCATCAACACGATTGCCGACGGGATCGGTGTCCGGGTGCCAATCAAGGAAGCCGTGCAGGACATGAACGGCATTGTTGATGATGTGCATCTGGTGGAAGATGGGGCGATCATTGCCGCGATGAAGCTGATCCTCCGAAAGACAGGGCTTGTCACCGAGCCATCTGGTGCGGCTGGTGTTGCGGCAATCCTGGCGCGGCAAGGTCAGTTCAAGGGCCGCCGCATCGCAACAATCCTGTGCGGAAGCAACATCACTGACGAGCAATTCCAGACTTGGCTGGCGTGATCTGCGGTGAGGCGCCCACAGGTTTCAACACTGCGCCCTCGCCCTATCCATGCCCTGCGGCGCTTGACAGCCTCGCAGGATCGACACCCAGCTTTGTCAGCGCGCGCTGATACTTCGTGTCAAGACTGATATCGAACAGCAGCGATGGATCTGCATCGCAATGGAGCCAGCCATTGGCCTTGATTTCCTGCTCGAGCTGGCCCGCGCCCCAGCCTGCATAGCCCAGCGCCAGGAAAGCCTGCCGTGGGCCGCCACCCGATGCGATGGCTTTCAGCACATCGACCGTGTGGGTCAGGCACACGCCTTCGTCGATGGGCATGGTCGATGTCTCGATGAAGTAATCAGAGGTGTGGAGTACGAAACCGCGCCCTGTCTCGACCGGGCCGCCCTTGAGCACCTGAACGGCAAGTTCGGGCGCACGCAGGCGAATGGCATCCTCCGTTTCGACGATGCCAAGCTGGACCAGCAATTCGGGCAATTGAACATCGGGCGCGCTTCGGTTGATGATCAACCCCATCGCGCCTTCGTCCGAATGCGCGCACAGATAGACCACGGTGCGGCGAAAGCGCTCATCGCGCATGCCTGGCATCGCGATCAGGCATTGGCCATCAAGATAGCTGCGGCCTTTTGACCTTTGAACTTTAACCGTTCCCATCACTGCATGCTAGGATGACATTGCCAGGAAGGAAACCATAGACAGGCGGAATATCGCATCACATCATGCGTCGTTTCGTAACGGACTGGCCTGTTTCACCGTATGGGGCATGGCAACATCCGCCACCCAGCCCGGTGACCAAAATGCGAATACCGTCTCGTCATCGCCATGAAAAACAGCTAGAACAGGGGTGAATGAAACATCGGCTTGCAACTTTCGGTCTTGCTGCCCTCTTCGCCACAGGCGCCGTGGCGCAGCAGGACGATGCTGTCTCCACATGGGGGGCTTCCAGCCATTCGTCGGTGCGGCTGATCGCCGGAGGCCGGAATGCTGATGGCGCTTACCGCATCGGCGTTGAAATCCGCATGAAAGAAGGCTTCAAGACCTACTGGCGCGTGCCGGGGGATGCGGGTGTTCCGCCTGTCTTCGACTGGACGGCATCGGAGAATGTCGGCTCTGTCTCCGTGCGCTGGCCAGCCCCCGCCCGCTATGTCGAAGACGGTCTGACCACGATCGGCTATCGCGACAAGGTGATCTTTCCCGCGCTGATCCGCCCTGCCGATGGCGGCAAACCGACGCAAGCAGCCCTGAAGATCGATTATGCCGTCTGCAACAAAATCTGCATTCCCGCCAATGCCGAGATTGTCCTCAAACTGCCGGACAGCGCCGAAACCAGCCAGACGGCAGCGCTCGACCAGTTCCGCGCGCTCACACCCCGCCCGAAGGATGCGGGCAAACTCGATGACAAGCTGGGCCTGATCGCAGCCAGGTTCCTGCCGGAAAACGGCCGGAAAAACGTCGAGCTGATCATTTCCGTGCCGACCGGCGCTGTCATGCGCGACGCTTTCCTCGAAGGTCCGGAGGGATGGCTGTTCGGAACGCCCGTTTCGCAGGGCACCGACGGCGACAAGCTGACCTTGCGCGTTCCCGTTGAGGACAAACCCAAGAATGTGGTGGGTCTTGTGCCTGTGGTGCTCACGATTGCCGGCTCGCCACTGTCGGCGGAAGTACGCTTCGACCTCGACATCATGGCCCCGAAGCCATAGGTGTTTTCGTGTGTCGGTGTGCCGTGATAACGGAGGCCGACCTTGCCGGACAGTCCGGCACGACAGCACTTTCCATGGAACGGAGACACAGTCATGACGATCAAGGTTGGCGATCGGCTGCCACAGAGCACATTCCGCATCATGACCGCGGATGGTCCGGCTGCGAAAACCACGGAAGAGCTGTTCAGCGGACGCAACGTCGTCCTGTTTGCGGTTCCTGGCGCTTTCACACCCACCTGCCACCGCAACCATCTGCCGGGTTTTCTCGGCAAGATCGACGACATCAAGGCCAAGGGCATCGATGCTGTCGCGGTCGTGGCTGTCAACGACGTGTTTGTGATGAACGCCTGGGCGAAGGATTCTGGCGGCGAAGGCAAGATCGAGTTCCTGTCGGACGGCAATGCAGATTTCGCCAAGGCCATCGGCCTGACGCTTGACGGCTCCGGTTTCGGGCTTGGCACGCGTTTCCAGCGCTTTTCGATGGTCGTGAAGGACGGCGTCGTGTCATCCCTTGCGGTCGAGGATGCGCCGGGCAAGGCCGAACTGTCCGGCGCGGACGCCCTGATGAAGGAACTGACGGGAACATGAGCCTGATGGTTCGCCCTGCCACGCGCGCTGATTTCACCTTTTGGGAGCCGCTCTGGCAGGGCTACCTCGTGTTCTACAAGGCCGCCGTGACGGACAAGGTCACGCGGCTGACATTTGACCGCCTCACGGGCGGCAATGGGGCCATGGGCGGATTTCTCGCTTTTGACGGACCGCGTGCGGTGGGCATGGTCAACTGGATCATGCATCCGAGTTGCTGGACGGAAGGCGACTATTGCTACCTTCAGGATCTGTTTGTCGACCCCCAGTCGCGGGGCGGCGGGATTGGCCGCAATCTGATCGAAGCGGTGTATGATGTGTCACGCGAGCGGTTGTGCTCCCGCGTCTACTGGCTCACTCACGAGACCAACACGGACGCAATGAAACTTTATGATAAGCTGGCGAATCGCAGCGGATTTCTCCAGTACCGCCGCATTCTGTGATATTTACTGTTTCTTGAGCTCATGTGCTCGCAATTTCACGTTGTTAAGAAAATTCACATAATGCGCCTTTAAGTTGCATATCTTGCAACTTGAAGGCTGTTCGTCATGCCGCACCGCATGTATTTCGAAGTCCATTCGACAGGAATTACCGAGAGGGCCCAGTCGCCTGAGATCGGTGATCTGCATGCGTTGTACCTGCTGGCCTGCAAAGACGGCAGAATCCCCGATCTGACCGATTTCGACATCGCCCATCTTGGCCGGTTTTCGCCTTTCCTGATGCGGCTGGAGCCTGCCGGGAGCGGCATCTTCCGCTATGCCTACTATGGCAAAGGGATCAGGGACGTCGCGCAATTCGACATGCTCGGCAAGAGCACGGCTGATTTCGAGGGGCCCGTCAGGGTCTTCTTCGAGGATGTCTACAGACGCTCCGGCGAAACAGGCGATGTGCTGTTCACGATCCATCGTGCCATCAAGGCCCAGCTCATCCACACATGGGAACGCCTTGTCCTTCCCGTGCGCATGGCGTCCGGCGAGGCAGCATTCATCGTCTACAACAGGCCGCGCGAATTCGAGCAGGACTTCCTGCAGTCGATCATGAATGCGTTGCCTGATGGCATCGTGGCCTTGCGCGGATTGCGTGATGAGGACGGCCACCTGATCAACGGCACGATTGTCTCGGCCAATCCCGCCGCCTGCCTGCTTCTTGGCACAACGGGCGAACATCTGCATGGCGGCATGCTGCGCTCCGCCGTGCCGCTGATCATCACCTCCGCTGTCTGGGAGGCGATTGCCAACGTCATCCGCCACCGTCAGCAGGAGGTGATGGAGATCGCGCATGATCATGATAACGGCATTCGCCACCTCAGGCTCCAGATCACACCGCTCTTCGACGGGGCCTTGCTGCACATCTCCGACATCACGGCGCTGAAAATGGCGAATCATGTGCTGGCGCGCGAACAGGAACAGCTCAGGGTCGAGATCAGCCAGCATCGCTCCGAAGGCGACACCTTGCGCGGCCTGGCACATTCGGACGCTCTGACAGGTGTCCTGAATCGCAGGGGCCTGTTTGCCATGACCGGTGAGTGGGCCCGGACCAAAAGCGGCATGCAGGGCAGCATTCTCACGGTTGACATCGACCGGTTCAAGGCTGTGAACGATCGCTACGGGCATGGTCTCGGAGACAAGGTGATCGAACGTGTCGCCGCTGTTCTGATGGCCATGGCGGGCGAGTCAGACGGCTTTGTCGCGAGGCCGGGCGGGGATGAATTCGTTTGCGTCCTGCCTGTTGCGCTTGATGACGCCATTGTTCTGGCGGAGCGCGTGCGGGTCGACATCGCCATGGTGCCCATCCCCAGTCCGCTCGGACCCGTGATGTTCACCTGCAGCGTCGGTGCAAGTTCGTGGCAGGAGGGCCAGCCCTTCGACACGGCCCTGCAGGAAGCGGATGCCGCCCTTTACCGGGCCAAAAGCAAGGGCCGCAATCAGGTCACGACGCATTCTGGCCCGGTGGACAACGCGGCCGCGAAAGCGTGATTGACCAAAAAAGCCATGGCGAAGGCCGCGCACGGAATCGGTGTCCCGAGGCGCTTGTCCTGACCTGAGTGCTGGCACTGGATGGCGCCGTGTTGAGCCGGATGCCGTCTCAATGCGGGGGTGACCTAGATCATCCCGCATTGACAGGGAATCCATGTCAATGCGGAAAGATGACCGATCACAATAAGATAGAGCATTGCGTTTTCACAAAACCGGTACCCACTTTTGTGCGCAATGCCCTAGCTGCCCTTGAGGCCCGCCCTTGCCAGCGCGTCGGCGCGCTCGTTCATGGCGTGGCCGGCATGGCCCTTGACCCAGCGCCAGTCGACCTTGTGGATGGACAGCGCCTCGTCAAGCCGCTTCCAGAGGTCTTCGTTCTTCACCGGCTTCTTGTCCGCCGTGCGCCAGCCATTGCGCATCCAGGTGTGAAGCCACGTCGTGAAGCCGTTCTTCACATACTGGCTGTCGGTGTGCAGTTCGACCACGCAGGGGCGCTTCATCGCCTCCAGCGCACTGATCGCGGCCATCAGCTCCATGCGGTTGTTGGTGGTCAGCTTCTCGCCGCCCTTCAGCTCTTTCTGCGTCTCGCCAAAGGTCAGGATCGCGCCCCAGCCACCCGGACCCGGATTGCCGGAGCAGGCACCATCGGTAAACACCACCACCTTGGTTTCACTCATCGGATCAATCCATATTCGGTCGCAGAAGCGATCTTGCGGTGAAAGGACAGCCGCCGGTCGTAAGGGACAGGATCATGCGGCTTGACCAACGCTCCGGCCGGCACATCCAGCAGGTCGAGCGTGCGCGTCAGCAGGAAGCGCAAGGCGGCGCCGCGCGCCAGAACCGGCAGCGCCGCCACTTCAGCTACATTCAGCCTGCGCACCGATTCATAGCCCGCAAGCAGGGACTGGCCCTTGGTCAGGTTGAAAGACGCATCCGGCTCGAAACACCACGCGTTCAGCGCGATGGCCAGATCGTAGGCCAAGGCGTCGTTGGCGGCGAAATAAAAATCAATCACGCCCGAACAGGCCGGTCCGATGAAGAACACGTTGTCGGCGAAGAAGTCCGCATGAACCACCCCTCCCGGCAGTCCTTGCGGCCAATGGGACTCATGGAATGCCAATTCATCCGCGATCCGGGTGCTGAGACCCGGCGAGATCCGGTCTGCGCGCGCACCGCTGGCATCTGCCAAGGGCCGCCAGCCGCTGACGGAGAGCGGATTGGGCCTTGCCAGGGAAAACCCTTCGCCTGCCTCATGCAGTTCAGCCAGTGCGCGGCCCGCGGCAAGGCAGTGTGCCGCCGTGGGCTTCTTCACGGAGATCCCGTCAAGATAGCTGACCAGCGCCGCCGGTTTGCCGGAAATGTCGGCGAGAGCCTCGCCATCCTTCATCCGGATAGGCTTCGGGCAGGCAAAGCCATGGTCCGACAGGTGGTCCATCAGCCCGATGAAGAACGGCAGATCCTCGCGCGGTGCCCTCGCCTCGTAGACCGTCAGGATGTAGCGGTCCTTCGTGGTCTGAAGAAAGAAATTGGAGTTGGACACACCTTCCGCGATGCCTTTGAAGGCGATGGGCTCGCCGATGTCGTAGCGCGCGATGAAGCCCGCCAGATCGTCATCGGACACATCCGTATAGACAGCCATCGGCTCAGGCCGTGGCCTGGGGGCGCAGTTCGCGCGGCAACGGAAAGAACACGCTCTCGTCAGCCGTGGAGACCTGCTCGACGTTCACGTCAAAGCGTGCGGCAAAGGCATCGATGATGGCCTCGACCAGCACTTCTGGGGCGGAGGCTCCGGCCGAAATCCCCAGCGAGCAGATGCCGCCAAGCGCCGACCAGTCGATCTCGTCCGTGCGAAGCACCAGTTGCGCGACCCTGCAGCCCGCGCGCTCTGCCACTTCGCGCAGACGCTGGGAATTGGAGGAGTTGGGGGAACCGACCACGAGAAAGGCATCGACACGCGGGGCGACATGCTTCACCGCCTCCTGCCGGTTGGTGGTGGCGTAGCAGATGTCTTCCTTGTGCGGACCGACCATGGCGGGAAAGCGCGCCTGAAGAGCCGCCACGATGTCCGCCGTGTCGTCCACCGACAGCGTGGTCTGGGTGACGAACGCGACGGAGACCGGATCGGCAGGTGCAAGCGCTGCAACATCGGCCAAGGTCTCAACCAGCGTGATGGCCCCATCCGGCAACTGACCCATCGTGCCGACAACCTCCGGATGGCCGGCATGGCCTATCATCAGAATATGGCGGCCACGCCTGTGGTGGATTTCCGCTTCCCGGTGAACCTTCGTCACCAGCGGGCAGGTGGCATCGATGGCGAACAAGCGCCTTGCCCTCGCATCTTCAGGCACGGATTTCGGCACGCCATGGGCCGAGAAGATCACGGGCCTTGTGGCGTCCGCGACCTCATCGAGTTCACGGATGAAGACCGCGCCCTTCTTCTTCAGCCCGTCGACGACATACTTGTTGTGGACGATCTCGTGGCGAACATAGACCGGAGCGCCGTGCAGCTTCAGGGCCTGCTCCACAGCATCGATGGCGCGCACGACGCCCGCGCAGAAGCCGCGCGGCGCACAGAGCAAGATCTGGAGAGGCGGTTTTACAGTCAACGTCGTCTCTGTCTGGTGCGGAATTTCATGCCATCCTTGTTCGGCGCAAAGGCAGCGCTGTCAAGAACGTGGTTGCGCGTTGGCCTCGAGGCTTGCGGCGCGCTGCAGCGTCTTCAGCGTCCTGAACGCCACGATGAGCGCTGCCATGCCGAACACGGCGCCGCCTGCGGCCATGCCGATCAGCGCGCCCTGAGCCCCACCATAATGAGCGCCGAGCCAGACCAGCGGCAGGGTGCCGATGGTGGCGCGGCCCCAATTGAAGGCTGTCGAGTAGAGCGGATAGCCCAGGTTGTTGAACGCCGCATTGGCCACGAACAGCCCGCCGAGTGTCAGCCACATCGGCCCAGAGACCACCGTGAACAGCTTGACAAGGTCGGCTGTCAGGCCCGTCACGTGAAACAGGTCGACGATCTGATCCTGCCCCAGCATGAGGATGACCCACATCGGCACGACATAGGCCGCGCAGAAGATCGTTGCATCCTTCAAGGTCTGCCGCATCCGGTCGAACCGTCTCGCGCCCCAGTTCTGCCCGAGAATGGGGCCTACCGCGCCAGACAGCGCGAACAGCACGCCGAAGGCCACGGGCGAGATGCGGTCGATGATGGCGAAGGATGCCACCGCCTTGTCGCCGAATTGCGACATGACAGAGGTGACGAACAGGCTGGCCATGGGCGTCGCCAGGTTCGTCAGCACCGCGGGCACGGCTATGACGGCGGCAAGCCGCATGTCGCTGAACAGATGGCCCGCCTTCGGTCTGGCGACGATGTCATGCACCATGACCGCGCCCCAGTAGCCGACGATCACGAAGCACACCCGCGACGCGACCGTGGCCCAGGCGGCCCCGTCCGTGCCGAGCCCAAGCGTGAAGATGAACAGCGGGTCCAGTCCTGCGGTGATGATCCCGCCAGACAGCGTCACGTACATGGCCTTCTTGGCGTCGCCGACAGCGCGCAAGGCACCCGAGAACCCCATGCCAAGTGCCATCAGGATGTTGGAGGGCATCGCGATCCACAAGAACCGCTGCGCGATGGCATAGGCGTCGCCGCTGGCGCCGAGGCGGGTCAGCAGCCACGGCATGATGGCCAGCATCAGCACCGTCACTGCCACCGCCGTCATCATCATCAGCACGATGGTCGAGCCCGCAATCTCGCGGGCGCGGGCGCGATTTCCGGACCCGATCTCCCGCGACGCCAGCGCGCTGACCGCGATCAGGAAGCCGATGTTGACGGAGGTCGATAAAAACAGCACGAGCGTGGCGAAGCCGACGCCAGCGGTCGCGGCAGGGTTGCCCAGCCACGAGACGTAAAGCAGCGACAGGAAATCGACGAGAAAGATGGCCATCAGGCCGATCGAGCCCGTCACCGTCATGTTGATGACATGGCGCATGGTCGAGCCTGTCACGAACACGGCGGACGGGCGGCCCGGCACAGGCCCCGGCGCAGGTGAGGTGACGGCTGCGGTCACGGCTGCGTTGCCCGGTGGATCATCCGATGTGTGAAGGGTCAAGCGCCCGCTCCCAGAGGTTCTGCTGGCGCTGGCTGGCCAACCACGGCGCGTGTTTCATCATTGAGGGCGACGCCTGCTTTCGCGGGCTTCACCAGGGGTTCGGGCGTGAGGGCAAGGGTGCTGCCGCGCAACAGATCCGGTCTTGCGAGAATGCCATCGACAGCCTGCGCTTCCAGCCGCTGCAGGTCGCGCTTGCGCACATCCGCCACGATTCCGGCGGCTTCGTCTGGCGAGAGGCCCAACACTTCCAGTGTGATGCGCCCGAAATACAGCGCGCTCTCGAAAGTCTCGCGCACGAAGCGGTCCACGCCCACCTGCATCAGTTCCACGGCATGCACGCGGTCATAGGCCCTGACATGTATCCGCGCCTGCGGAAATTCCTGCTTGACGATTTCGGTGATGCGCTTGGCTGCTTCCTTGTCATCCACGCACACTGCGATGAGCCTGGCTTTGCCTGCACCAGCAGCGCGCAGCACATCAAGGCGCGTACCATCGCCATAGTAGATCTTGAAGCCGAAGCGTGCCGCCGACTTGATGCGCTCGACATTCTTGTCGATCACCGTGACATCGATCCTCTGGGTCAGCATGGTCTGGGTCACGACCTGCCCGAAGCGCCCGAAGCCAATGATGACGACCGATCCGCCAGCGCCATTGAAATCCTCATCCATTGTTTCGGCGGGCACGGGGTTTTTCGCTAGCTGCGCCTCGATCAGCTTGGCGACGATAGGTCCGATCAACATGGTGAGGGCGGCAAGGGCCGTGGCAATGGCGGCCTGTTCGGGCGTCAGCAGCGCCAGCGATCCAGCCAGCGGCAGCAGCACGAAGGCGAATTCGCCAGCCGGAGAGAGAAGCGCGCCAGCCCTGACCGCTTCCGATGTCGACGAACACGAGGCCCTGAGAATGGCGGCGGCAATCGCGATCTTGGCGAACACCAGTGCGGGCGCGGCCAGCGCCAGAAATAGCCAGTTCGCCATCACCAGCTTGAGGTCAATCGACATGCCGACAGCCATGAAGAACAGGCCCAGCAGAACGCCGCGGAACGGCTCGATGTCAGCCTCGAGTTCGTGCCGGAAGTTGGACTCTGCCAGCAGCACACCGGCAAGGAACGCACCCAGCGCCATGGACAGGCCGACCTGCTCCATCAGCACCGCGCTCCCGAGCACCACGAGCAGCGCCGCAGCGGTCATGACCTCACGCGCTCCGGCCTTGGCCAGCAGCCTGAACACAGGGTTCAGCACATATTTGCCCGCCAGCACCACAGCGGCGATGGCCGCGACAGCCAGCATGACACCCAGCAGCGCCTTGCCGGCATTGCTTCCGCCGCCGGTCGTCGCCGCCAGCGGCAACAAGGCCAGGATCGGCGCGATCGCCATGTCCTGGAACAGGAGGATCGAGAACGTCCTGCGCCCGTACTGCTCATCCTGGTCGCCGCGCTCTTCGAGCAATTGCAGGGCGATGGCCGTAGCCGACAGGCCCATGGCGATCCCGACCGCAATGGCACCTTGCCAGCCAAGGCCCAGCATCATGCAGGCGCCGCTCACCACCAGCGCCGTCAGCCCCAGTTGCGCGCTGCCAGCCCCGAAAATGTCCTTGCGCATGGCGATCAGCCGCGAGGGCTGCAGTTCGAGCCCCACGATGAACAGCAGCAGCACCACGCCGATTTCAGCGATGCCGCGAATCGAATCCGCATCCGTGATCACCTTGAGCACCGAAGGACCGATGACCACGCCGGCCGCCAGATATCCCAGCACGGCTGACAACCCGAAGCGCCTGAACAGCGGAACCGCCACGACAGCGCCCGCGCAGAAGGTCAGGATGGGCGGCAGGAAACTGGCATGGGACGCATCAGCCATGGTCGGCAATCTCGGGTTGTCTGATCAGGAAGGCTGCCGGAAAGCACAGCGAACGAATACCGCAGATAAACCTGATGACCCGATTGTGCGAGTCCTTCACATCAGTTTCGGCAGTCCCAATTGCGCGAGGCGTGCCCGAAGTGCCTCGCTGCCTGCATGGACATGGCCATGCAGCCCCGCCGCGATGGCACCCTCGACATTCTCCGGCTTGTCATCGGTGAAGATCGTCTGACGGGGCGCAAAGCCAAGATGGGCGAGCGCTCTCAGGTACACGTCAGGATCGGGCTTTTGCGTGTTGAACTGGGCTGACACGCAGATGCGGTCACCAAAGACGGGGCGAAGCTCCGGAAACAGCGTGTCGATATGCTCGCCCGTGAGATGCCCGTTATTGGTCAGGATCGCGACACTGGCCTGACGGGAAATCGCTTTCGCCAGATCCAGCATGTCCGGCCATGGCGTCATGGCAGCGCGGCGGTTGGCGATCCACGCATCACGCGTGAAGGGCACGCCCAGCCGTGCGGCGAAGCCGGCGAGATAGGCGTCCGCATCGATCTGCCCGGTGTCCGAGGCGTCCTCGAACCCGGAATTCCAGATTTCCGCCTCAAGTTCGGCGAAGCTGCGCCCGCTCAGGAGCGACAGCGCCGATACCCTGCCGCGCCAGTCGTAGCGGCACAGCACGTCATCCATGTCGAACAGCACAAGCCGCAGCATGGTCAGGCACTTTTTTTGGCCGAGCGCGCGAACGCGATGAACACGCCCGCGAGAGCTGCCGCCAGCCCGAACCAGGTAAAGGCATATTGAAGGTGATTGTTCGGAATGCGCGCCACCAGTTCGTTGATGTCGACCCCCACCGGCGGCGTCAGCGCATCGGCGCTGCGCTCTGCCTCCACCATGAAGGGTGCGGCTGACAGATTGAGCGCCGCAGCGATACTGGCAGGCTCACGCATGTGGAAATCACGGTTGGCAGGATTGGCAGCAGGCGTGAAGCTGTTGGCCACTTCCGGCTTGCGCAGGATGCCGATCAGCTCGGCCCGGCCCGTCGGCGCTGGGCTCATGGCAAAAAGCGCCTCCGGAACAAAGCCCCGGTTGACCAGGACAACCGCGCCATTGTCGAGCCGCACCGCGGTGACGAGATAGCGCCCGAAGCCGCCGAGCTTCCGCTCGCCAGCTTGCGCCTCCGGCATGGCCACGCGCACGGTGGCAGAGGCCTGGGAAAGCCATGTGCCGGACACAGCGACGCGCGTGAGATCGGCCGCATCGAGATCGAGCCTTTGCCATTGGTCCGGTGCCGGAAGCCGCGCAGGTGCGACCGATGTCTGCGCAGCGAGCCGCGTGAGGAAGGCACTTTTCTCGCCGAGCCGCTGCAATTGCCAGGCACCCAGCCCGCACAGGATGATGATGCCCGCACCCGCCAGCAGCGTGAGCGCCACCAGTGACCGTGGCCCGGACTGCGCGGCCATGCTCATTTCTCCAGCCGCCCCTCACCGGCATCGCGCGCATATTGCAGCGAGATGGCCAGGCCTTTCATCGGCCTGAGCAGACCAAGGCACAGGATGACCGTGAGCGGCATCCAGATCGCCATATGCACCCAGAAAGGTGGCTCATAGGCCATTTCGAGAGCCAGCACGCCACCGACGATGCCAAATCCCGCGATGAACATGATGATCACCGCCGGGCCATCTGCCGAGTCAGCAAAGGCGAGATCAAGCCCGCAGGCCGAGCAGGACGGGCGCAGCTTGAGATAACCGTCGAACAGCCTGCCTTCGCCGCAACGCGGGCAGCGGCAGGCGAGACCCGTGGACAGTGGCGAGGGTGCTGTCATGAATGGGCGACCATGTTACCTGGATATGTCATCGGAAATCTTTTCGCACCGGCTGTGCGGCAACACCAAGGCATCATTGTTTAGCACGTTAAAAACAGATGCGTCATGTGCAAGCCCTGACTGAAGGTCCTTACGCACGTTTCCGGGGCCGAGAAGCGCCAGCGGATCGGAACCCGGAATCCAGCCATTGTGCGGTGAGCGCAGCGAACGCATCATGCGCGCTTCGCGCAACACATCGTCTGGATTCCGGATACCATTCCGCTGACGCTGCATGGCTCCGGAAACGCGCTGCCGTATCCGGTCCTGCGCGAGGTACTACCTGCGGCGGCGCGAGGGCTGGGAAGACGCGCCACCAAGCGACACGAAGATATCGGTGTCGCCACCGGCCTTCAGAGTTGCGACGGGAATGCTGATGCCCTGCTCCACATGCGTCCAGGCTGCCTGGGCCTCACCAGGCGGGATCGACGCGCCCACCCGCGCCGTGCGGGTGCTGAGAACCGTGTCGCCACGGCGCACATCGATACGCAATGTGGCCCCCAGAGACCCAGCCGATCCGGCAGGACCAACAAGGACACGTCCTTCGGCTCCCACGCGCACCACCAGGACGCCGCCATTGCGCACACATTCCCGTGCAACATCCGTGATCGTTATCTGCGAACGGACGCCCTCGCTGCTGCCGCCAGCACCGATCCGGAGCGCCGCACCGCCCGGCGTGATCTGCACGGGCGGACAATCGATGTCTTCTTCGGGTTCCTGCAGCACAGGCGGCAAGGTTGTCGTGCCATAGCGCACCAGATTGCCCAGCGCCGAGCCTGTGTCGCCTGTCGGGCTTGTCGCGCCCGATCCCGGCAGAAGCCCGCCTCCGCAGCCAGTCAGCAGCGTGGCAATGACCATGAATGGAAAAACCTTCAGGACAGGCAACCCGGAAACGGCAGCTTGAGCATTCACGGCAGTTTCTCCAGACCTTCGCCAAACCCGGTCAGGGACACCGGAATGCCGATCCCTTCTTCCGGCGTCTGGAACACGATGAAGGTTGCGTTCTGCCCGGTCTTCAGAGTGTTGACAAGCGTCTCGTCCATGACGACTTCAGCGATGCAGCCGGTGTTGAGACAGCGCACGAAGCCGGCGCGGCCGATGTCCTTGTCGTCAACCTTGAGCCCGAGACCGGCGGGCAGCAACACGCCCAAGGGGGCCACGACACGCAAAAGGCGGTTCTGATTGTCGGCGGTCTTGAGCGCGATCACCAGCAGCGTCACGTTGGGGCGATCCTCCGCCGCCACGTTCTGCACCAGTGCGCACTGTTCCGACTTGGCACCCGGCGGCGTCTCGCAGCGCATCTGCCAGTCGCCATGGCTGGACCTGACAACGCCCTGCGCGTTTACCGTACTGCCAAGGCCGACGAGCATGGCTGCTCCGGTCAGGGCCTTCAGCAGGGCCTTGAATGTGCGCCGGGGTGCGGCTTCACGCGCCAGAATTGGGTGTTTCTTCAAGGCCATCATCCGAATCGTCATCTCGTTGCCGCGCACGCCCTTGTCCATCGTTCGCACCATGCAAGCGGTGGCTCTGTCAAGCTGGACAGGCCTATCATAACAGAGCGGACACGGATGCGCATGCAATTGCGCATGGCTCCAGTGCCGCCCCGGCTGCTGCAAGGCTCGCGTCAAGGCAGCTGCACCAAGTCATTCGCAACAAGTCACCTGCGCTGTGGGGCTATGTCGCATAAACCGCGACCATGAGACAATTGAAACGCTGGCGCGCTTGTGGTCTTTGATCTAACGACATCAAACGCCGTCCGTACAACACACGAAGGCGGTTGCCGCGCGCCATCGGGCTGTGCAAAAGGGCAACGAGACGTGACGAAGGAGCCAAGAAAACCATGCGTGGATACAAAAACCGCGTTCTGAAGGCGACACGCACAGTCGGCGTGCTGCTGACGACGTTCATGCTGTCCGGCTTCGCGCAGGCTGCGCCGAATGGACAGCCCCAGCCTGCCCAGATGAACCTGCCTCAACCAGCCACCAACAAGATGGCTGACATTGTCTGGTTCCACAATTGGCTGCTGGTCCTGATCACCGCGATTTCGGTCTTCGTGCTTGTACTCCTTGTCTACGCCTGCTGGCGGTTTTCGGCCAAGCGCAACCCGGTGCCCTCCAAGCTGACGCATCATACCGGCCTTGAAGTCGCCTGGACGATCATTCCGGTGCTCATTCTCGTGGTGGTGGCCATCCCGTCTTTCCGCATCCTGCGCGACCAGCTCGTGCTTCCGCCCGCCGATGTCACCATCAAGGTCACTGGCAAGCAATGGTATTGGTCATGGGAATATCCCAAGGACGGGGGGGCTTTCGGCTTCGATGCCCTGATGCTGGATGACAAGCAGCGTCTCGAACTCGTCAACAGCGGCAAGGCAAAGCCCGAGGAAGTGCCTCGTCTGTTGGGCGTCGACAACGAGGCTGTCGTGCCGGTCGGCAAGATCGTGCGTCTTCAGGTGACGGCCGCCGACGTGATCCACAAATTCGCGTTGCCAGCTTTCGGCCTCAAGATCGATGCCATTCCTGGCCGCCTGAACGAAACATGGTTCAAGGCCGAGACGGAAGGGCTGTATTTCGGCCAGTGTTCGTTCATCTGTGGTCAGAACCATGCCTACATGCCCATTGCGATCCGCGTTGTCAGCCAGGAGCGTTACACAGCCTGGCTGGCCGAATCGCAAAAGAAATTCGCAGCTGTTGATGGCGCGCCGGCCCGTGTCGCCGCCGTCACCAGCCCATAACAGTTGAAATAACAGGGGATTTTCTCCATGGCCTATGGCTCAGCAGTTCATGCAGCAGACGACCACGCCCATGCCAACCCGACGGGCTGGAAGCGCTGGTTGTATTCCACCAACCACAAGGACATCGGCACGCTCTACCTGATCTTCGCGATCTGCGCGGGACTGGTCGGCACGTTCCTGTCCATCGCCATGCGCCTTGAACTGCAAGAGCCGGGCATGCAGTATTTTGCATCGGGCCAGTCTTACAACGTGTTCGTCACCGGCCACGGCTTGATCATGATCTTCTTCATGGTTATGCCTGCGCTGATCGGCGGCTTCGGCAACTGGTTCGTGCCGCTGATGATCGGCGCACCCGACATGGCCTTTCCGCGCATGAACAACATCTCGTTCTGGCTCACGGTTGCGGCCTTCGCGCTGCTGGTCACCTCGATGTTTGTCGAAGGCGCACCGGGACAGAATGGTGTCGGCACGGGCTGGACGATCTATCCGCCGTTTTCCTCGACCACCGGCCATCCCGGCCCCGCCGTCGACTTCGGCATCTTCGCTTTGCACCTTGCCGGCGCGGCGTCTATCCTTGGCGCAATCAACTTCATCACCACCATCCTCAATATGCGCGCGCCAGGCATGACGCTGCACAAGATGCCGCTGTTCGCCTGGTCGATGCTGATCACCGCATTCCTGCTGCTGCTCGCCCTGCCTGTGCTGGCCGGCGCGATCACCATGCTGTTGACCGACCGCAACTTCGGCACCACCTTCTTCGATCCTGCGGGTGGCGGCGATCCGGTGCTGTACCAGCACCTGTTCTGGTTCTTCGGGCACCCTGAGGTCTACATCATGATCCTGCCGGCTTTCGGCATCGTCAGCCACATCATCTCGACCTTCTCGAAAAAGCCGATCTTCGGCTATCTCGGCATGGCCTACGCCATGGTGTCGATCGGTGTCGTCGGCTTCATCGTCTGGGCGCATCACATGTACACGGTTGGCCTGTCGCTCAACACGCAGCGCTATTTCGTGTTCGCGACGATGGTCATTGCCGTGCCGACCGGCGTGAAGATCTTCTCGTGGATCGCGACGATGTGGGGCGGTTCGATCCGCTTTACCTCGGCCATGGTCTGGGCTGTCGGCTTCATCTTCCTGTTCACGGTGGGCGGTGTGACCGGCGTCGTGCTGGCCAATGCCGGTGTCGATCGTTCGCTGCACGCGACCTATTATGTGGTGGCCCACTTCCACTACGTGCTGTCGCTCGGAGCCGTGTTCGGCATCTTCGCGGCCTGGTATTACTGGTTCCCGAAGATGAGCGGCTATGTCATCCCGGACTGGATGGGCCATGTGCATTTCTGGGTGGCTTTCGTGGGCGCGAACGTGCTGTTCTTCCCGCAGCATTTCCTCGGCCT
>JANMHN010000216.1:0-2031 GCA_031375185.1 Allobosea sp. | reverse complement strand
GCGGTGTGGAAGGGAAAGCCATGGGCCTCGGCCTTCTGCCGCCAGTCAGGCCGCTCGGGCAGCGTGATGCGGCGCATCGCGGCTAGCCGCCGCTGGACATGGACTGGCCTGTCGAGCCGAAGCCGCTGCGCGACACGGTGTTGCTGCCAGAGCCTGTGCCGGGGTTTGTGCTCGTGCCACCGGAGCCCATTCCGGAACTCCTTGGCCGGGCATCAACCCTCGCCCTGGCATCTGTGCCTGATGTGCGGCTCACCACAGTGCCTGCGCCGGTGGAGTAGGCACGGCCAAAGCCTCCGCCCGTGCTGCCGCCGCCACTGCGGCCCTGCTGTGCGCAATCGGGGCGGTTCGGGGTGCCAGCACCTTGAGGGCAGTTTGCAGGCCCGGTGCGGGGCGGATAGAGCGGCTGGCTCTGGGCCTGGCCCTGAGCTTGTCCCGCATTGGCAAGGGAGCGCCCCACCAGCACACCGATCAGTGCCGGAACAAACACCGATGCACCGTTCCATGTCGAGGTCCGGCACTGGCTGGCACCATACTGGGCCTCGCACGAGGCCTGGTCATTGAAGCGGGGTGCCTTCGCGGTGGCGGTCTGCTCTGCGGTTGTGAAGGCAGCGTCACAGGCCGCCAGCGTCATGCCGGGTGCCGTGCGGCATTCCTGTGCCGAGGCGAAAATCTGCGCGTCCGGCGCGATGGCCTCCTCGGTGCTGCCGCCGACGCTGGTGACATTGCGCGGCCAGAAGGCGGCAACCGCCAGAAGGCCGACCGAACCAATGGCGATGTATTCAGAGCGTTTCAATCGCCCCTCCGATGCTCGGATAATAGGTCATCGATGCCGCATTCAGCATTCCCGCCACGATGGCGATGGCCGCCAGCACGATGGCCGAGGCCATGGCGTTATTCTGGATGTTGGCGGAGAGCCCCGGCAACAGAAGGCGTGTGACCGCATAGGCGGACAGTTGCACCACCAGAGCGATCATGCCCCACAGGATGCAGTCAGGAACGCTGGACGCCTGGGCGATGGCCTTGGACAGGGGCAGCGCGAAACCGACCAGCGAACTGCCGAAGGCGAGCGCCGCAGAGGCATTGTGCGCCCTGATCAGCCCGATCTCGTCATGGCCTGTGATGCGGATGTAGATCACGCAAAAGACGAAGGTCAGCACAAGCCCGATCAGGCCATAGAGGAAGAAGTTGGGTATGCCACCCAGCGAGGGGTAAAGCCAGTTCATGAAGTGCCTCCTGCGGTGTCAGCATATCGCAGCGTCAGGCACTTTGCACGTCCTGTTCATCGCGGTCACACCGGAATGGCTGTCAGATGCAACACCGGTGTCATCCCCGGCGGGCGAAGCGGGGAAAGGGTATCCACACTTGATGGCGTGCTGGTGGATCCCCTTCCGGCGCCGGTGGCGCGCCGGAGATGACAACGGTGGCTTCTCAATCAGAACATGACCATCGCTTCAGCTCGCCAGAACCCTTTGCGGCGGAAAGGTGATTTCCACCAGCGTGCCTTCGTTCTTGGCGCTGGTGATGAGCAGCGCGCCCTTGTTGGCTTCCACCAGCGCCTTGGTGATCGGCAGGCCAAGGCCCGTGCCGTTGCCCCGCCGCGTGGCAGAGACCTGCCGGAACGGTTCCATGGCAAGCGCCAGCTCTTTTTCCGACATGCCGACGCCGGTGTCGCGCACGCGCAGGATCACCTCGCCGCGATCCCCCAAAGCGGTCGAGACGATGACCTGCCCGCCCGCATCGGTGAATTTCACGGCGTTGGAGAGCACATTGATCACGATCTGGCGCAGGGACCGGTCATCGGCCACCACGGCAGGCAGCTTGGGCTGCAGGCCCGTGCGGAGCACGACGCGCTGCCGGTTGGCCTCGGGCTGGAGCAAGGCCACCGACGACGTGGCGATGTCGTTGAGGTTCACCCCCACGAAGGTCAGGTCCATCTTGCCGGCCTCGATCTTGGCCAGGTCGAGCAGGTCGTTGATGAGGCTGATCAGATAGCCCCCGGACTGGTGGATGTCGCCCAGATATTCCTTGTAG
>JANMHN010000321.1:0-18923 GCA_031375185.1 Allobosea sp. | reverse complement strand
CGTCGCGCCGCCGCCCGGACCCTGTGTGCCGCGCAGCATCTCGCCGATCTTGTCGCGGTTCTGATATCCGGCGACCGCCAGCAGACCGAGAAGCGCCGTCATTGATGGAAATCCACGTGCCATGGTTATGTCTCCTTCAGTTGCCGTTGACGGTTCAGACGCCGCTGCTGCCGCTGCGCCGCGTGAGAGCGCTCCACACGACCAGCACGATCACGGCGCCAAGGACCGCGCCAATCAATCCTGCGCCTTCTCCGGCCCGGTACCAGCCGACCTGCTGCCCCAGAAATGTCGCGACGAAGGCGCCGATAATGCCGAGGACAGTGGTCAGGATGAAGCCGGACGGCTCGTTGCCGCCGGGCGTGATCAGCTTTCCGATGACGCCGGCAACGAAGCCGATGATGATTGTCCAGATGATGCCCATGACGTCCCCTATGCTTGTCCGGATAAGTGGCCGGTCTAGTCATGAGAACGAGCGACGTTCTCTGAAGTTCCATATCCTGATCACTGCGAGGACCGGCCTTCGCGCAGCGGCACAGCCAGCCTGAAGTCCTTTGCCTTCTGCTGCCGAAAATCTGACCCCTTCCCCCCACCCCCCTCCATCGTGTAGGGAAGCGTTCGACAAATCACCGGCGGCTGGTCCGGGTTGTCCGCTTGTGCGGGCGCATGTGTGGCTGCCTTGAACCAAACACGACGGGAGAACCCGCCTATGTCATCCACTTTCGAGACTGTTGCCGGCATCATTTCGGAAACCTGCGACATCCCGCGCGAGAAGATCACGCCTGCCAGCCATGCCATCGACGATCTGGGCATCGATTCGCTGGCTTTCCTCGACATCGCCTTCGCGGTCGACAAGGCTTTCGGCATCAAGCTGCCGCTCGAGCAATGGACGCAGGAAGTGAATGAAGGCAAAGCCCCTGCCGAACAGTATTTCGTGCTTGAGAACCTGTGCGCCCGCATCGATGGTCTGGTGGCGGCAAAGACCGCCTGAGACATCTGTCTTATCCACGATCCCCTTTCCTGCACAATCCTCATGCTGAGCTTGTCGAAGGATGGGGGGATCGGGGCAAGCTGGGACCAACCCCTCGCGTGACAAGTGATGTGGTTCTGGGCTAGACGATCCGGCCACGTTCCAACTTGTCCGAGCCACGTCACCCATGCGCCTTGAATACTTCGAGATGATCGACAAGGTGGCGCTGTTCGATACAGGCGCCAAAAGCATCGTGGCACATGCGCGGGTGCCCGCCTCAAGCCCTGTCTTCGAGGGGCATTTCCCCGGTCATCCGCTGGTGCCTGGGGTGCTGCTGACCGAAACCATGGCGCAGGCCTCGGGCTATCTCGTGCTTGGGCTCAACAGGCTGTCCCAGATGCCGTTCTTGATGGCTGTCGACAAGGCGCGGTTCCGCAGCTTTGTCGAACCCGAAACCGACCTTGTCATCGAGGCGCAGATCACGGTCGACGGGTCTGGCTACGCCGCCACAAAGGCGAAGATCTCTGCCGGTGGCAAGCCGATCTGCGATGCTGAACTGCGCTTCAGGCTGATGCCGTTCCCGGCCGAACTGGAGCTTTTGATGCGTCAGCGCATTGAAGCCATCGGCCTTGTCCTGGAGAGCGCCTGAGCCATGAGCCGCGATGTCGTCATCACAGGCATTGGCCTGCTCTCGAACCTGGGCGAAGGCGCAGGCCCCCATGTCGCTGCGGCGAAAGGCGAGGTCTCGCCGCGCATCGATCTGGAGACATTCGCGCCATACCCGGTGCATGCACTCGGCCCGGTGGAGTTTGACAGGCAGATCCCCAAGAAGTCCGATCAGCGGCAGATGGAACCCTGGCAGCGAATCGGGGTCTATGCTGCAGGGCTGGCGCTTGATTCAGCCGGCCTGAAAGGTGATCCCGGTGCCAAGGACAAACTTCATGTCATCGTCGCGGCGGGCGGCGGCGAGCGTGACCATGCCGTCGATGGCCAGATCCTCACCGGCTTGAAAACAGCCTCCGACCAGGGCGTGTTCCTCAATGAACGTCTGATGGGCGATCTGCGGCCCACACTGTTCCTGGCGCAGTTGTCAAACCTGCTGGCGGGCAACATTTCCATCGTGCATGGCGTCACGGGCCCGTCGCGCACCTTCATGGGCGAGGAACAATCAGGCGTCGACGCCATCCGCATCGCCCGCGCACGCATCGCGGCAGGACAGGCTGACACGATCCTTGTTGGCGGTTCGTACAATGCGGAACGGCGTGACATGCTCTTGCTGTTCGAACTTGGCGGCGCCGTGCTCCAGGGCGCGCCCACGCCGACCTTTCAGCGGGAGCCTGGTCATGACGGCATGATCACAGGGAGCGTCGGGGCTTTTCTGGTACTGGAAGCTGAAGACAAGGCCAGGGCGCGTGGCGCGAAGATCCTTGCACGCCTTGACAACGTCGGCGCAGACCGCACGCGGCGAAAGCCGGGAGACGTGACGCGCTCGCTGCTGACGCTTGGCTCCGGCAAGACCGCTTCCCTTGTCGTTTCGGCGGCATCCGGTCTGGCAAACGCAGCCGTTGAAGAGAAAGCCGCGCTTGACGTTCTCGCTCCACAGGCGCGTCTGGTGGCGATGGGAGATCTTGTCGGACATGCGGTGGAAGCAGCTTTTCCTGCTGCGGTGGCGCTGGCTGCCGCGATGCTGGCCGACGGCGAGGCGACATCCGCACTCGTGACAGGCATAGGTCATCACCGCGGCGAAGGCATTGCCCATTTGAGTGCGGTCTGAGGGGGCGTGGCGATGACAATGTCTTATCTTGATCAGCATGGCCGTCCGCTGGTCGCCGTAACCGGCATGGGCGTTGTCACCTCGCTGGGGCAGGGCAAGGCCGACAACTGGTCCAGGCTTTCTGCCGGCCAGTCCGGCATCCACCGCATCACACGCTTCCCGGTGGATGGCTTGCGCACCACCATCGCGGGAACGGTCGATGATCTGTTCGACAGGCCTTTCGCTGCGCCGGAGCTCTCGGAGAAACTTGCTGTCCTCGCGGCTGAAGAGGCCGTGGCGCAATCGGGTCTGGGACAAGCCGCCGATTTTCCGGGCCAGCTTTTCATGGCGGTGCCGCCTGTCGAACTGGAATGGAGCCAGAAACAGGAACTTGCCGCCGCCACACATGACGCCGTGACCTATGACGTGTTGCTGGGCGAGGCGTCCCGCCATGCCCATCGCAGCTATCACGACATGTTCCTGTTCGGCGCCGTGGCCGATCATGTCGCAGAGCGCTTCGGCACGAAGGGCTCGCCGATTTCGCTGTCGACGGCGTGTTCGTCCGGCGCGACAGCGATCCAGATGGGAGTCGAAGCCATCAGGCGCGGCGATACAGACGCTGCTCTGTGCATCGGCACGGATGGCTCGGTCCACGCCGAATCGCTGATCCGGTTCTCGCTGCTGTCCGCCCTCTCGACCCAGAACGATCCCCCGACCGCCGCGTCAAAGCCGTTCTCGAAGAACCGCGACGGTTTTGTCATGGGTGAGGGCGGCGCGGCACTCGTGCTGGAAAGCTACGCCAGCGCCCATGCGCGCGGGGCGAAGATCCTCGGCTTTGTTCTCGGCTGCGGCGAGAAGGGTGACGGTTTCCACCGCACGCGCTCCTCCCCGGATGGACGCCCGGCCATTGTCGCCATGCAGGACGCACTTGCAGATGCGGGGCTGGCCCCGGACCAGATCGACTATGTCAACGCGCATGGCACATCGACACCCGAGAACGACAAGATGGAGGCGATGAGCTGCACCGCCGTGTTCGGGGAGCGCATGAGCCGTTTGCCGATCTCGTCCAACAAGTCGATGGTCGGGCATACCTTGACGGCAGCCGGCGCTGTCGAAGCGGTGTTCTCGCTCCTGACGATCGCCAACGGACGCATTCCGCCGACCATCAACTACCGTGAGCCTGACCCGAACATCCCGGTCGACGTGGTGCCGAACGTGGCCCGCGATGCAACAGTCCGGCGCGTGATATCAAACTCGTTCGGCTTTGGCGGGCAGAACACCTGCCTTGTCTTTGCCGATGCGCCGGCTTGAATGACGAAACACATGAGCGGCCGGATTCTCGTCACAGGCGGAGCAAAGGGCATAGGTGCGGGCATCGTCCGCGCCCTTGCAGCTGCGGGCCATGAGGTTGTCTTCACATATCGATCATCAGGTGATCAGGCATCTGCTCTGGCGGCGGAACTGTCATTATCAGGCAGTCACAAGATCGAAGCCATGGCTCTCGACCTGTCTGACAAGAGCGCCATCGCGGCGTTTTGCGAGAACTGTGAAGCACTGGGCGACATCAGTGGCCTCATTCACAATGCCGGTCAGTCCTACGATACGCTTTCGATGATGATGGCGCAGGACAAGGCCGAGGCAGCCATGCAGGTGAATTTCTGGTCATTCACCCAACTCGTCAATGCCTTCATGCGTCCCATGATGGCACGGCGGTCAGGAAGGGTGATTGCCGTCGGATCGGTGACGGCAAGCCGCGCCAATCAGGGAAACGCGGCCTATGCGGCGTCAAAGGCAGCGCTTGAAGCCTACATGCGCACCCTGTCGCTGGAAACGGCCAGGCGCGGGATCACGGTCAACACCATCGCGCCAGGTTTTGTCCACACCGACATGATGGAGCGCTATGCCGGCCACCGCACCGCCATGGAAAAGCAGATTCCGGCTGGCCGTTTCGCCACAGCTGACGAAATCGGTGCGCTGGCGGCCTTCCTCATGAGTCCGGCTGCATCCTACATCACGGGCACGACGATTCCTGTCGATGGCGGCCTGATGGCATCCATGGGCCTGCAGCGGTGAAGGCCTGGCCTCGTTCTGAACGATGATCTATTGCCCGAAACCGGGTGCCTTGGCCGCGCCGATCACGCGGCCTATCTTGGCATCGTCGCTATGGATCAGCACGGCGAATGTGTCGGCGTCAGCCTGCTTCACCAGAGACGCCGGAACGTCGAGTGTCATGGCTTCCCCGCGCCAGTCACCCACCCGCATCAAGCCCCGGACGACATTGGCATAAGTCACTTCACGCCCGCGATTCTCGCCACGCTGGATGGCGACCGACCGTTTGCGTGCGACAGGCAGGATCCAGATCGAACCTGCACGCGCGGTGCCAGAGACTGTGATGCTTATCATCTGGCCATGTTCGGAGATTTTGACGTCAAGTGGCAGCGGCGAAGCCTGATGCGCCTTGACGATCTGGTTCATCGCCTGCCGATCCGAGCCAACCGTGTGGGCAGCGCCGTCGATGATGGCCTGAGGTGTGTAGATCTGGCCATCGCCCCGCGCCTTGGCATAACTGCGCTGGCGCTGCGAGAAAGCGGAATGGGCCAGTGTATCCTTCCAGCCCAGATAATCCCAGTAATCGACAGGCAGCGTCAGCACGAGCAAGGACGGATCGCGCGCCATGTCCACAAACAGTGCGTCTGCCGTCGGGCATGAAGAACAGCCCTGGCTCGTGTAAAGTTCAATCACTGACAACAATCTGGGAGCGCGGCTGTCCTGCGCAAATGCCACGGACGCGGCAGCCTGCATGGCAGCGATGGCGGCACATGCGAAGGCACTAGCCAGCACCAGGTTCCGGGCTCTTTTCATGGCCGCACTGAACCTGATTTCAGATCATCCGGAAAGTCACGTTGCGTTGAACTGGCAGGCTGTTCCATCCGGGTTTTCAGGGCAAGCGACTGCTCAACCATGCTGGGACGCCACCTGCGGTGCATCCAGAGCCATTGGTCCGGGTGCTCGCGAACCCAGCCGGCAATCACGTCACCCATCATCTGGACGGCACCCTCGACATGGATCTGGCCTTGTGCGTCGCGCGGCAGATCAAGCGGCGGGGTCAGCTCCAGCCTGAAACGATGACCGGGCAGCCGGATCACGCGCACGCCGTGGACGGGGCAGTCAAAGCGACGCGCAAACTTTGCCAGCACAGGATTGGCAAGCGCTGGCTGTCCCAGAAAATCAATCACCACGCCTCTGGTGAAATGCTGATCGACCAGCATGCCGAGATGGCCGCCCTGTTCCAGCACGCCCTGCATCTCGAAGGCGGCGCCGCGCAGAGATGCCGCCAGGCCACCCATCGTGCCTGAGCGGATTTCATGGATCATGGCGGCGACGGCAGGGTCATTGGGTGGACGGAAGACAGCCGTAGCGTCAAGCCCGTAACGCGCGGCGCAGATCGCTGGAAGCTCCCAATTGGCCAGATGCGCCGAGAAGATGATGCCAGGCTTGCCGTCGTCTCGCATCGCCTCGAAATGCTTGATGCCCGACACCTCGATGCGCCCACACGGATCGGGATTCTCGGCATCGTAGTCGAACAGTGTTGCCAGATGGGCGTATTCACCAGCCGTCCGCCCCAGGCTGTCCCAGGCCCCGGTCAGGATCGCATCACGTTCGGCTTGCGATATGTCCGGAAAGGCAGCTTTCAGGTTGGCTTTCGCAATCCGGTTCTGCGGCACGATCCAGCCGAGCTTGCGCAAAATCCAGCCTCCTGTTGCACTGGCACGGGCTGGACCCAGCGCGCGGGACAGGGCGAACACAGCCCTCACGGTGCCGATCATCACTTTTGTGGCGGCCTTTGAGGCTAGCCTGCGAAAATGAAGCCGAAAATGAAGCACCGTCTGTCAGCCCTGACCCGTGGACATCGCATGCCTGCGTGTGTCGCCTGCGCGTCCTGCAAATGTAAAATCCGGATGCCTGTGCATCAGAAGCGCGCGACACCGCCTTGTCATGCGGACCAACCGTTAAAGTGTGATGATCACCTTGCCGAAAACCTGCCGGCCTTCAAGTCGCGCCAGGCCTTTCTCGAACTGTGAAAGCTCATAGACCGAATCGATCACCGGCACCATGCCGCCTGCCATCTTGTCGAGCGAGGCACGGATGTTGTTCATCGAGCAACCGAACGAGCCGAAGATCCGGTACTGCTGCTGGAACAACTGCATCAGGTTCATCGTCGCGGTGGCCCCGGAGGTCGCACCGCATGTCACAAGCCGTCCGCCGCGCTTGAGGCAGAGGAGCGAGCCATTCCATGTATCGGCTCCGACATGCTCGAACACCACATCGACGCCTTTGCGTTTGGTCAGGAGGCGCACCTCGCCCTCGAAGCGTTCGGTCTTGTAGTTGACGACATGATCGGCACCCAGCTCCAGGGCTTTCGCAGCCTTCGCATCGTCGCCGACGGTCGTGTAAACCGTGCAACCGATGGCCTTCGCCATCTTGATCGCGGCGGTGCCGATGCCTGATCCGCCCGCATGGATCAGGATGCTCTCACCGGGCTCCAGCCTGGCATTGTCGAACAGCATGTGCTGCACGGTGCCAAAACCGATGGGCGCGCAGGCTGCATGCTCGAACGACACATCATCCGGGACCGCGACACACAGACGTTCGTTGCGATTGAGAACCTCGCGCCCGAAACCGTCGATGTGAAATCCCATGATGCCGGCAACATTCTCGCAAAGGTTGTCCCGGCCCTCGCGGCAGGCCCTGCATGTGCCGCAGGTATCCGCACCGTACATCGTGACTTTCTGCCCGAGCCTGAAGCGCGAAACACCTTCTCCAAGCGCGATGACCTCGCCGGCAGCCTCGACACCGGCGGCCTGCGGCATCTTGCGCTTGGCAAAGGCCATTCCCCGGAAGCCCCAGACATCCAGGAAATTCAGGCCCAGTGCCTTGATGCGCACCTGCACTTCACCGGGAGCCGGAGACGGCGGCGGGGCGATCTCTTCCAGCCTCAGATCACGATCACCATGGAGCATCAATGCGCGCATCAGGTCTCAAAGCCTCAAAAATCTCTTGATGCTGGACCTATCACGCTGAACCACAAAGTAAAACAGGCGGCGGGCAACATGCGTCGATGCAAGCCGTTTAAGCTCAGATTGCATCTCCGCGCAGCAGCCGGGGGCCGCGATCCCTCAGACCGGCCGCTTCCTCGATGAAAAAGCGCTTGAGGCCGGGCATGCGGTCCACAAGGCCAAGACCAAGATCGCGGGCCAGCCTGACAGGCGTGACATCATTGGAGAACAGGCGGTTGAGACCGTCCGTCACGACACCCATGGCCATCGTGTCGAAACGTCGCGCGGCCTGATAGGAATCAAGCACCGCCCGCGATCCGACATCGAGGCCCAGCCTCGCAGCTTCGACCACCGACTGGGCCAGCGCGGCAGCATCCTTCAGCCCCAGATTGAGACCTTGCCCGGCGATGGGATGGATGACATGAGCCGCATCGCCCAGCAGCGCCAGACGGTCTGCCGCAAACCGGCGGGCAATGCCGAACGACAGAGGATAGGCCTTGGGGCCGCTCACAAGGTGAAGCGCTCCCAGTTGCAGCCCAAAACGGCTTTCAAGTTCTTGCAGAAAGTCATCCGGGTGCGCCGCCAGCATCGCATCGGCATCGGCGGTGCTTTCGGTCCACACGATCGAGGACTGGAAGCCGCCCTTATCGTCTTGCGGCAAGGGCAACATGGCAAAGGGCCCGGCAGGCAGAAAGTGCTCGATGGCACGACCCTGATGATCGCGCTCATGACCGATGGTGGCAACGATGCCCGACTGGTTATAGTCAGACGTGATCCAGCCGATGCCGGCCCGCTCCCGCAACCGGGAGCGCGCACCATCGGCTGCAACCACACACGCTGCCTTCTGCTGGTCGCCAGATGCAAACGTGACCATTGTCGACACATCGCCCGCCTCCGCCGACAGGACCGCCTCAGGCCGCATCACGACACCGGCATCTTGCAGCGCCTTGCTCAGAACAGTATTGATCACGCGGCTCCAGACCATGTGTGCAAAAGGAGATGTCGGCATCTGCTCGGCCGCAATGTCGCGTGCGGTGTTGCGTGGCATCCCGAATGTCAGGTAGCCGGGGCGTACGACATCTCTTGTCCGGCTGTCTGTGACGACCATCTCGCGGATCGGTTGCGCACCGGCAGACATCCCTTCCCACACGCCCAGAGCCCGAAACATGCGCTGCCCCGCAGCCGAAATCGCGAACGCACGGTCATCTGATACGCGCGTCGCTGGATGGCTGCGCCTTGCATAGGCCGGATCTGCAACAACAACCTCATAGGCTTGCCCGAGTGCCTGCTTCAGCGCCAGCGCAAGCGCTGATCCCGCAAGTCCGGCGCCGGCAATCACGATACGCATGGACACAGGCTGAACTCCTTTGGCCGCTGGCCTTCGACAGACAGATAAGCCGACGCAGCGATCCGGCTGAGATGTCGACTGGAACCATCAAGTGGTTTCAAGACAAAGCCTGTTCATGTGATACGCTGAGCAGGCAAACGGGAAACAGCCATGACCAATGCCGTTGACGCGCTTTTGTCCATACTCGATCTTGAGCCCCTCGAACACAACCTGTTCCGGGGTCGCAGCCCCCAGGCGGGCTGGCAAAGGGTGTTCGGCGGACAGGTCATCGGGCAGGCTCTGGTGGCGGCCTGCCGCACGGTCGAGGGGCGAAAGCCTCACTCGCTTCATGCCTATTTCCTCCTGCCTGGTGATCCTGAAATCCCCATCATCTACGAGGTCGACCGTCTTCGCGATGGCCGGTCATTCGCCACGCGTCGTGTGGTTGCCATCCAGCATGGCAAGGCGATTTTCGCAATGTCCGCATCCTACCATGCCGATGAGAGAGGGTTCGATCATCAGGTCACGATACCTGACGTGCCCTTGCCGGATCAGCTTCCTGACGAGGCGACGGTCAGGTCGACGATTTTGCCGATGATGCCCCCTGCCGTGCGCGCCTATTTCGAGAAGGAGCGGCCCATCGAGTTGCGGCCTGTCGAATTTGAGCGCTATGCCTTGCGTGAAGCCCTGCCGCCGAGATTCCATGTCTGGATCAGGGCCACGCGCAGGTTGCCGGACGATCCGGTCCTGCACCAATGCGTGCTCGCCTACGCATCCGACATGACATTGCTCGATGCGTCACTGGTGGCGCATGGCCGCACCGTGTTTGAAAAGTCCATCCAGGCGGCCAGCCTTGACCATGCCCTGTGGTTCCACAGGCCGTTCCGGGCCGATGAGTGGCTGCTTTATGCGCAGGATAGCCCGTCCAGTTCAGGTGCGTTGGGTTTCTCGCGTGGGCTGATCTTCAACATCGAGGGTCAGTTGGTCGCCTCGGTGGCGCAGGAAGGTCTGATCCGGGAGCGTGAGGATCTGGCCTGATACTTTGCTTAAAATTTAGGCAATTGCCTGTTTATACGCCTCTCATCAGCCATCCTGGGATATCGCGAAGGCGTTGCGGACCAGGGATCGATGCTGTGGCTGATCAGGGCGCAGGAGGGATGCAAATCTCTTGCAACAATAATAACCATTTATTTCAGTATGTTGAGGCATTTGGCGCATGGCATCTGCCCTGTTGCGTGCAGATTTGCTGCCAAACGCATGATCATGTCTGCGACGGCTGAAGATGGACAGGTGCCGCGCACGCTGCCGCCATCATCACGATCTTGGCACACTCCTTGATAGGCGAATGATGAAAAGCCGTCCTGCCTGACACGGCACTTTTCCAGTCCAGCGCTCGGCTGCCATATCCTGGGGCCGGCGATAACCACGGGGATGCGTAGCAACATGAAAATCGTGATGGCCATCATCAAGCCATTCAAGCTGGAGGAAGTTCGCGATGCGTTGACCTCCATCGGCGTACACGGTCTGACCGTGACCGAGGTAAAAGGCTACGGCCGCCAGAAGGGTCACACGGAAATCTACCGCGGCGCTGAATATGCCGTGAGCTTCCTGCCGAAGATCAAGATCGAGGTCGCAGTGGCCAATGATCTTGTCGGCAAGGTGATCGACGCCATCACCAGCGCTGCCCGGACGGGCCAGATCGGTGATGGAAAAATCTTTGTGTCCTCGATCGAGCGCGCCGTGCGGATCCGCACCGGTGAAACCGATCAGGACGCGTTGTGACCGCAACGCACCCATCTGGAGAATAACCAATGTTCAAGACACTTCGTTCCGGAGCAGGCTTCACAGGCCTCTCCACCCTGACAGCGGCGGCCATGCTGTCCGCAACCCCGGCACTGGCGCAGGCGCAGACCGTCAACAAGGGTGACACCGCCTTCCTCATGATCTGCACCGTGCTGGTGCTTCTCATGACCATTCCAGGTCTTGCCCTGTTCTATGGTGGCCTTGTGCGCTCCAAGAACATGCTCTCGGTTCTCACGCAGGTCTTCTCTATTGTCTGTCTCGTGATGATCATCTGGGTGACATATGGCTACTCGCTGGCCTTCACCGGTGGTGGCGGTCTCAATGATTATATTGGCGGCCTGTCAAAGGCTTTCCTCAACATCGCGCCCGATGGCAAGACCATCGCCGACGCTACGGCAGCAACGTTCTCGAACGGGGCCTACGTTCCGGAACTGGTCTACATCATGTTCCAGATGACCTTCGCCTGCATCACCTGCGCCCTCATCGTCGGTGCCTTCGCCGAACGCATGAAATTTTCGGCCTTGCTGCTGTTCTCAGCGCTCTGGGTGACGTTTGTCTATCTGCCGATCGCACACATGGTCTGGTATTGGGCCGGACCGGACGCGTTGGCCGCAGCCGCCAAGGCGGTCGCGGACGCAGGCGCCGATGTGGCCAAGAAGGCTGCTGCAGAGGCCGATCTGGCAAAAGTCACTGCGGATGCAGGGCTGATCTATCAGTGGGGTGCGCTCGACTTTGCCGGTGGCACGGTCGTCCACATCAATTCCGGCATCGCCGGGCTTGTGGGCTGCCTCGTCCTGGGCAAGCGCATCGGATACGGCAAGGAACTGATGGCGCCCCATTCGCTCACCATGACGATGATCGGCGCGGCCTTGCTCTGGGTCGGCTGGTTCGGCTTCAATGCCGGCTCCAACCTTGAAGCCAATGGCGTCGCAGGTCTCGCGATGGCCAACACCTTCGTCGCGGCTGCCGCGGCTGGCCTGTCCTGGCTGTTCGTGGAATGGATGACAAAGGGCAAGCCATCGCTGCTTGGTCTTGCATCAGGCGTTGTCGCGGGGCTGGTCGCCGTGACACCAGCCTCCGGCTTTGCAGGTCCGATGGGTTGCATCGTGCTTGGCCTCGTGGCTGGTGCGGTCTGCTTCACCTTCTGCTCGACGGTCAAAAACAGCTTCGGCTACGACGACTCACTCGATGTGTTCGGGATCCATTGCGTTGGCGGCATTCTCGGTGCCCTTGCGACAGGCATCCTCGTCAACACGGCCCTCGGCGGCACCGGAGTTCCGGACTACACAAGCAAGCCTGGCGAACTCGCAGTCGGCGCCTACGCCCTCGGCACGCAACTCTGGGCTCAGCTCAAGGCCGTGATGCTCACCGTCGCCTGGTCCGGCATCGGATCGTTCATCATCTACAAGATCGTGGATGTGATCGTTGGCCTCAGGGTCACGACCGAACAGGAGCGTGAAGGCCTCGACATCGCCGAGCATGGCGAACGCGCCTACAATTACTGATCCGCCAGATCAGACAGTCATCAAGCGTGAACCCCGGCTGCAAGGCCGGGGTTCTTCTTGTCGGGGGACAACGGGCCTCGGCCCCGTCAGGCCCGTTGAATGTTCAGGGTTAAGCGGGCCTTAACCGCCAGTTCTCTAAAGTCCGCTGTCGGCGGCTTCCATCATGGCGGCTCCGCGTCGCGTGCCCTGCACGGATGCTTCAAACGGGCTGCTCATCTTATGCGTATGATCCGACGCACGTCACTGATTGACCATTTGCCGCCAGCCTTGCGCGCTTTCGTGAGCCGCAGGGCCGCCGAGATCATCGGCATCATGCTGTTGCTGACCATCAGTGTCATGCTGCTGGCACTTGCTACCTGGTCCGTTGATGATCCGAGCCTGAACAACGCGACAGATGGCAGGGTGCGCAACCTGATGGGGCGTCCCGGTGCCGTGGTTGCGGACCTACTCATGCAGTTGGTGGGGCTTGGCGTCGTGGCCTTCCTTCTGCCGCCTTTTGCCTGGGCCTTGAAGTTGCTCAGGACGCGCTCGCTGGGGCGGGTGGCTCTGAGGACAGCGCTGTGGCTGCTTGGGGCCGTTGCTGCGGCAGGTGTGGCCAGCGCCCTTCCAGCCTCCCAGCGCTGGCCCCTCCCGACAGGACTTGGGGGCGTGGTCGGAGACGTCCTTTATCTTGGCACCCGCAATCTGCTCGGCTTGTCCGGATCCGCTTTTGGCGGTCTGGTGGGTTTCCTGTTTCTGGCGGTCTCCATCCTCGCTCTCACGGCTGCCGCCGGTTACGCCTTCACGCGCGAGGCCGACGACGAGGACATCGATGTGCATGACGACGAGGACGAGCGCGAACGCTCGGACCAGGAACCTGGATTTGGCGTGATTGTCATCGGTGCGCTGGCACACATGGCCATGACGGCACGGGCAGCCTTGCGCCGCTGGTCAGACAGCCGGACACCAGCCTATGCACAACCATCGCCTGCAGCCGGGACAGGCCAGGCAGGCATTCGCGCGGCGCGGGTGCGCCTCGAACCGGAATTCGCGGCAAGCCCGAATCCGTTCCCCGCACGGAACAACACCGAGCAGGCGAGCGCCAGGCGGCAGGTCCAGACCGAGTCACGGCCCCCGGCAGATCAGCCGGGCATGATGCCCGACGGCCTGGACGATGATCACGACACCCCGGCCAGCGTGCGGGTCACGGCGCCGCCTGCACCGCCGAAACCTGGCAAACGCATCCAGCGCGAAGCCCAGCCATCGCTGCTGGACCGCGAAGACTTCATGCTGCCAGCGCTGACATTCCTGACCGAGCCCAGGAAACAGCCTGTGGCGCAAATCTCGACAGATGCACTTGAACAGAATGCAACCCTGCTGGAAGGTGTGCTTGAAGACTTCGGGGTGCGCGGCGAGATCACCCAGGTGCGGCCTGGCCCGGTCGTGACCTTGTATGAACTTGAGCCCGCACCCGGCACCAAGTCCTCACGGGTGATTTCGCTGGCAGATGACATCGCACGCTCGATGAGCGCCGTCTCGGCCCGCGTTGCCGTGGTGCAGGGCAAGAACGCGATCGGCGTCGAGCTACCCAATGCCAAGCGCGAAACCGTGTTCCTGCGCGAATTGCTGGCGAGCGCCGATTTCGAACAGAGCAAGCACAAACTTGCCCTTTGCCTCGGCAAGACCATCGGCGGGGAGCCCGTGATCGCTGATCTTGGCAAGATGCCGCACCTCCTGGTGGCAGGCACCACGGGCTCGGGCAAATCCGTCGCCATCAACACCATGATCCTTTCGCTGCTCTACCGGCTGAAACCGGAAGAATGCCGCCTGATCATGGTTGATCCCAAGATGCTGGAATTGTCCGTCTATGACGGTATCCCTCACCTTTTGACCCCTGTGGTCACCGATCCGAAGAAAGCCGTCGTGGCCCTGAAATGGGCGGTGCGCGAGATGGAAGAACGCTACAAGAAGATGTCAAAGCTCGGCGTCCGCAACATCGACGGTTTCAACAGCCGCGTGATCGAGGCACGCGACAAGGGCGAAGTCATCACGCGCACCGTGCAGACCGGATTTGATCGCCACAGCGGAGAGGCGATCTACGAGCAGGAAGACATGGAACTTGCAGCCCTGCCCTACATCGTCGTCATCGTCGACGAGATGGCTGACCTGATGATGGTGGCGGGCAAGGACATCGAAGGCGCGATCCAGCGTCTTGCCCAGATGGCGCGCGCCGCCGGCATCCACGTCATCCTTGCCACGCAAAGGCCTTCGGTCGATGTCATCACTGGCACGATCAAGGCGAACTTCCCTACCCGCATATCATTTCAGGTCACCTCAAAGATCGATTCGCGCACCATCCTTGGCGAGCAGGGCGCAGAGCAGCTTCTTGGACAGGGTGACATGCTGTTCATGGCGGGTGGTGGGCGGATCACCCGTGTCCACGGTCCTTTCGTTTCCGACGGAGAGGTCGAGAAGGTCGTCGCACATCTCAAGACGCAAGGAAGGCCTGATTATCTCGATGCCGTCACTGCTGACGAAAGCGAGCTGGCGGCTGCGCAGGCCGACGATGATGGGGCGGTCTTTGACAAGAGCGACATGGGCGCCCAATCCGAAGACCCGTATGAGCAGGCTGTCGCTGTTGTGTTGCGAGACCGCAAGGCCTCGACGTCCTACATCCAGCGCCGCCTCCAGATCGGCTACAACCGCGCGGCATCGATCATGGAACGGATGGAAACCGAAGGTATCGTCGGACCTGCCAATCATGCCGGCAAACGCGAGATCCTTGTCGAAGACCAGGGACGGCACGACCATGAATGAAGCAGCCTGATTGAAGTCGCGCCTCCAAAAGACCATGTATGCTATGTAGGAACACGATCTGGGTGGCCACGTGCCACCATCATGGGAAGGACTGCGGCATGATGGCCCGCACGATTGCGATTGCGGCATGTCTTGTGGCGTTTTCGTCACACATGGCATACGCCCAGGCAGCGCCTGAGCCGCCGCGTCGGCCTGCCGACCTCGGCAGTTCGTCCTCGCGAGATCCGTCACCCGCCCAAATGTCACCTCCCCCCGCATCGGCTGGCGGCCCGGTCAGGTTGCAGACTGATGTGACAGCGCCTCCCGCGTCGCGCCCGATGCCGCCTCCACCGGGCAGTCCGGTTGCCGCGAGCGCGGGCCCGCTCACCGACGATGCGGCTGTTGACCGTGTCAACACCTACATGAACTCGTTCCGGACGCTGATTGCCGATTTCGTCCAGTTCGGTGCTGATGGCCGCAAGTACGAAGGCAAGCTCTATATCCAGCGCCCCGGCAAGATGCGCTTCGAATACCGCCCCCCGGCAACCATCGAGGTGATCTCAGATGGCACGACCGTCGTTGTCAGGGACAAGCGGCTGGCAACGCAGGATCCTTACCTGATCGGGCAGACGCCGCTGAAATTCCTGCTCAAAGACCAGATCGACCTGAGGCGCGATGTGAAGATCACACGCGTCAGCGCGACGCCCGACCTCATCCGCATCACACTGGAGGACAAGGCCACGCTTGGCGGAACATCACGTATCACGCTGCACTTCGACCCCAAGAACAACAACCTGAAGCAATGGGTGATCCTTGATCCGCAGGGCTATGAAACCAGCGTGCAGGTGGCCAATCTTGACACGGGGCGGCGGCCTGACCCTGCGCTGTTCACGATCAACCTCGAACGCATCCTCGAGAACAGGAACTGATAGGCAAGAACTGATAGGCAGCCGATTCAGGTGGACATGACAGCCGGCAGCATGGTCTGTGAGGTCAATGGTCATCACGCGCAGCGCCCAACCCTGAGATCAGCCTGATGCAGCTTTCCGTCACCACCTGGAACATCAATTCGGTTCGCCTGCGCTTTCCCATCGTGAAGGATTTTCTGGAAGCCGAGCGGCCGGACATTCTGTGCCTGCAGGAGACCAAAACACCGGATGACAAGTTTCCGGCCAGCGACTTTCGGGCACTCGGGTATCTGCATCAGGCCATCATCGGCAACAAGGGCTACAACGGCGTTGCCATTGTCTCGCGCCTGCCGTTTGCGGAGATGGCGGCGATGCCGATGTGCGGCCGCAACGATGCCCGCCACATGAGCGTGAAACTGGCGCCCGATGCAAGGAAGGCGGCTGGCATCACGATCCATAATTTTTATGTACCCGCCGGCGGCGACGAACCCGACCCTGCCGTCAACGACAAGTTCGCCCACAAACTGGCTTTCCTTGCGCAGATGGACACATGGTCGACCGGCGCAAAGCCGACATCTCATCCCGCGATCCTGGTCGGTGATCTCAACATCGCGCCATATGAGAGCGATGTCTGGAGCCACAAGCAGTTGCTCAACGTGGTCAGCCATACACCTGTGGAGACACGCGCACTGGAAAAGCTCAGGGCCGATCATGGATGGATCGATGCCGTGAGACATTTCACGCCGGAGCCCGAGCGCCTTTACACATGGTGGAGCTACCGTTCGGCTGACTGGGAAGCCACTGACAAGGGCCGCCGCCTCGACCATGTCTGGGTCTCGCCTGATCTTTCGGCACGGCTGGCATCCGCGACGGTTCACAAGCATGTCCGGAGCTGGGAACGCCCCTCTGATCACGCGCCGGTGACCGTGCGCATGGCCTTGTAAGGCCTGGATCATGCTCTCATCGAAAAACCGGGCCCCGGTTTTTCGGTGCATGGTCAGGTCAGCCTATCGATCGATGGTACCCAGGCTCTGCCGCACATCCTGAAGCTGGCGCGCCATCAAGCGCACGCGGCCTGCGATGGCACCATGGATGGCCATGGCAGCATCCGGGAATTCAGCCAGAACGCGGGTCATGACAGGCCGGGTCAGACGCATGACAGTCGATGTCTCCCGCGCCAGCGCCGTGGCGGGCCGCGACAGTTCGGCAAAGAGGGCTGTCTCGCCCAGAAGATAACCCGGTCCTGCGATCTCCACCGCAGGTGATCCGTCATCACGCGAATCAAGTGCGATGGCTCCCGTAACCACGACATAGCCGCAATCGGCCACCTCGCCCTTCCGGTAAAGGATGTCGCCAGTCCTGAGGAAACGTGTTTCGGCTGCAAAAGCCAGAAGGCGCAAGGCCTCGCGTGGCATCATTCCAAGCAGGGCCTGCTGCGCGAGAAGGTCGATGTCATTGTCGAGAGCCATGTCAGGTTGCCCGGGAGCAGGTCATGTATCGCTCCTTTCAGGGTTCAAGCCGGTAACCGCCGGGATCGGTCATCAGGATCGTTGCCTTGCTGGTATCGGGTTCGATTTTCTGCCGCAGGCGGTAGATGTGGGTTTCAAGGGTGTGGGTCGTCACAGTTGCATTGTAGCCCCACACCTCCTGAAGCAGCACATCGCGCGGCACCGGCTTGCGTCCGGCGCGGTACAGGAAACGCAGGATGGCCGTCTCTTTCTCCGTGAGCTTGAGCTTTGAGCCCTTCCCGGAAATCAGGAGCTTGGAGCCTGGATGGAAGGTGTAGGGCCCGATCTGGAAGACAGCGTCCTCGCTGGCTTCATGCTGGCGGAGATGGGCCCGGATCCTGGCCAGCAACACCGAAAACCGGAACGGCTTGACCACGTAATCATTGGCACCCGCTTCAAGCCCCAGAACCGTGTCGGCATCCGACCCTTGCGCCGTGAGCATGATAATGGGGCTCTTGAAGCCGTTGCGGCGCATGTGCTTGACAGCGTCACGCCCGTCCATGTCTGGCAAGCCGACATCCATGACAGCAAGATCGATGCGCTCCACCTTGGCGAACTGGACGGCGGATTGCGCGTCGGCAGCCTGGATGATGCCAAACTCTTCATACTGGCCGAGTTGCTCGGCAAGCGTTTCGCGAAGGATATCCTCGTCATCGACGAGAAGCAGCTTGTACGTCTGGGACATGGGATGAATACCGGAGGGAGTGAAGCCGAATGCTTTTGACTACGATAAGGTGTTTTCGGCAAAAGGCGAAATCGCACACAGCCAACCTGGTAGAGGAAGGTTCCGGTGACATCCAGACATCCCATCACGACCCTGTATGTCGTGCGCTCGGTGCAGGACCGCTCGCGGGGCTATCTGGTGGCGGGTCTCAGCCGGTTTCCCTGTGCCCTTGGCCGCTCGGGCGTGATCGTTTCCAAGCGTGAAGGTGACGGCGGCACGCCAAGGGCGGCACTCCCGCTCCGCCGTGTGTTCATCAGGCCCGACAGGGGCGCGCTTCCTTGCACTCTGCTCGAACGCAGGGTCATGGCCCGGCACGACGCATGGTGCGACGATGTCCGGGACCGGCGCTACAACCGCCTGATCTTGCGCCCTGAAGGCCAGGCCGAAGAACGGCTCTGGAGATCGGATCATCTGTATGACATCGTCGTGGAGCTGGGCTGGAACGACAGGCCTGTCCGGCGTGGACGCGGCAGCGCAATTTTCTGGCACCTGCCTCGCACGGGCCTGACACCGACCGCAGGCTGCATCGCAACCACACGCGGTGTTTTCATGAAGGTTCTGCCGCGACTGTCCAAACGGGCCCGCATCATCGTCAT
>JANMHN010000291.1:0-2391 GCA_031375185.1 Allobosea sp. | reverse complement strand
GTTCTTTTCGATCAAGGTGCCGAACGGGCCGTTGACCTCGCGGCTGCAGAACATCACGACCGGCGACACAGTGTTGATCGGCAAGAAGCCGACCGGAACCCTGGTGCAGGACAGCCTGCTCGACGGGCGCAATCTCTATCTTGTCTCGACCGGAACCGGCTTTGCACCCTTCGCCAGCATCGTCCGCGATTTCGCCATCTACGAGCGCTATGAGAAGGTCATTGCCATGCACGGCTGCCGCGAGGTTGCCGAACTCGGATATAGCAAGAGCGTCATCGAAGGGGTGCTGGCGGATCAATATCTCGGTGTGATGGCTGCTGACAAGCTGGTCTACCACCCGACCGTTACGCGGGAGGCTTTTGTCAACTGCGGGCGCGTCACCGATGGGCTGCGTGACGGCAGCATTTCGGCAAAGGCAGGACTCGCACCGCTTGACCCGCTCCGTGACCGCGTGATGATCTGCGGCTCCGAGGCCATGCTCAAGGATCTGGTGCTGCTGATGAAGGAGCGTGGTTTCGAAGAGGGATCATCCTCGAAACCGGGCCACTATGTCATCGAAAAGGCTTTCGTGGAGAAGTGACGCGTCTGCATCATGCGATCTGGCGCATCGGGTCCGGGCCCGAACCAACCTGCGGCATGTCCGGCGGCATGACGCTGGCTGCTGTCAGCTTCGGGAAGAATTTATGGATTTTCAGGAGCATGACAACGCCGCCGATCTGGCCCGTCTGGGCCGTCCATGGCTGAAGAACCCAGTCCAGCAGGTATTTTTCCCCGCCAGCCCGCTGGAAAACATCGCGTGTCAAAGCCATCGGCTTGCCTGAGAGCGCCACAGCCAGCGCCTGCCGCCAGACCGGTGGCATGTCCGGAAATGTGGCCTCGTGCGAGGTTTGGGGGCTGGTCTGATCTTCCGTCAGATTGAATTCGATGTTGAAGCGTTCGTTGACGTAGATGTAGCGCAGTTTCTCATCTGTGATCATGGCAGGGATTGGAGCTGATTTCAGCATGCGCAGAATCAGGTCTTTTTGGCCGACACGGGAGTTTTCAAACCCGGTCTGGGATGTGATGTCACGGAATGAGCCATAGATGATGATGCCGCCATCCTCGGGGCGCGTTTTCACGTCACCGATCGCTTCGACAACGCAGATCTTGTTGTCTGTCCGCTTGATGCGAAGTTTGAACTGGAAACCCTGTTTGACGGCGATCGACTTGCGCAGGATGTCTTCGACTTTCTTGACATCTTCGGCGACATAAAACGACAATGCTTTCTGAAGGGGAATAAAACCTTCATTGCAGTCGATGCCGTGGATCGCGAAAGCTTCCCGTGACCAGAAGACGGTCTTTTTTGACACGTCCAATTCCCAGAAGCCGATCTGATGATATCGGTTGAAACTCGCGACCAGGTCGGCAGCGGTCGTGAAACGGGGCTCGAACGGAGCAGGCGCACGCCCATCATGTCCGAATTTTACAAGCAGATTTGTGTCATACATCAAAGACCCCTGTAAAATTAGATGAAATCCCCCTCTATGATCAGAAATGTCAGGCTAGCTGTGGAAACCTAACGATATGTCAATTTGCGCAATGCAAATCGAGCTATCTGCACCTCGCATGACATGAAATTGTGACCAACGTGTCACGTGTCGCCAGATGCGGTGGCTTCTGCCGACATCGCGGGATTTAATTGCATGGCCGTCAATGTGCATGCCTGCAGCCGGTTGTGCCGGGGACGTGTCCACAGCACGTCACGACAGCCTGCTCCCGGTGTTGCTTCCCCACCTTGCGCGCGTGCGTCGAGCCGCTATCATCACGTGTCAATTTGCCAGCAAGGCTATGGGAGAACAACCAATGTCGCCAGGATTTACACGTCGCACGGTCGTGGCAGGCCTCGGTGCCGCCAGCTTTGCCGGTCCCGCTTTCTCGCAAGCGGCGGCAACGGGTGCGCCTGTGCGCGTCGGCGAACTCAATTCCTATAGCCGCATGGCCTCGTTTGCGCTGCCTTACCGCAATGCGATCCAGATGGCGCAGGACGAGATCAACGCCAAGGGCGGTGTATTGGGCAGGCCGCTGGAGTTCGTGTTCCGCGACGACGGTTCGACACCGGGCGATGCCGTGCGGGTGGCAGAGGAACTGGTGACGCGCGAGAATGTCGCCTTCATCGCTGGCGCGTTTCTGTCAAATGTCGGCCTTGCGGTGTCTGATTTTGCCAACCAGCGCAAGATCCTGTTTCTGGCGACAGAACCTTTGTCCGATGCCCTGACCATGGCGCAGGGCAACCGCTACACATACCGGCTGCGCCCTTCCACCTACATGCAGACCAGGATGCTGGTGGATGCGGTGAAGGCACGCGGCGTGAAGCGCTGGGCCATTGTCGCGCCGAACTATGAGTATGGCCAG
>JANMHN010000267.1:0-6990 GCA_031375185.1 Allobosea sp. | reverse complement strand
GGAATCAGGCGGCGGCGGTCAAGCATCAGCATCTGCGTCAGGCCGCATGGCCGTCAAGGCGGCGCACGGCACGCTGGGTGATGGCGGCCGCCATGTCAGCCGCATCGGACAGCCGCCGCTTGGCCGGGCTTCCCATCTCTGCTTCGATGTTGGCTGCGGGCGGCGCGACCAGCCTTGACGCCTCCACGATCTTGCTGATGCGTTCCATGACCTGCTCGCCAGCCTGAACCTGCGCAGCGAGATCGGCAGCATAGCGCTCCGCCGTGCGCAGCCGCTCACCAAGTGTCTTGTCGCAGGTGGTGACGGTCTGCTTGAGGCCCGAGATGGCCCGCTCCGCGCTGTCTGTGGCGGCCATGAGTTCCCCGATGGTGCGGCGCATGGCCGTCTCGTCCGATTTCAGCCGTTCGATGCGGCGCGACAGCACAATGCAGGTCACGATGGTGGCCACCAGCAGGACCGCCACAAGAACATCGGCGACAAGGGCAATCGTGAAGCTCATGCTTGGTTCCTCAGAAACGCCGGATCATCATTGTTGTCAGGAGATTGATGCACAAACGGTTCCCGGCTGACGTGTTGTTCTTTACCGGGCGTCGCCTGTGCGCGGTGTGGATGAGTCAAATGTCGCTATGGTTGTCTTGGAGCGCCGCAGGGGCGCGACCGTCTGTATCGCGATCTTGTCATCGACGCGGCCCACGCGGCCTTCGGTCACGCAGAAATCCCCGCAGCGCAGCGTCACGAACCGGTCCGGTCGCGCATCGAAGATCAACGTGTCGCCGACATCGAGGTTCATGATGCGTGAGAGCGGCATCTTCTCTTGGTGCAGCACGGCTTCGACGGGCGCATTGGCCTGATAGATCTCGGTCGCAAGGTGGCTTTCCCAGATCGGGTCACGCCCGATCTTTTCTCCCATGAAACTTTCGAGCAGAAGATCACGTACCGGCTCGATTGTGGCGTAAGGCAGCAGGATCTGGAGCGATCCGCCGCGGCCTTCCATGTCGAGGCGCAGATCAACCCGGATGGCCGCGTTGGCGGGGCGAGAGATCGTGGCGAAACGCGGGTTTGTCTCGATCCGGTCGACCTTGAAGGCCACCGGGGAAAGGGGGCGGAACGCAGTCTCGGCATCGGTGAGCACGACGCTGACCATACGCTTGAGAAGGTTCATCTCGATGGTGGTGAAGGGGCGGCCATCCTGGCGAACGGGGCCGCCGCCACGCTTGCCGCCCAGCATCGTGTCCAGCACGGCGTAGGTCAGGGAGGATTCAACCGTGACGAGGCCGAAATTGTCCCATTCCTCAGCCTTGAACACCGCGATCATGGCCGGCAGCGGGATGGAATTGACGTAGTCGCCGAACCGCACCGAGCGGATGGAATCCAGCGTGACCTCGACATTGTCATTGAAGAAATTGCGCAGGGAGGTCGACAGGTGCCGGACCATCCGCTCGAAAATGATTTCGAGCATGGGCAGGCGTTCATAGGAGATGGTGCCGGAATCAACGATGGCACGGATGCCTGCGCGGCCGCCAGCACCCATCTCGCCGACCGAGAACCCGAGCATCGAGTCGATCTCGTCCTGATTCATCAGGCGATCGACACCGCTTTCCACGTCATCGAAATTGGTCTGGGTGTCGAGCATGGTGGCCCATTCGGCTGCCATCATGTCTCCGCTGCCGCCCTCGACGCCCTGCTCGGCGAGAGCCGCGCCCCACTCGTCGGCCAGGTTGTCCTGGTCAGAGCCTGCGGTGTCGTTGTTGTCTGGTCCGCTCATCGTTTTCGCCTGTCAGAATGCCGGTCGATCAGGGGTCACGCTCATTGAACCAGCAGTTCCTTGAACAGAACGGCATCGACCTTGGCCGGGTGGACGGCCACGTTGACGCGCCGAAGCAGCTCTTCCTTCAGCCTGAACGTCCCGGCCGAGCCTTCCAGATCGGCAGGGCGCAGTTCGCGCAGGTAGACCTGGAACATGTCTTCCACGCGCGGCAGCAGGGGCTGGATGTCCGGTGCCATCTTTGAATCAGCGATTTCAAGCGCGACCTTCACTTTGATGAAGTTCTGGCGCTCGCCAGCCTGCGCGCCGGAAATGTTGATCAGCATCTCCTTCATCTCGACAAAGCCGGTCTTCTTCTTCTCCTTGGCAGCATCTGCCATCTGGTCGGCATCGGGCTTCTTCTTGATGAAAAAATACCAGCCACCGCCGCCGCCAAGCGCCAGCATGGCGACAAGGCCGCCCAGAACGAGCTTGTTGGCCAGAAGCGCCTTGATGCCGCCCGGCTTCTTCTCGCCTTCTTCGCCCTCGACCTCTGGGGTTTTTGGTTTCTTGGCCATGGCCGTTCCAGCTTTTGATCAGATGTGACGCGGATTGCGCCTGTTGATCACCACACTGGGGATTTATGGTTAACGTCTCGTTAAATGCGGCAGGATTTGCCGGGTTGATTTTGCCGTCAAGGCAAGGGCCGGCAGGGCGCGCAATGCCGGAACAGCAGACATAAGGCATTGAAAATCAATACGTAAATTTATTCTCACGGGTTGGCACGGGCTGTGCGACCACATTCTTGCGATGGCCGCGCTGGGGAGCGTCCCGGCCATGGCAGGATAGATGGGAGTACGTGCGATGGAGAATGCCCTTCTCGTCGGTTTGTCGCGCCAGATGGCCTTGCGACGCGAGATGGATGTGATCGCCAACAACGTGGCGAACATCAACACCAATGGTTTCAAGAACCGCTCCGCACGCTTTGCAGAGCACCTGATGCCGACAGCGAAGGCTGAAACCTTCCTCGGCGAGAACAGGCGCGTGTCATATGTGGTTGATCAGGGCACGCCGATCGACCTGACGGCGGGTCTGATGGAGCGCACCGGCAATCCTCTGGACGCCGCCGTGCGCGGGGATGCCTATTTCACCGTCCAGACCGCCAACGGCCAGACCCGCTTCACGCGGGATGGCGGCTTCGAGATCAATTCGCGCGGCCAGATGGTCACGCAAGGCGGCCTCAGGGTGGTCGGCGAGAACGGCCCCATTGAGATTTCCACCAATGAAACGGGCGTGCGCATTGCCGAGGACGGAACGGTGCTGACCGATCAAGGCAATCGCGGCAAGCTCAGGCTGTCGCGTTTCACCAATGCGCGTGACCTGCGCAACGAGGGTGGCAATCTGTTCTCGAGCGCTGCGCAACCACAGCCTGCCGGTCCTCAGGTGCGCGTCGAAACCGGGATGATCGAGCGCTCGAACGTCAAGCCGGTGCTCGAAATGAGCCGGCTGGTCGAGGTGCAGCGCGCCTATTCCAGTCTCACCAGCATCATGGGCCGCACCGATGAGCTCAGGCGCGATGCCATCCGCCGCCTGGCCGACGTGCAGAGCTGAACCAGATTGAGGAGAAACGCTCATGCGAGCTCTCTACACCGCCGCAACCGGCATGATGGCCCAGGAACTCAACGTCCAGGTCATCTCCAACAATATCGCGAACGTCCGCACCAATGGCTACAAGCGCCAGCGCGTGCATTTCCAGGATCTGCTCTACGAGAACCTGCGACGCGCCGGTTCGGCCACCTCCGAGCAGGGTACGCAGGCTCCGGCGGGTATTGCTGTCGGCTCGGGCGTCAAGACCGTTGCAACAGGCCGGGTCATGAGCCAGGGCAACATGACCCAGACCGACAAGGAATATGACCTCGCGATCCGCGGCGACGGTTTTTTCCGCGTTCGCATGCCGGACGGTCGCACGGCCTATACCCGTGACGGTTCATTCGATCTCGACAGCCAGGGTCAGCTCGTCACCAAGGACGGCTACATTGTCGAACCCGGCATCAACGTGCCGCAGAACTCGCGCGGCGTGACGGTCAGTTCGACCGGCCAGGTCCAGGCGCTCATTCCCGGCCAGACAGCGCCGCAGGATCTGGGGCAGTTGCAGCTTTCGCGCTTCGTCAACCGTGTGGGCCTTGAATCCATCGGTGACAACCTGTTCGTGGAAACGGCAGGTTCCGGCCCTGCCATCGACGGCGCGCCGGGCGGGGAGGGGATGGGCAATCTCCAGCAGAACTATCTGGAAGAATCCAACGTCAACGCCGTTGTGGAAATCTCTTCCCTGATCGCAGCCCAGCGCGCCTACGAAATGAACTCCCGCGTCATCTCGGCCTCGGACCAGATGATGCAGGCCACCAGCCAGCTCTTCAGAGGGTGATGCACCATGATTGCAAGATTTCTCATTGCAGCCAGCCTCGCCGTGTTCGCCAGCGGCGCGTTTGCAGCGCCCGAACGGCCATTGCTGCGCGCCACGGTGGCCCCCGCCAAGCCAACACTCAAGGCCGACATCACCGCCACCCGTGACATCCTTACGCTTGGCGATCTGGTCACGGGCCTGCCCGTTGCGGTGGCCAGCCAGCCAGCCTTCCGTGCGCCCGTTCTGGGCGAAACCGGCACCATCCAGGCGTCGCGCATCATCGAGGCGGTGCAGGCACAAGGCGTCGAAACGGTGATCGATGGCGGGCATGCGCAGGTCGTCGTGAGCCGCGCCGCGCGCCGCATCGGCATGGTGGACATCGAGGCTGCCGTCCGCAGCGGCATCGAGGAGCGCTACGGCGTGGACACCCGCGCATTGACCCTCAGCCTCGACAACGGTGCGCCCGTGATTGTCGCAGAGCCGGAACTGCGCGCGGCCCTGCAGACGCAGGATCTGGTCTATGATGCCCGCAGCCGACGTCTTGTCGCCACGCTGATGCTGCCAGGAAGCGCCGCGATGCGCCTCAAGCCCGTGCGGATCACCGGGCAGATGGTCGAAACCGTCGATGTGATCGTGCCGGTCCGCGCGATCAACCGCGGCGAGATCATCCAGGCTGCTGACCTCAGCATCGAGCGTCGCCCGCGCGAAGGCACGGCCTCCGATGTCGTGGTCGAGGTTGTGGCCGCCATCGGAAAAGCCGCTCGCCGCCCGCTCGGTGCCGGACAGATCATGCGGACGACCGATCTGCAGCGGCAGGAAATCGTGGCCCGCAACGAGGTTGTCACCGTGATGTACGAGGCGCCGGGCCTGATGCTGAGCATGCGTGGCCGGGCGCAGGAAGCGGGTGCGCAAGGCGACATCATCTCTGTGATGAACATCCAGTCGAAGAAAGTCCTGCAGGCCACCGTGATCGGCGCAGGCCGTGTGGCTGTCAACGGCGCGCCCGCAGGCCGCGTCGCGCTCGCGAATTGAGAGGGCCAGGATGATGACCCCTGACATGATGACCCCTGAAACCATGACCGGAAAGACCATCAACATGACAACAGCGGCACGCATGATCGCCCTTGCCAGCGTTGGCCTTGTGCTCTCGGCTTGCGGTGCGGCAGACCGGCTCGCCAATGTCGGCAAGCCGCCGGCCCTGTCCGCCATCGAGGACTCGACCACCCAGAGCGGCTACAAGCCGGTCAGGATGCCGATGCCGACGCCTGAGCATGTGTCTTTCGGTCCCAACTCCCTGTGGCGGCAAGGCTCGCGCGCGTTCTTCAAGGACCAGCGCGCCCGGCAGATCGGCGATCTGGTGACGGTGAAGGTGAGGGTCACGGACCGTGCGGAACTCCAGAACCAGACCAGCCGCTCGCGCACCGGCAAGGACAGCATGGGCGTGCCAAACCTGTTCGGGGTAGAATCCAACCTGCCGCAGATCCTGCCGGAAAGCGTCAGCCCCGGCTCGCTCTACGGCACCAATTCAAGCACGTCGACGCAAGGCGCAGGTTCGGTCCGCCGCTCCGAGCAGTTGACCACGAATGTGGCGGCGGTGGTCAACCAGGTTCTGCCAAACGGCAACCTTGTGATCGAGGGCAAGCAGGAAATCCGCATCAACTTCGAGGTGAGGGAACTGATCGTGGCAGGTGTCGTGCGGCCCGAGGATATCGACAGCGACAACACGGTCGATTCCAGCAAGATCGCACAGGCCCGCATCGCCTATGGCGGCCGGGGTCAGATCACAGATGTGCAGCAGCCGCGTTATGGCCAGCAGGTGATGGACGTGCTGCTGCCGTTCTGATCCTGAAATGCGAATCTGAGCCTGGCGACGCTCCCCATCATCGCCAGAGGACGGCTTCATGGCCCCGGTTCCCACCCCGTCGGCCATCGCGGAACAGGCAACGCTCCCCAACCTTGCCGTATCCGCAACCTGGAAGCCCCGTGTCTCCCGCACGGGGCTTTCTGCATCAGGTTGCCACCGCCTGCGGCATCTCGCGCAAACCGCCCAGAGCCGAGACGAACACGGATGCCGCTGACAGCGCGAACAAAACGATGATCATCCAAAGAGCCGCGTCGAACCCTGCGCGTGCCGCCACGATGCCGCCGATCAGCGCGCCGATGGAGCGGACACCATAGATCGCGACCTGGATGACCGAGCCGACACGCCCCAGAAGTCCGGTGGGCGTGACAAGCTGGCGGATGCTGTTCTGGCAGACAAACCACAGGATCGGGCCAAACCCGAGCAAGGCGAAGGTGATGACCGGCAGGATCATGCCGCCCCCTTGCGGTGACAGCGCCAGCAGGATGGACGCGACAAGGGAGCTTGCCGGGCCAAACGCCAGGATCACGCGAGGCGACAGCTTGGAGAGTGCGTAGGCGGCTGTCAGTGCGGCGCCTAGAGAGCCGACGCCCATGGCGGATTGTGCCAAGCCTGCCTGACCTGCATTGAGGCCGACAGGCCCCAGCGCAAATGGCACGAACACAGCCATCAGCGCGAAGAAGGCCAGGTTCCAGAACAGTGCGCAGGCCACGATGCCCAGCAGCAGCGGATGTGCGCGCACGAAACCGAAGCCTTCCGCTATTTCGGCCAACGGCGCGCGGGGCTTGGGTGCGCGCTGTGGCTGGACACCGAAACCCAGCGCAACGACAAGCCCGGCCTCAGCCAGGGCCAGCGCCAGGCCGTAAGCTGTGAAGGTCCAGCCCTTGAGCACGGCATATCCCATGATGGCAGGGCCTGCGAGCATGGCGGCGGACTGCACAAGTTGCAGCCGGGCGTTCGCGCGCGGCAAATCGGTGCCGG
>JANMHN010000229.1:0-6745 GCA_031375185.1 Allobosea sp. | reverse complement strand
AGCACGAGCCGGTTGCCGAGGTTCTGGGTTTCCAGACCGTTCAGGATTTCCGGCAGGTTGCCCTCGAACTGCACGTCAACAACGGCGCCGATGACCTGCGTCACCTTGCCGGTGGCGATGTTGGTCTTGGCGGTTGCGGCTGGCGCAGCTGCAGCAGCAGCAGCTTTTGCGGGAGCCTTGGTGGTGGCTTTGGCCATGGTTCTCTCCGGTCCTTGCGAATTCAAATAACAGTCAGCGTAACGGGCACATTGCCGCGTGTTGCCTTGGAATAGGGGCAGATCGTGTGGGCGTCCTCAACGAGGGCATGCACCTTCGTCTGGTCCTCGCCGGGGATCGAGACCTTGATCTCCGCCGTCAAGGCAAAGCTGGTCTCATCCTTGTTGAGCGTGACCGCACAGGTGACGGCCGCGCGGCTCGCATCGACGCCATGCTTTTTCGACAGCGCCAACACGGCCTGACCGAAGCACGAGGACCAGCCCATCGCGAACAACTGCTCGGGGTTCATGCCGTCGGCTGCGCCGGGAGCAAGCTCCTTTGGCAAAGACATGCCCAGCACCATCTTGCCGTCTTCCAGAGAGGTGCGGCCATCGCGTCCGCCACGGGTGGTGGCATGGGTGGTCATCAGGGGGGTCAGGGTCATGCTCAGTAACTCCTTACAGTGCTTCGGCACCGGAAATGATCTCGATCAGTTCCTTGGTGATCATCGCCTGGCGCGTGCGGTTGTACTTCTGCGTCTGCTTCTTGATCATGTCACCGGCATTGCGGGTTGCATTGTCCATGGCGGACATGCGCGAACCCTGCTCGGACGCGGCATTCTCCAGCAGCGCCTTGAAGACCTGCACGGTGACATTGCGTGGCAGGAGTGTGGCCAGGATTTCGCCCTCTTCGGGCTCGTAATCGTAGACCGCTTCCGCACCCTTGGCGCTGGCCTTCACCGGAATTTCGGTCGGGATCAGCCGCTGCGCAGTCGGGATTTGCGAGATGACCGACTTGAACTTGGAGAAGAACAGCGTCGCGACGTCGAACTCGCCAGCCTCGAACATGGTGAGCACGCGCTGGCCAACCTCTTCGGCCTGCACGAAGCTCATCTGTTTCACGCTCCTGAACTCGATCAGGTCGATGATGTAGCGCTCCAGTGTGCGGCGGAGCGAGTCGTTACCCTTCTTGCCGACGCACAGGATCTTCACGGTCTTGCCATCGGCCAGAAGCCGGTTTGCATGGTCCCGCGCCAGACGGGCAATGGACGAATTGAACGCGCCGCACAGGCCGCGCTCGGCGGTGCAGACCACCAGCAGATGCACCTTGTCGGCTCCGGTACCCGCCAGAAGGCGCGGCGCGGACGACAGATCGACACCGGCGCCAAGATTGGCGAGCACGCTCTCCATCTTGACAGCATAGGGGCGCGCAGCTTCCGCCGCCAGCTGCGCCTTGCGCAGCTTGGCAGCCGCAACCATCTGCATGGCCTTGGTGATCTTCTGCGTCGCCTTGACCGAGGCGATGCGGGTGCGCAGTTCCTTCAAAGAGGGCATTTTCGATCCTGTTCTTGCCGCGCCATCACGCCGTCATTGCGAGGAGCGAAGCGACAAAGCAATCCAGTGCTGCAGCACCGATCTGGATTGCTTCGCTGCGCTCGCAATGACGGGCCATGCCCAACCTCACGCCATCGTCTTCGCAAATGTCTCGACGATACCCTTCAGGGTCGCGGCGCTGGCATCCGAAAGATCCTTTGAGTCGCGAATGGTGTTGAGCAGATCGACATGCTTGCCGCGCAGGAGCGACAGCAGGCCATCCTCGAAAGCCCTGACCTTGCTGACGGGCAACGCATCGAGATAGCCGTTCACCCCAGCGTAGATCACGCAAGCCTGTTCTTCCATCTTCAGCGGCGCGAATTGCGGCTGCTTCAGAAGTTCGGTGAGCCGCGCTCCACGGTTGAGCAGGCGCTGGGTGACGGCATCGAGATCGGAGCCGAACTGGGCAAAGGCCGCCATTTCGCGATACTGGGCGAGTTCGCCCTTGATCTTGCCGGCAACCTTCTTGGTGGCCTTGGTCTGCGCGGCGGAGCCGACGCGTGACACTGACAGGCCGACGTTCACGGCCGGGCGGATGCCCTGGTAGAACAGGTCGGTTTCAAGGAAGATCTGGCCGTCGGTGATCGAGATCACGTTGGTCGGGATGTAGGCCGACACGTCGTTGGCCTGGGTCTCGATGACGGGCAAGGCGGTCAGCGAGCCGTTTCCGGCACCGTCGCCCATCTTGGCGGCGCGTTCCAGCAGGCGGGAGTGCAGATAGAACACATCGCCTGGATAAGCCTCGCGGCCCGGCGGACGGCGAAGCAGCAGCGACATCTGACGATAGGCCACGGCCTGCTTGGACAGATCGTCATAGATGATGACGGCGTGCATGCCGTTGTCGCGGAAATACTCACCCATGGCGCAGCCCGAGAACGGCGCAAGGAACTGCATCGGAGCGGCATCGGAGGCGGTCGCGGCCACGATGATGGTGTATTCCAGCGCGCCGCGCTCTTCGAGCACCTTGACGAACTGGGCCACAGTGGACCGCTTCTGTCCGATGGCGACATAGACGCAATAGAGCTTCTGGTTCTCGTCCTTGCCCTCGTTGGCGGCCTTCTGGTTCAGGATCGTGTCGAGCGCCACGGCGGTCTTGCCGGTCTGGCGGTCGCCGATGATCAGTTCGCGCTGGCCGCGGCCGATCGGGATCAGCGCGTCGATGGACTTGAGGCCCGTCGCCATCGGCTCATGCACCGACTTGCGCGGGATGATGCCGGGGGCCTTGACGTCCACGCGGGAGCGAAGCTTGGATTTGATCGGTCCCTTGCCATCGATCGGATTGCCGAGCGCATCGACGACGCGGCCCAGAAGCTCCTTGCCGACAGGCACGTCCACGATGGCACCGGTGCGCTTGACCGTCTGGCCTTCCTTGATCTCGCGGTCGGAGCCGAAGATGACGATGCCGACATTGTCGCTTTCGAGGTTCAGCGCCATGCCGCGCACGCCTGATTCGAACTCGACCATCTCGCCGGCCTGGACCTTGTCGAGACCGTAGCAGCGGGCAATCCCGTCACCCACGGACAACACCTGACCGACTTCCGTCACCGAGGCTTCGGAACCGAAATTCTTGATCTGATCCTTGAGGATCGCGGAGATTTCTGCGGCACGAAGTTCCATCAGCCGACCTCTTTCATCGCAAGTCTAATCGAGTTGAGTTTGGTTTTGAGCGAAGCATCGACCATCTTCGAGCCCATCTTCACGATGAGACCGCCGATGAGCGAGGGATCAATCTTGAGGTCGATCACGACCTCCTTGCCGGCAGCATCCTTGAGCGCCATGGCGATGTCCTTGACCTGCCCGGCGGATGGCTGCTCGGCCAGCGTGACCTCGGCGCGCACGATGCCGCGCGAATCGGCGACGAGCTGGCGATAGGCCGTGATCATGCCGGGCAGCGCGAACAGGCGCCGCTTGGACGCAACCAGCCCGATGAAGTTTGCGGCGAGACCTTCGATCTTTGCCGATGCCAGCACGCCGTTCACGGCAGCGACCTGCTGATCGGCGGTGAACACCGGGCTTCTGACCAGGCTCTGCAGATCGGCGCTGCCGTCGATCATGGCACCGAACTGGTCAAGTGCCGCGCCGACAGCGTCAGTCACCTTCATGTCCTGCGCCAGATCGAACAGGGCCGACGCATATCGCCCGCTTACACCTGATACGATTGAACCGCTTTGGGAACTGCCCTTGGCCACGTTTGCTCTCTATCTTGTCCCTGAAATCCGGCCACGACGTCCCGAAACCGGGATGCGTCCAGATCGCGCAGCGAGCGCATGAAGGAAGGCCTCGCGAGGACGATGTCCCTGCAAAGCGTGGGTGCCGTAGCATGCTGATCCGGGGTGCGCAACCCGAGCATGGTGGCGAAAAGCCGCATTGGACTTTCAGGGCACCGTGAACACCGGCCGACCATCGCGGCACTACGCTCAATCGGCAACGCCGTCACGGCCCTCGATGGTCATGAGCGTGGCTGTCAGCAGTGCGCAGAGTTTCTCGTGCCCATCCGTCACGGCGAAAACCTCGCTCATCGCCAGCGTCAGCGTGCGGCCCGCCTTGATGATGCGGCCACGGGCGATGATCCTGTCGCCCGCCGCAGGGCTGAGAAGATTGATCTTGAATTCGGCCGTCAGCACCCCCGCCCCGCGCGGCATCAGCGACAGCGCCGCATAGCCCGCGCTGGAATCAGCGATCGCCGCCACAGCTCCGGCATGCACGAAGCCATGCTGCTGGCTGACATGAGGTGCCACCGGCAGGCTGATCTCGACAGAACCCGACGTGACCGACACTAGTTCAGCCTTGAGGGTGGACATGAGCCCTTGTCTCGCGAAACTGCTGCGGATGCGGTTCTCGAAATCAGGATCGCGGGCGGAAAGCAGGCCCATCACGCGGCCATTACGGCGTTTGGCGGCTCAGGCAGGACCGGCTCCCCTGAAACTTGTTCCCTTGACACTTGTTCCCTTGACACTTGCGCGACAGCCCCCCGCAAATCATCAAGCCCGGCATCCGGCTTGATGCAGACATTGGCAAGGTGCTGGCGGTAGGCCCGCGCGCCCGGCCGGCCCGCGAACAGGCCCGTCAGATGGCGCGTGATCGCATGAAGCCGCGTGCCTGCGGCAAGCTCTTTCATGATGTAAGGCTCATAGGCCTCCATCGCCGCAAACATGTCATCGACGGGTGCTGGCGCGCCAAACAGCACAGGATCGACCTCAAGCAGCACCTCCGGGTTCTGGTAGGCCTCGCGCCCGACCATGACGCCATCAACCTTGAGCACATGCCCATGCCAATCACCCAACGACCTGATGCCGCCATTGATGGCGATCGGCAGACCAGGATTGGCCGCTTTCAGGCGATGGACACGGTCATGGTCCAGCGGCGGCACCTCCCGGTTCTGCTTGGGCGACAGGCCCTGCAGCCACGCCTTGCGGGCATGCACGAGGAGCGCATCGACACCGGCCTTGCGCACCGTGTCGGTGAGCGCATCAAGCGCTTCCTCTGTATCCTGATCATCGACGCCAAGCCGACACTTGACGGTCACGGGAATGCTCACGGCATCTTTCATGGCAGCGACGCAATCGCCGACCACCTGGGGTGTCAGCATCAGGCAAGCGCCGAAGGTGCCGCCCTGCACCCGGTCCGACGGGCAGCCACAATTGAGGTTGATCTCGTCATAGCCAAAGTCTTCGCCGATGCGCGCTGCCTCGGCCAGCTTCACCGGATCGTTGCCGCCTAGCTGCAGCGCGACCTTGCCCTCAATGGCCTTGTTCCAGCCGATCAGGCGCTTCACATCGCCATGGAGAATGGCATTGGCTGTCACCATCTCGGTGTAGAGCAGGGCATGGCGCGACAGCACGCGGTGGAAGGCCCGGCAATGCCGATCCGTCCAGTCCATCATCGGGGCGACCGAAAAGCGCCATGGGGAGGGGCTGCGCATGAAGCGAATTACGCCAGATCAGTTATATGTGTCCAGCTATCCAATCCGTCGGGTTCTTGCAGCACCAGCCTGACCTGACCTGCCTCGACCATTTTGACAGCGGCAATGAGGGTTGGAGCCAAGGCAGCGAAAACGTCCGGTGACTGGACCGGCACCCGCATGACGACCACGCCGAAACGTCGTCCGGTGATCCTTTGCTGACGCAGCATGCCATGATCGAGCGTGACAAGCACATCAAACAGGCCGTCGATGGCGACCAGCAGCGCTCTGTCGTCAAGCCGGTCAAGGCCCGCGAAATGAGCTGTCTGGACATTGAAGCGATGGAGCGCAGTCCGCAGTCGATGAGGAACTCAAGCGTCCAGAATCACGCGTTTGGCGGTCATGTGGCTCGCTATTCAGCAGCGTCAGGAAAACGGACCATGTGGCTCGCCAGATCGATGACAGCCTCCGCATGCCCATGCGTCACGCTCGGAAAATCTTCAAGAAATATTTCGAGCGATTGGCCTGCCTTGAGATAATCAAACATCGTGCTCACCGGCACTCGTAATCCCGTGAAGCAGGGCTGGCCGCCAAGCCATTCAGGCGAAACCATTACCAGGGGTTCGGGCAGGGTCTGAGTCGCGTCTTTCATTTGTATGCAGATAGCACGGATCACCTTCCGCTGCGAGCCTCAAGCCGCCGCCTTCGCCAATCCGCCAGCGTGCTCGATGAAGGCGCGGATGTCTGCCAGGCCCTGGCCGGTCTTCATGTTGGTGAACACGAACGGGCGGTTGCGGCGCATCAGCTTCGCATCGCGCTCCATCACGGCAAGATCCGCGCCGACATGGGGAGCAAGGTCGATCTTGTTGATCACGAGCAGGTCCGAGCGGGTGATGCCAGGGCCGCCCTTGCGCGGGATTTTCTCACCGGCCGCCACGTCGATCACGTAGATGCACAGGTCGGCAAGCTCCGGCGAGAAGGTGGCGGCCAGGTTGTCGCCGCCAGATTCGATCAGGATCAGATCGAGCTCCGGAAATCTGGCGCGCATCTCGGCCACCGCCGCCAGATTGATCGAGCAATCCTCGCGGATCGCGGTATGAGGACAGCCGCCGGTTTCCACGCCCATGATGCGCTCGACGGGCAGCGCGCCTGCGACCGTCAGCAGCCTTGCGTCTTCCTTGGTGTAGATGTCGTTGGTGATGGCGCACAGATCGAACTCATCGCGCATCGCCTTGCACAACAGCTCCATCAGCGCCGTCTTGCCGGAACCGACAGG
>JANMHN010000187.1:0-1773 GCA_031375185.1 Allobosea sp. | reverse complement strand
TGTCGGCGGCACCAAGTTCGAGAGCGGCACCGGCTGGCCGAGCTTCAACGACCCGCTGCCCGGCACCACCGAAACCACCGTGGACAAGAGCTGGGGCATGACCCGCACAGAGGTCCACTGCGCCAATTGCGGCGGCCATCTGGGCCATGTCTTTCCGGACGGGCCACCCCCCACCGGCTTGCGTTACTGCATCAACGGCGTGGCGCTGGATTTCAAGCCGAAGGAGTAGGGGTTGGGGTCAAGCCCCCTCCTCCCATAGCCTCACCGCCTCCCTGATCGCCGCGCTGCCGAAGCCGCGCCGTTGCAGCTTGCCCATTTCCGCAGGCGTGAAAGCAGGTCCTGGATCTGTGCGGCGCCATGGCCCCAGCCTCAGCCGCCGGGCGGTGATCATGGCCTGTTCGCCGTCCTTCATATCCAGGCCCGCCACAGCTGAGGCTGCCACCTCGCGGGTCACGCCTTTGGCAGCGAGCTTCAGGCGCGCAAGAGTGTTGCTGGTGCCCTTGCGCTGGAGCGTGCCGGCGCGCCCTGCGGCAAAGGCCCTGTCGTCCAGCAGTTCCATGCGCTCCAGCGCATCCAGCACATCGACGATGAGGCCGTGGGTCTCAGGCGTGAAGAAAGCCTCCTGCCCGCGCAACCGGGCTTTCCTGACCAGAACCCGCTCAAGATTGGCCCGGCTGGTCGCATAGCGCTGCAGATACGACTGCGCGGCATTGATCAGGTAGGCGCGCGTGACAGGTTTTGGCACGCGCGGCGCGCGCCGGTCAGGCGTTCCGGCAGGTTTATTGGACAATCCGGCCATGATGCTCAGTCCAGGCAGTCCAGCGGCACGATGGCGTCACCGGCGGCTTCCAGGATTTCTGGTGTCGTCAGCGGGTTCCCGGCAGCCTTTTGCGCATCAACCGGAATGTCGGCAGCCTTGAGAAAAGCCGTGACGGTTGCCAGGCTGACGCCAAAATTGATATTCTGAGCCGCGCGGTTGTCATCGGTGGTGGTCATGCGCGCGACCACGACGCCAATGGCGACGCCGGACTGATCCAGGATCGGCCCGCCGGAATTGCCAGGCTGGGATGGCGCAGTGTATTGCATCCGCGTGGCATCCTTGTCTGGACCCTTGAGCGAACTGACCACGCCTTCCGTGATGTTGACGCCGCCGAGCTTGGAGCGCACCGGATAGCCGATGACCACCACGCGCTCGCCTGCCCTGATCGCGGCATTGCCATTGGCGCGGAACGTGATGAAGGGCGATGCGGCCGCAGGCTGCTCGTGGGTCAGCAAGGCCAGGTCAGCCTCCTCATCCTGCCTGATCACACTCAGCGGGATGCCGGGTCTGCCATCCCGCGCAATCAGCACGCGGTTGCAGCCATCGATGACATGGTGGTTGGTCAGGATGTGGCCCTTGTCCGAAACGTGGAAGCCCGTGCCGGTGGAGACCAGCGTTCCGGGCTTGTCGCGCAGGAACAGCGACTGAAGCGGCGTGGCGCACAGATCCTGCCCGCGCTGCTCGCGGGTGATGTCGCCCTGATAGACGAGCTTGATGTCCCATAGGCATCCAGCGGATTTGGCCAGCCTCAGGTCAAGCCGCATCTTGCTGCCAAGCGTGTGACTGCCAAGGCGGTCATCGCCCCAGTGCGTGTCGGAGGCCGGTGTCAGGAACAGCGATTGCAGCGGAGTGCGTCCGTCATTGACGAAAGAGATGACCTGGCCACTTTCAGGCCCGCCGCCATCAATGCGCGAGACGGTCTGCCCGCCGAACGCGATCTCATCCGGGCGGCA
>JANMHN010000169.1:0-30036 GCA_031375185.1 Allobosea sp. | reverse complement strand
TCTGAAGATGCCCTCATCGGTTTTGAAGCCGATCTTGGCTGGCTCAATGCCAAATCGAACAATCTGACGATCCTGGCTCCCGGCACGGCTACCAACGGCGTCGAAACCGTCACGGTCGGCCCTGCATCCAGCCTGACCCGGCTTGAAATGATCGCCAGCACCAGAGTGCGTGCGGGCATGATCTTCGGCAACATCATGCCCTATGTCACAGGCGGTTTTGCCTGGGGCCAAGTGAAGCTGAACGACACCGCAACCATAGCTGTCGTTCCCGGCATCCCCGCGACATACACGGTCGCCACCAGCCGCAGCGCGCTGATGGCCGGCTACACGCTCGGCGCAGGACTTGAAGCGCGCTTCGGCAACCTTTCGCTGAGGGGCGAATACATCTTCACTTCGCTGACACAGTCCAAGGCCGGTCGCATCGACGTCAACCAGGCCCGCTTCGGCGCGGGTGTCGCTTTCTGATCAGGAGCCGACGTTCGCCACAAAAACTGGTTTCCAGTCCGGATATCCCCTGACATGATGGATGAAGGCTGCGCGCTTGTCCTCTTCACCCATCGGCGAGACCGGCCAGTCCCACTGCTCGCCTCCATCTGGCAGCTGGACGCCATGCAAGAGGTCCACACGCTCGATCTCGACGCCAGCGCCATTGATCGCGCTGTAGCTTTCGTCGGTCAGCAGACAGATCCGCGCAGAAAAACCTGACAGGTCAGCCAGATGTGCGTCCAAGACGGCGCGCGGAAGCCCGGCATCCCTGATCATGCCCGCGTCAAGCGCCCGCTCGACCGGAAGCGGCAACTGCGACAGGACATTGGCCGAGATGACAAGATCGATGCGCGCATCGGCCTGAAGATCAGCCAGAGGCGCGGCACGGCGCATCTGCCGGTCGCCACCCATCTGATCCAGAAGACCCGTCAGGTCGCGCGTGACGACATGCACCTTGCGTTCCGCAAACCAGCGCAGCCGCACGGGCCACAGGTGAACGGCATCAACCAGCACAACCTTCTCAAATCGTTGCACGAGCACGTCCATCGGCACATCGCGCACCAGCCCCGACCCCAGCACCACGACAGTATGATAACGGGTCAGGCCAGCAAGGCTTTGTGAAACCACCGCCTTGCAGCGATGCGCATGCTCGGCCCACACCTTGCGGTGCCGAAAACCGCGCGACCAGAGACCGACACTCTCACGCAAAAGTCCGTGCCGCCTCACCGCACGCGGCACGGGTGTCGCCAGATAAAGAGCCAGTTCCGCCAGCATCCGGCAAGCCGGGCCGAACGATCACTCAGCCGCTTCAACCTCCGGCCGCGCCTTTCCCTGGCGTTCTTTCTTGATCAATTCGGCCACCAGAAACGCCATTTCAAGTGCCTGTTCGGCGTTGAGGCGCGGATCGCAGGCGGTGTGATAGCGGTCTGACAGATCAATGTCGGAGATCGAGCGCGCACCGCCGGTGCATTCGGTGACATTCTTGCCCGTCATTTCCAGATGGATGCCGCCAGCATGGGTGCCTTCCGCGTTGTGGACCGCGAAAAACGCCTTCACCTCGCTGAGGATCATGTCGAATGGCCGGGTCTTGTAGCCGGATGCAGCCTTGATCGTGTTGCCGTGCATCGGATCGCACGACCACAGCACGTTGCGCCCTTCCCGCTTCACAGTGCGCACCAGCGCCGGGAAATGGTCGAACACCTTGTCGGCGCCGAACCGTGCGATCAGCGTCAGCCGCCCCGCCTCGTTTTGCGGATTGAGCATGTCGATCAGCCGGATCAGGTCATCAGGCTTCAGCGACGGGCCGCATTTCAGGCCGATCGGGTTCTTGATGCCGCGGCAGAACTCCAGATGCGCATGGTCATGCTGACGTGTCCTGTCACCGATCCAGATCATGTGGCCGGACGTGTCATACCAGTCGCCCGTGGTGGAATCGACGCGCGTCATCGCCTGCTCGTAACCGAGCAGCAGAGCCTCGTGGCTGGTGTAGAAATCCGTCGTGCGGGTTTCGGGCGCAGCTTCGGGGTCGATGCCGATGGCGCGCATGAAATCGAGTGTTTCCGTGATCCGTTCCGCGACCTCGCGGTATCGCCCGCTCTGCGGCGAGCCCGACACAAAGCCCAGCATCCAGCGATGCGCATTGTCGAGATTGGCGTAGCCGCCGGTCGCGAAGGCGCGCAGCAGGTTGAGCGTCGCGGCTGACTGCCGGTAGGCCATCAACTGGCGTTGAGGGTCAGGTATCCGCGATTCCGGCGTGAACGCGATGTCGTTGATGATGTCACCGCGGTAGCTGGGCAGTTCCACCCCGCCGATCACCTCTGTCGGCACCGAGCGTGGCTTGGCAAACTGGCCAGCGACACGACCGACCTTGACCACGGGCGAGCCGCCCGCGAAGGTCAGCACCACGGCCATCTGCAGGAACATGCGGAAGAAATCGCGGATGTTGTCCGCCGAATGCTCCTCGAAGCTCTCGGCGCAATCACCGCCCTGCAAGAGGAAAGCCTCGCCAGCCGCGACCTTGCCCAACGCCCGCTTGAGCTTGCGCGCCTCGCCTGCAAAAACCAGCGGCGGAAACCCTGCAAGTGTCTTTTCGACACCGGCGAGTGCATCCTGGTCAGGATATTGCGGCATCTGCTGCACGGGCTTTGCGCGCCAGCTATCAGGTGTCCAACGTTCAGCCATCATCCATACTCCGTCTGGATCGTGGAGTTGCCCGAAGGCAACTTCAGCCGACGTGTTAGCCTTTTCGATCAAGGCCCGCAATCCAGAGCAGCAAGACGCTACTTCACCAGCTTCAGGCTGGTGATGATGGTGTTCAGATCAACGGCGTTTTCCTTCGCGCCCTCTTCGGTGCCCCAGTAGGTCAGGATCAGACCTTTGGTTTCTGTCGCCTGCAAGACTGTGAGGCTCACTTGAGTCGGCCCGTCAGCATCCTTTGCCTGCCACTTGATCTGGACGCCCGAGAGCCCGTTGACAGTGATGTCCTGTTTGGCCTGGGTCGCCTCGTCCAGGACAACGTCCTTGCTTTTCAGCCAGATGATCGTGCTGGAAATGGCCTGAGCCACATCTTGAAGTTCCGTGACTTCGATTGCGACATAGACCTCTTCGTCTTCGGACAGCGCTTCGACGCCCTTTGGCAGGGTCGTTGCGGTCCAATCATCGGGAATGGTGACGACGGCGACAGGGTTGGGGTCTGGAACAGTGTGGGTTTTGGCAATGGCAGGCGACACGGCGATGAAGCCCGCGAAGATGCAGGTCGACAGCAATTTCTTGAACATTTTTGCAAACTTTCCGAGACACGCCAAAACAGGTTTCGGGCAGATACACGTGCTCAGGTCTGAAGTCGATACGCATGGGGCGCGTGGGATGGCTGCATATATCCCCGGCCAGCCTGTGCTGAGCCCATGATCAGGCTGCCCTTACACGGTCCAGGAAGCGCCGAACTTCGCTGCGCAGACGTCCGGCCTGATCGGCCAGATCGCCTGAGGATGACAGAACCTGCACGGCAGCAGAACCCGTTGCTTCGGAGGCTTGCCTGACACCTGAAATGTTGGCGGAGACCTCTTGTGTTCCGCGCGCTGTCTGCCTGACGCTTTCCGCCATCTCCGAGGCGGTGACATTCTGCTCCTCGACAGCGTGGGCAATGGTCGATGAAATCTGGTCGATCTGGCCGATGGTGCGCGCCACACCCTGAATGGCAACGATGGTTTCGCCCGTGACCTCGCGGATGCGGGCGACAATCCCGGCGATCTCGGCGGTGGCGGAGCTGGTCTGTCCGGCCAGGAGCTTGACCTCGGATGCAACCACGGCAAATCCGCGACCCGCCTCACCGGCGCGGGCGGCCTCGATGGTGGCGTTCAGGGCAAGCAGGTTCGTTTGTTCGGCAATGCTGGAAATGATCGAGACGACCGAGACTATCCGCTCTCCGGCCAGTGCGAGATCCTGCACCTTGGCGTTCGCGTCCTGCGCCTGGGCGGTGGCCGTGTTGGCAATCCGGAATGAAGCCGCCGTCTGCTGGCTGATGCTCTGGATGGCGTCCGACAGGCGCACGCCTGCCGTGAGCAGGTTCTGCACGCTGGTCGCAGCCTCTTCCGATGCGCCTGCCACCGAAACAGCCTGGGCTGAGGTCTGTTCCGCCGTCACCGACATGGATTGCGAAGCACGGTTCAGCTCGTCGGCTGAATGGGAAACGCTGTCAGCCACGATGGTGACAGCGCCCTCGAATTCGGCAATCGCGCCCTCGATCATCTGCTGGCGGCGATAACGCGCCTGCTGCTCACGCTCGGTTTCAGAGCGCAGCGCCTCGTTCTCCATGCCATGTTGCTTGAACACCATGACGGCATGCGCCATCTGGCCGATCTCGTCCCGACGTGTCACCGCTGGCACATCGCGGCTCCAGTCACCATTCGCGAAGGCTCTCATGACGACTGTCAGACCCCTGATTGGCGCGACAATCATGTGATACATGCCGAGTGCCACAATCAGGCTCACGACAAGTGCCAGCCAGGTCACGAACATCACGGTTCGTTTGGTGGCATCGATCTCGTTCGATGCGACAATTACCCCCGCATCCAGCGCTTTTAGCTTCTCGGAGCGCAGGTTTGCAGCCGTGTTGCGAATGTTGAGCGAGAGCGGCGCCATCACCGTGTTGATGACCTTGTGGCCCTCGACGACCAGCGGCACGAAAATATCGGCAGCTTCGCGGTGATAGACGAAACGGGCTGCAAGTTTACGCGCTTCGGTCTTCATCTCGGGGTTGGAGGCCATGATTACCAGTCTTTCGGCCTCGGTCTGCACAACCCTGAAGGAGACCATCATCTCCTCGCGGTCCTTGTCGTTCGGGGTTGCCAGAAACTGATAAAGGGCGTTCATGCCACGCACGTAGCGCTCTTTGATCGTGGCCACCATCAAGGCGTCGGCGGAGCGCCCGCTCAGTTCGGCGGCCTCGATCATGTCCGTCATGCTCTTGCTCAGAGTGGCGTGGCTGCGGTTGATTTCGGTCTGGAGGATCAGGTCGCGGTTCTGCCGCAGGTCGGTGAGTTTGTCGATCGCCCTGCCATATTCGTCGAGCATGGGCGACAATTCGGCCACAGCACGTGTTGAGGCACCATCATGGGATGCCGCCTCGGACAGCCGTGCAAGCTGGCGGTGGACGCGTTCCAGCGTGGTTTCGATGTCACTGCGGGCACGCTGGCCGCCTTCGACGGAAAAAACAAAGCTCGCGCCCTGCAAGGCCGTCACGTCGCGCTCGAGTTCGGCCGTGATCAGCGCGCTCTTGCTGAGGTTGGCATAATCGTCCGATGCCCGATCTGCAGACCCAAGACCCATGTGCGAGATGACGGCGACAATGGCCATCATGATCAGAAGGGCAACCAGCCCGGCAGGAGCCTTGATCGACAAAGGAAGGGCGGAAAGCCGAAAGATCATGCGAATATCACCTGTTTGACTGCAACAATCTATGGCCGTTCAAGGTTAATGCGGCGTTGCCTGTGCGTTGAATGTCAGCCCTCCCCAGCCTGGCCGTTCAAATTCAGGTTGCATCCGGCTCGTGCCCGGTCCACTTGGCGGGCCATGGCTCCACCACTTCTGACTCTCAAGAACATCCGCCACGGCTTTGGCGGCGCGCCCTGCCTCGAAGGGGCAGAACTGTCCGTTACCCCGCGCGACCGCATCTGCCTGATCGGCCGCAACGGCTCGGGCAAATCGACCATGCTGAAGATCGCGGCCGGGTTGATTGACCCGGAGCGCGGCGAACGCTTCGTGCATCCGGGCGTCACGATGCGCTATCTGCCGCAGGAGCCCGATTTCGGCGGCTTCACCACCGTCCGCGCCTATGTCGAGGCTGGCCTGGCACCCGGTGACGATTCCTATCGCGCCAGCTACCTTCTGGAGCAGCTTGGCCTGACCGGCGAGGAAGACCCTTCGCGCCTCTCCGGCGGAGAGGCGCGCCGCGCCGCGCTGGCCCGCACGCTGGCACCCGAACCCGATCTTCTGCTGCTCGACGAGCCGACCAACCATCTCGACCTGCCCGTGATCGCCTGGCTTGAGCAGGAACTGGCCCAGTCGAAAAGCGCACTGGTGCTGATCAGCCATGACCGCCGCTTTCTGGAAGCGCTCTCGCGCGCGACCGTCTGGCTTGACCGCGGCAAGGCGAGGCGGCTCGAGCAGGGCTTCACCGCCTTCGAGGCCTGGCGCGACAAGGTTCTGGAAGAGGAAGAGGCGGAGCGCCACAAACTCGACCGGAAGATCGCCAACGAGGAGCATTGGCTGCGCTATGGCGTGACGGCGCGACGCAAACGCAATGTCAAGCGGCTGGGAAACCTGCACGCCCTGCGTGATCAGGCCCGCAATTACCGTGGGCCACAAGGCCAGGTCACGCTCGCCGTCACCGAGGCGGAAACGGCCGGCAAGCTGATGATCGAGGCAAAGAACATGGCCAAGGCCTATGCGGGCCGCAGCATCGTCAATGATTTTTCCATCCGCATCTCGCGAGGCGAACGCGTCGGCATCGTTGGTCCCAACGGGGCCGGCAAGACCACACTGATCAACCTGCTGACGGGCGGCCTGGAGCCTGACAGCGGCACCATCGTGCTCAGCCCAGCCACTGCGCTCGCCACCCTCGACCAGCGCCGTGACAGCCTCAAGGATGAATGGACCCTCGCCGAAGCCATGACGGACGGGCGCGGCGACTTCATCGACGTGGCCGGCGAGCGCAAGCACGTGATGGGCTATCTCAAGGATTTCCTGTTCACACCCGAACAGGCCCGCACGCCGATCAAGGTGCTCTCCGGCGGCGAACGCGGGCGGCTGATGCTGGCACGCGCCCTGGCCAAACCCTCGAACCTCCTGGTGCTGGACGAACCCACCAATGATCTGGACCTGGAAACGCTCGACCTCCTGCAGGAAATGATCGCCGATTATCCGGGCACTGTCATCCTCGTCAGCCATGACCGCGACTTCCTCGACCGCACGGTCAACGCCGTGATCATGGCGGATGGCGACGGCAAGTTCACCACCTATGCAGGCGGCTATTCCGACATGGTCAACCAGCGTGGTGAGGGCGTGATGGCGCGGAAAGGCTCGGGCAACCGCCTCTCCGCCATGGCCAAAGGCGCGCCGGTGATCGCGGCGGCAAAGGACGCCAAGAATGCGAAAGATGCCAGGACGAAGTTCACCTTCAAGGACCGCCACGCCCTCGAGACGCTGCCTGTCACCATCAACAAGCTGCATGCCGACATCGACAAGCTCAACAGGCTTCTCGCGGAAAACGGCCTGTTCGAAAAGAACCCCGCCCGTTTCAACAAGGCCGTGGAAGCGCTGGCCATGACGCAGACACGGCTTGGCGAATGCGAGGAAGAGTGGCTGCGGCTGGAAATGATGCGCGAGGGCGTGGAGGGCTAAAACCCGCGTCATTCCGGAGCTTTGCGCAGTAAAGAGCCCGGAACCCATCACCTTACATCATTTCGGTTTGTCATCTGCCGGGTCATGGGTTCCGCGCTCAGGCTTTGCCTGCCCCGGAATGACGACCTGCTTTCGCGTGCCCTACTTGTAGCTTTCGCGCCTGTCCGAGAACACCCTGACCCGTTTTCTCCAGGCCCGGTAGCTGCCGCCCTTCAGGTTGGTCCGCATCAGCGCCTTGACCTGATCCGCGCTCAGGCCGTGCAGCATCCTGATCGCGGCGAAGCTGGTGTGGTCACTCAGCGCCATCTCGATCACCTCGCTGATGACCGCCTCTGTCAGGGCCGGGAGCTTGCTCATCCGCTGACCCGCGACAGCCAGGCATCCTCATCGATCACCTCGATGCCCAGGTCGGTAGCGGCTTTCAGCTTTGATCCCGCCCCCGGCCCGGCCACGACCAGATCCGTTTTCTTCGACACGGAGCCCGCCACCTTCGCTCCCAGCCGCTCGGCCATGGCCTTGGCCTCATCCCGTGTCATCTTTTCCAGAGCCCCGGTGAACACGACGGTTTTGCCAGCAACGGCTGAGTCGCTCACGGCCCGTTCCGCATCGATGATGGTCAATTCCGCCGCCAGCCGGTCGACGATGGCGCGGTTGTGGCTTTCCGCGAAATAGGCGCGGATGGCCTCGATCACCGTCTCGCCGATCTGGTCGATGGCATCCATCTCGTGCGCGGCGTCCGCATCTCCTGCCGCAACGCGCATCGCGGCCGCATCGAACGCGGCCCAGGTGCCGTAATTGCGCGCCAGCATCTTGGCCGTGGTTTCGCCAACATGCCGGATGCCGAGCGCGAAGATCAGCCGTTCAAGCTGGATCGTCCGCCGCATCTCGATCGCCGCAAAAAGGTTGCGGGTCGAGGTTTCGCCAAAACCCTCGTGGTTCTGGATGCGCTGGAGATTGCCCGGCGCCGCATCGCGTGCGGCAAGCGTGAAGATGTCGGCAGGCTCCCTGACCAACCCCTTCTCGAAGAAGAAGGCGATCTGCTTGTCGCCAAGCCCTTCGATGTCGAAGGCGCGGCGCGAGCAGAAGTGCCTCAGATGCTCGATGCGCTGATAAGGGCAGGCGAACTCGCCCGTGCAGCGCCGCACCACGCTTTCGACACCTGCGGCGGTTGTCTCCTTCACCACCGCGCTTTTCAGGCTGCACGGGCAGACAAGCGGAAACACGAACGGCACACTGCCGGGCTGGCGCTGCGCTGCCACAACCTCGACCACCTGAGGAATGACATCGCCCGCGCGCTGCACCACCACCGTGTCGCCGATGCGCACATCCAGCCGCGCGATCTCGTCGGCATTGTGCAAGGTGGCGTTGGACACGACCACGCCGCCGACCGTCACGGGCCTGAGCTTGGCCACGGGCGTCAGCGCCCCCGTGCGCCCCACCTGGATGTCGATGGCCTCGACAAGCGTGGTGGCCCTCTCTGCCGGGAATTTGTGCGCCGTGGCCCAGCGCGGGGCACGGCCGACGAAACCAAGCCGCTGCTGCCAGTCGATGCGGTCCACCTTGTAGACCACCCCGTCGATATCATAGCCAAGGCTGGCCCGCATGGTCTCGATGGCGCCATGATGGGCCAACAGTTCATCGACACTGGCACAGCGCTTCATCAGCGGGTTGACCGGCAGGCCCCAGCTCTTGAAAGCCTCGACGATGCCGAATTGCGTGTCAGAAGGCAGCCGCTCCACATCGCCCCAGGCATAGGCAAAGAAACGCAAGGGCCGCGAGGCCGTGATGGCCGGATCAAGCTGGCGCAAGGAACCTGCGGCGGCGTTGCGCGGATTGGCGAACTCCTTGGCGCCTGCCTCGCGCTGGCGGACATTGAGCGCGGCGAAATCCGCATGGCCGAGGTAAACCTCGCCCCTGACTTCAAACACGGCGGGAAATTCGCCTGTGAGGCGATGGGGAATGTCGGCGATGGTCCGGGCGTTGATGGTGACATCCTCGCCCTCCTCGCCATCGCCGCGCGTGGCAGCCTGCACCATCCGCCCCCGCTCATAGCGCAGCGCCAGCGACAGACCGTCAATCTTGGGTTCCGCCGTGAGCACGACCGGCTCGGAGGCGGCAAGCCCGAGAAACGAACGGATGCGTTGCTCGAAATCCGCCACATCCGCGCGCGAAAAGCTGTTGGCCAGCGACAGCATCGGCACACGATGCCGGACTTTCGCGAATTTCTCTTGCGCTTTCGCGCCGACCTTGGCTGCGATCCCTCCCGCCTTGAGATGCGGAAACAATGCCTCGATGGCCTCGGCCCGGCGACGCAGCACGTCATAGTCGGCGTCGCTCATCACTGGCGCGTCCTGCCCGTGATAGGCCTCGTCAGCCTGTGCGATCAGCCCGACAAGATCGGCATGTTCGCTCTGCGCCTCGAGCGGCAGGAGTTGATCGGGAGGGGTGGTGAAGGGTGCAGACTTTGGCATGAGGGTGTTTTATGCGGCGTTCGCTTCGCTCACAAGACAATGTCTGGATTCCGGCTTCCTTACGCCGCCAGCGGGTTCAGGTCCCGGAAATGCGCTCGACCTTCGACGCGTTTCCGGGGCCGAGGAGCGACAGCGGATCAGAACCCGGAAGCCAGACCATCTCGCGTGAGCGCAGCGAACTCCGCCCACTCACCGCCCGAGTGCCGTCTCAAGCAGGCGCTTGGCTGCGGCACGCGCCTCGTCCGTGATTGTCGCTCCTGCGAGCATGCGCGCCAGCTCCTCGCCACGTTCGTCATCTTCAAGCGGCGACACACGCGTGGCCACGCGCTCGGGCGTGACCGCATGTTTCGAGATCAGGAAGTGATGCCCCGCCTTGGCCGCGACCTGTGGGGCATGGGTCACTGAAATCACCTGCACGCGGGATGCAAGCCGCGCCAGCCGCTCGCCGATGGCATCGGCCACGGCACCGCCGACCCCGGTGTCGATCTCGTCGAACACCAGCGTCGGCGCGGACCCCTTGTCGGCCAGCACCACTTTGAGCGCCAACATGAAACGCGAGAGTTCACCGCCCGATGCGACCTTGAACATCGGGCCGGGCCTGGTGCCGGGGTTGGTCTGGACCCAGAAAGCGACGTGGTCATTGCCGCTGGCGCTCCAGGCCTCCACATCCGTCGTGACCTGCGTGATGAAGCTGGCGCGCTCCAGCTTGAGCGGCGGCAATTCCTTGCCCACGGCGGCATCGAGGCGTGCGGCGGTTTCGGTGCGCGCCGCACTCAGAGCGTGCGCAACCGTCCTGTAGATGCCGGCCTTGGCGCTGACATCGGCTTCAAGCGCCGTCAGTTGCCCCTCGCCCGCATCCAACGCAGCAAGGTCCGCGCAGTAGCGCTGTTGCAGGCTGGCGAGATCATCCACCGGCACATCATATTTCCGCGAGGCGGCCCTCAAGGCGAACAACCTCTCCTCGCAGCTTTCCAGCTCGCGCGGATCGAACTCTGTGGCGCGCAGCGCCGTTTCCAGCGCCATTGCCGCCTCGTCAAGGGCCACAAGCGCGGCTTCCAGCGCCTTCACAGGCGCGTCCACCAGATGTGGCGCCATCGCAGCCCGCCGCTCCAGCCGCCGCATGTGGGCCGACAATTCAGGGATGGGAGAACCCTGCCCGCTCATGGCCTGGCAGGCATCGGCGATGTCCTTGGCCACCTTCTCGGACTGCATCATCAGCTGGCGGCGGTTTGCCAGTTCGGTTTCCTCGCCTGTGGCAGGCTTGAGCTTGGCCAGCTCATCGGCGGCGTGGCGCAGGAAATCCGCTTCCTTGCGCGCCGCCTCCACCTTGGCCCTGTGCCCTTCCAGCTCGTTGCGCGCATCCCTCCAGTTCCGGTAAGCGCCGGAGACCGCACTGGCCTGCGCCGTCAGGTCGCCGAACACATCAAGCATCGTGCGATGCGTTTCAGGATCGATCAGCGCCCGGTCATCATGCTGGCCATGGATTTCGACAAGCGCTGACCCAAGGCTCCTGAGCACCTGCACTGACACAGGTTGGTCATTGACGAAGGCGCGGGTCCGGCCATCCGCCATCTGCACGCGGCGCAGGATCAGGCCACCATCCACGTCGATATCATGGCCTTGTGCCAGCACCTGCGCTGGATGGCCACCTGGCACGTCGAAAACCGCCGTGACCTGCCCCTGCGCCTCGCCATTCCTGACGAGAGTGCCGTCCCCGCGCCCACCGAGGGCGAGCGCAAACGCATCAAGAAGAATGGACTTGCCCGCACCCGTCTCGCCTGTCAACACGCTCAAGCCACCGTCGAAAGGCAACTCCAACCTGTCAATCAGGACAATGTCACGGATCAGAAGCTGGGCGAGCATGGCCCGATCAGCGCAGACCGACCGTACGCGTGAAGCCCTGGAAAGCGCGGCTGATCCACGATGTGCCCTGCTCGCGCGGCTCAAGGCCGCCAGACTGCAGAAGGGCGTAAGCATCCCGGTACCAGGGGCTGTCAGGAAAGTTGTGACCGAGGACAGCAGCGGCAGTCTGCGCTTCGTTGGTCACGCCAAGAGCCAGGTAGGCCTCCGTTAGGCGCATCAGCGCCTCCTCGACATGGCGCGTCGTCTGATACTTTGAGACAACATCACGGAAACGGTTGACGGCGGCAGGGAAGTTGCGCTGCCCAAGATAGAACCGTCCGACCGTCATTTCCTTGCCGGCAAGCTGGTCGCGCGCAAACAGGATCTTTTCGCGGGCATCCTGCACATACTCGGAGCGTGGATACCGGTCGATCAACTCCTGGAGGGAGACAAGCGCCTTTTCAGTGCGTTCCTGGTCACGGCCAATGTCCGGAATCTGGTTGTAGTTCGACATCGCCAGGATGTACTGGGCATAGGCCGCGTCGGTATCGCCAGGATGAAGGGACAGGAACCTGCGGGATGCGCCGATGGCCTCCTCATAGCGCTTGCCCTCGTAGTGCGAGAAAGCCGTCATCAGCAGACCGCGCCGGGCCTGCGGCCCGAAGGCAGCCTGCTTGTCGATGTCACCGAAGGCCTTTGCTGCACCAGCGGTGTCGCCATTCTCAAGACGGGCAAGGCCCTGATTGTAAAGCGTGTCCGGCGACACGTCAGGGAGCAGCTCCTGCTTGTACTTGGCCGTTGTATCGAATGGGTTGAGCGACGAAATCGTGTCGCAGCCCCCAAGGCAAAGCGCCATGCCGAGCACGACCGCCAGATGGGCTGATCTCAGGTGAACCATTCTCATCGCCTCGAATTCGTGTCTGGCACCGGATGTGCCTTCAGCGCTGTCATTGCTGCATGTAACCCAAGCAGGGGTCATTCGCCAAGCCACCCGACAGGTTGATCAGCAGGAATGTTGTCGGAATAAACGGCTGTGCTCTTGATGGGACACCGCCATTGCGCACCGAAATGGCAAAAAAATGTCAGATACCTTCATAACCGCATCAAATAGGGCGGAATCAGTCTCCCACCCTGTCCGGCGTGCAAGAACAGCAATCAGCTCAGGGCAGGCGCATAAGCTGCAGCGGCCATCTGCACGCGGCGGGCCGGAACCGTGACAATGTCTTCGACGATCTCGAAATTGGCCGGATCGGAAAACAGTTCACGTAGGACCGCTATGTTAAGGCGATGACCACCGCAATGGGAGCGGAACAGGCCGATGATCGGCAGGCCGGCGAGAGCCAGATCACCGATGGCATCAAGCATCTTGTGGCGGACGAACTCATCCGCAAAGCGCAGGCCTTCCGGATTGATCACCCTGTCATCGCCGATGGCGACGGTATTTTCCAGGGACGCTCCAAGTGCAAAGCCGTTCTTCCAGAGTTGTTCGACGTCGCGCATGAACCCAAAGGTGCGTGCGCGGGAGATTTCACCGGCAAAAGCCTCGGGTTCAAGGTCCATCTCGCAAGATTGTTGACCGATCACGACAGACTGAAAATCAATGGCGACCTCCAGTCTCAGGGTTTCCTCGTCATGCGGCACAAGCTCGCTGCGGGCCGAACCCTTCGAGACCGACACGGGGCGAAGGACGCGGACATACCGCCGCGCCGCATTCTGGCTGACCAGCCCCGTCGCCTGGATCGCATCGACAAATTCGCCCGAACTGCCATCCATGATCGGCACTTCCGGTCCGTCGATCTCGATCAAGACATTGTCGACACCAAGGCCGTAAAGGGCTGCCATGATGTGCTCGACAGTCGAAACAGCGCCAAAATCGGGATCACCCAGGACCGTACACAATTCGGTCATGCTGACATTGCCGTAGCGCGCAGGAATGCGGCGCTCGATGCCGCCCTCAAGTCCCTTGCGCAGGAAAACCACACCGTGATTGGGAGAAGCAGGCTTGATGACGATGTTGGCGACGCCTGCAGTATGAACACCATATCCCGCGAGCCTGATCGGATCCCGCACTGTTGTCTGGCGTCCATGTGTCATTTGGTCAGTCCCTGAAACCCCACTTTTCCGTCGGCATTTTGCCATTGATCCGGAAAAGTCTTGTCTTGATCGGAAGGCGGCACTCACGATTCGCCTGTCTTTCGATGGCTGCAACATACTGGCACGGGACGCCGGATCAAAATCACGGTTTTTATCTCTCTGTTACAAAAAACCGTTGCATTTGCTGCATGACATTTACGCATAAAAATCAACGGATTGTTAAAAACAGTTCACCCGCCTCATCCGAGGCGGGTGACGGTTAACGATAGGTTAGTTTCAAACGGTTTTCAGTTCGCCTGACGCCTCAGGAAAGCCGGAATCTCGAGCTGGTCATCCTCGACATTCCGTGCGACAGGAGCCCGCCCCCTTGGGTCGAGCTGACCTTCGGCAGCACGGGATGGCTGGGGCTGGACGGGCCTGCGCATGTATTCCGCGTGCGCGGCGGATGGTGCGGCAGAGGGAGCCAATCTGGCCTGCTGCTGGGCGGGAAGGGGCGGAAGCGCTGGTGCTGCCTCCGTCTCGTCACGTTTGCCAAAGCCGACCGAAGCCAGGCGCTGCATCAGCGACATGCGCTTCTGGTCAGCGGAATGGGCCGGAGCGGCAGGTGTTGGCGGCAGGGAGCGGGCAGCGATCTGGTTCTGCGCCGGCATCGGCAGATCTTCGACGCGGGGCAGTCGCACAGGCTTGATGCGCTCTGCTTGGGGCGGGATGAACGCCTCCTGCTCCAGATGATGCTCCTCGACGAAACGGGGAGCCTGCACAGATGCGGGTGGTTCCGATGCGAGCACGACCCGTGGCTGGGCAGGCTCGAGCCGGACGGTTTCCGCAATGATCGTGGCTTGCGGTGCAAGTTCGGCAACCGGTGTCATCTCCATCTGCGGCGCCGCAGAGGTGGTGATGATCGATGCCATCGGCCGGAAGGCCGGCGCTGCCGCGTTCGATTGGGCCCTGAGGCGTGCCTCTGCCTTGAGGCGTTCGGCCACTTCGGCAATGCGCTGGTCGATCGCGGAGACCTCTGGCTGCATCTGGATGCTCTCGGCATCAATGCCTGTCGCCACGACGGAGACGCGCATCACGCCTTCCATACTTTCGTCGAAGGTCGCACCGACGATGATGTTGGCTTCTTCGTCCACCTGCTCGCGGATGCGTGTGGCGGCTTCGTCAACCTCGTAGAGCTTCATGTCGCGTCCGCCGGTGATTGAGATCAAGAGGCCGCGCGCGCCGCGCATCGAGACTTCATCGAGCAGCGGATTGGAGATGGCAGCCTGGGCTGCGGTCTCGGCGCGCTTTTCGCCGGTGGCTTCGCCAGTGCCCATCATGGCCTTGCCCATGCCGCGCATGACGGCGCGGACATCTGCGAAGTCGAGGTTGATCAGGCCCGGCTTGACCATCAGATCGGTGATGCAGGCCACGCCCGAATAGAGCACCTGGTCGGCCATGGCGAAAGCGTCTGCAAAACCCGTGTTCTCGGTGGCGATGCGGAACAGGTTCTGGTTCGGGATCACGATCAGGGTGTCGACGGAGGCCTGAAGTTCCTTGATCCCGGCATCGGCCATGCGAAGCCGGCGCGATCCTTCGAACTGGAACGGCTTGGTCACGACGCCGACGGTCAGGATGCCAAGCTCGCGCGCGGCGCGGGCCACGACAGGCGCCGCACCCGTGCCCGTCCCGCCGCCCATCCCGGCGGTGATGAAGACCATGTGCGCACCGGCCAGATGATCGCGGATCTCGTCGATCACCTCTTCAGCCGCCGCCCGGCCAACCTCTGGCTGGGAGCCTGCGCCCAGGCCCTCCGTCACCTGAAGACCCATCTGGATGATGCGTTCGGCGCTGGTCATCGCCAGAGCCTGCGCATCCGTGTTGGCCACGACAAAGTCGACGCCCTGAAGGCCGGCCTGGATCATGTTGTTGACAGCGTTGCCGCCACCGCCGCCAACGCCGAACACCGTGATGCGTGGCTTGAGTTCCCGAATGTCCGGGCCTTGAAGGTTCATTGCCATGATCTTGGCCTCTTTCCTGTTTGCGGCGCCCGGCAAGCGCCTTCCGTGTCTCGTGTCAGGACTGCGCCGCCCCGCATTCCCGTTTGAAGCCTGTTCCACTGCCACATGGAACAGGCTCGCTTCATTCAGAAGCTGTCTTTCAGCCACCTGCCCACACGGGAGAGATAGCCCCCGTCCGTGCCTGTCGCGAGATACCCCCCCGAGGAGCGCGGCTCGAAATGCTCGATATGCGCCACCTGCGGGTAAACCAGCAGCCCGACAGCCGCCGCGAACGGCGCGCCCTTTGCCGCTTCCGGCAGACCCTTGATGCCAAGGGGCCGTCCGATGCGAACCTGTCCGCCAAGCACATGGCGCGCCAGTTCCGGCATGCCGGTGAGCTGGCATGCCCCGCCCGTGAGAACCACCCTGCGGCCAGCCTCGCTGGAGAAACCGGCACCCTTCAGCCTGTCTCTCACCAGTTCGAGGATTTCCTCGACACGGGGGCGGATGATGCGGATGAGCTGCGATTTCGGCATGTGGTTAGGCTGATCGCGGTCGTCATCATCCACAGAGGGGACTGTGATGATGTCGCGCTCGTCGGATGCCGTGGCGATGGTGCCGCCATACAGTGTCTTGAGCCGCTCGGCTGCCGACACCTTGGTGGACAGGCCACGCGCCAGATCCATGGTGATGTGATGCCCGCCGACAGCCACGCCATCGACGTGCATGAGGTGGCCCTGCGCGAACACACCGATGCTGGTGGTGCCGCCACCCATGTCGACGAGCACGACGCCCATCTCGGCCTCGTCATCGACCAGCGCCGATAGGCCCGACGCATAGGGTGTGGCCACGACGGCCTCGACCGACAGGTTGCAGCGCTCGACCGCCAGCATCAGGTTGCGCGCGGCTGAGCCCTCGCCCGTCACCACATGCATGTCGACCGCCAGCGTGCGGCCCATCAGTCCGCGCGGGTCCGTGACGCCAGGCTGTCCGTCCAAGGCATAGCCTGTCGGCAGCGCATGCAGCACGGCACGGCCCGGACGCACCGAATGGGAGGCAGCTGCTGCAAGGACGCGCTTCACATCCTGGTCGGCAACAGACCCGATGCGGAGATCGACGCTGGCCGCGAAGCTCTGTGAGCCGAGCCGGCCGCCGGTCTGGCTGACGATGACAGACTGCACCTCGACCTTGGCCATGCGCTCGGCAGCGTCAACCGCCTGCCGGATCGAACGCTCCGCCGCTTCAAGATCGACGACGGCCCCGCCCTTGAGGCCCGATGAGCGGGTGTGGCCGATGCCGATGACGCGTGCCAGATGCGTGCGGCCCTTGAGGCGGTCGCTCGCCTCCACAGGCTGCAGTTCCGCGATCAGGCACACGATCTTGCTTGTGCCGACATCGAGCACAGAAAGGGTCGCGCTCTTGCGTGTCGAAAGCGGGCGAAGCCGCGGCGTCAAACCCTGTGAAAAGAGGCTCATGCTGCGCCTCCCTTCGGCTTTGGACGGTTCTTGATGGTCTCGGCACGCGCTGCGGCGGCTTCTTCGGTCAGCCTCACCGTCACGCGGTCGCTCTGGCGCATGTCGATGGAGATGATGTCCTTGTCGAGCAGCTTCTGCTCGCGGGCAAAGCGTTCGAGCCGGCGCACGGCCTCATCGGCATTGTTCTCCGGCAGGCGCACATCAAGCCCGTTGTTCAGCTTCAGCGTCCAGCGGCGCTCGGAAACCAGCGTGGCACCCCTGATCTGGCTGCGCAGCGACCCGGCCTCGCCAAGCAGCACCACATATTCACGGGCGCGCTTGTTGGCACCGGGGCCGACCACGAGCGGCAGATGCGCAAAGCGGCCATCCCGCAACTTGTCGATCACGGTGCCGTCCGACGAGATGATGGAGATGTCGCCATTGAGCTGCCACAGCGCAAAGGCCTCGCGCTCATGCAACTGGATGGTGAGTTCACCGGGATACAGCTTGCGGACCGTTGCCTCCCGGATCAGCGGCTGTGCCTCGAGCCGCCGGCGGGCTTCGCCAACATCGAAAAAAGCCAGCGAACCGCGCGGGTTGATCCCGGCGGCCTGCAGCACCTCACCCTCGTCAAGCTCCATGAGCCCGGAAATCGTGATGCGCTCGATGCCAAGCCCGGCCATGCGGGCAAACACATGGTGCGGCTCTCCGAAGGCGGCTCGGAATGTCTCGAAATGACTGCCATGCACAACGCCCAGTGTTCCGATGGCCATGAATGCACTGCAGACCAGCACAGCGCCAAGCCGGTCAGGCACGCGCTCGTGCAGGGGCAAGGTCACGGAGGCGCGCTGGCCAAACGGCAAAAAGCCGCGGTGCCAGAACCCCTTGCCCGTGCGCTCGCCAACCAGCAGCGGCACATCAATGTCCCCTGCGCGAATGCGCGGCGACCTCACTCCGAAGAGCGCTGTCGTCAACGATCGCAGGAGGCGTCCTCCACCATCCATCGCACCAACTCGCCAAACTCAATGCCCGCATGGGCGGCCAACTCGGGCACCAGGCTTGTGGCCGTCATGCCGGGTTGCGTATTCACTTCAAGCCATACGAGGCGTTCGGTTGCCTCGTCGTACCTGAAGTCGGATCTGCTGACGCCCCGACACCCAATTGCTTGATGCGCCGTTAACGACCACTCTTGAACCTGTTGGTAAATTTTCGGTTTAAGTGGGGCCGGCAGGATGTGGATTGAACCGCCCGGTGCGTACTTCGCGTCGTAGTCATAGAACTCGCCGGTCGACGTGGTGATCTCGATCACATCGAGCACCCGGTCGCCCAGAACCGCGCAGGTCAGCTCGCGGCCGGGGATGAACTCTTCCGCCAGCATCCAGTCACCACAGGGCCAGTCCTCGCGGGCAAGTTCCTGCGGTGGATGGGTGCGGTCCTTCTTGACGATGACGATGCCAATGGATGAGCCATCATCGACGGGCTTGATCACATAGGGCGGTTGGCGGACATGGGCCTTGGCTGCCTCGAAGCGGCTCACGACAATCCCATCCGCCACCGCGACCCCTGCTGCGGCCACCACCGCCTTGGCGCGCGCTTTGTGCATGGCGAGCGCGGAGGCCAGCACACCGGAATGGGTATAGGGGATTTTCAGGATTTCCAGCACACCCTGGATGCAGCCGTCCTCGCCCCACGGTCCGTGCAGGCAGTTCAGCGCCACGTCGGGCTTGAGCCTTGCCAGCACCTCCGCGATGTCGCGGCTCACATCGACGCGCGTGACACGGTAGCCGACACTTTCGGCGGCCTTCGCGTTCGCTTCGCCTGACTTGAGCGACACCTCGCGCTCAGCCGACCAGCCACCCATCAGAACTGCCACATGCTTTGACATGAGGAACCACAACTCCCGAATCTCCGAAAGAGTGTGGACCGCCAAGCGTTAGGGAGTGGTTAACCATGGCTTTCGGCAACGTATTGGTCGCGGGGACAGCACGCCTCAGGGCAGGCAGCGATGGCGTCAGATCGCACGAACCGCTCGATCTTCCCTTACGGCATAGGTTTTGGTTGACGGCGCATTCTGCGAGGCTCAGACTGAAGGCCAGCAGTAAGAGGACAGGGCATGAGACTCCTTTTTCTGGCTATTTTCGCTGCGATGTTCGCCATGCCTGCGGCGGCCCAGACCCCGACCTATCTCACTGATCAGGCCATGTTCGCCAAAGGCTGGTCCGACCTGGCCGGGAAGATCGGGCCGAACGCGGATGTGACGGAGATCGTCATCAGGCCGGATGCCATTGAGGTTCAGGCCCGTGCCGATGCCGGAGGCCCTCGCATTGACCGCTGGCGGGTCAGCTACGTGACCATCCTGTCCATCACCTTGCACCGTGTCTCCGGGCCACAGCCCGAGGCTCCCTCGACGCCGGTGAAGGACATTGAAAGCGGTTTCTTCAGGCTTTCATCCGTCCCGCTGGACCGCCTCTGGCCGATATTGGACGCTGCGCTGGCACGCGTTCGGCTTGATGATCCGGGGCGGATCGGCTCGGTCCGCATCGGTCGCCTGATGACGATCTTGCCAAATCCCGCCTTTGGCGAGGTTCGCTGGACCATCAGTGTCACCAACCAGCGCGAGAATGCGAGCGTGACCACAGCCGCCGATGGCAGGATCATGGGCGTCGATATTTCGGGCACCAACAGGGGCCGGTCCAAGAATTTCCATGAGCAGGACGAGTGGCCGCTGGCAGATGCCCAAGCCTCGTTCCGGTCTGTGGTCGGCGCAAGGCCGGAGGTCTACGAGGTCGACGTTTCACGAACGACCATCACAATGAAAGCTGTCACGGCGGGCAACCCGAGCGCTACAACGGCCTGGTTTTGGGATGGTGGCACGTTCCGCAAGGACTTCGTCGATACACCAAATTTCGATCTGATCCGCAACAACGGCAACCTGCCGTTCTCGCTTGACGAGATTGACCTTGCCAAACTCCCCGCCGTGCTCAAGGCGGCACGCGACAAGGACCCCACGGGCCATCCACGCATCATGATCGCGAAGGCCATCAAGGAGCGCGTGGCTGTCGGCTCACCACGTGTGCTGTGGGAGGTCCAGCTTGTTGACGCGAGGAGGCAGATCCCCTTGCTCGGCGAGGATTTTGCCGAGCGCACGATCATGAAACTGACACCGGATGCGCAGGTGGACTCGGTCATGTTGCCGAAGAGCCTCCGCCCGAAAATCGACCGCCTGAGCCCGGACCAAGTCCTGGCCGCACTGGAAAAGTTCCGCTCCTCGTATGGCGGCAAAACCAGGGTTTTCGATCTCAGCATCAACGAGAACCAGGCGGCGTTGGCGATGATGTCACCAAACCAGCCGGGTATGACCTTCGAGGTCGCCCTGCGGGAAAAACTGGAGGAGACCTCGCCTCGCTCCACGAACATGCTCAACCTGCGATCAGCCTTCACGTTCGACGATCTGGCACGCCTTGACAAGGCAACGATCGAGGGCATGCTCACCAAAGCGCGGGCGGCCGTGCCCTTCCCCGGCGCAAAGGTTCACCGCATTCGCATCTGGTCCGGCGAACCGTTCTGGCGACCAACACAAGGCATGCCCTATTTCGACATCCGCGTCGGCGTGCCGCCACGTTTCGATGTCGGCGGCTATGTCGTGTTCACGGCAGACGGAAAGCACATCGAGACCGTAAAGTGACTCTGAGCGGACGGCGCAAGGCAGGTCAGGGGCTCAGGCCGAGGACGCCGCCCCCACCCGCCTGATCTCCCAGTGCAGGTCAATGCCGGACTGCGCCTTGACCCGCGCGCGGACCTCCTCCCCAAGTGCCTCGATGTCGGCGGCAGTGGCATCACCCGTGTTGATCAGGAAGTTGCAGTGCATCTCGCTGACCTGCGCGCCGCCGATGCGCAGCCCCCGGCATCCGGCGGCATCCACAAGCTTCCAGGCGGAATGACCGGGCGGGTTCTTGAAGGTCGAGCCTCCCGTCTTCGCGCGGATCGGCTGCGCCGTTTCGCGGTGTTCCTGCACGGCCTGCATCCGCTCGCGGATCATCTGAGGCGCTTCAAGATGTCCTGCAAACAGTGCTTCGGTAAAGATGAAGCCTTCGGGCGGATGCGATTTGCGATATTCGAACGCAAGTTCGGCATGGCTGAGCGTGCGGATCGTGCCGTCACGCATCACCCCGCGCGCGCTGACCAGTACGTCTTTTGTCTCGCCGCCATTGGCCCCTGCATTCATGGTGATGGCCCCGCCGATCGTGCCCGGAATGCCGGAATAGAATTCCAGCCCGCCGATGTTTGCTGCTGCCACCGCTTCGGCCACGCGCTTGTCCAGCGCCGCCGCCCCGGCCCGCACATGGGCTCCATCTTCCACGGCGATCTGGCCGAAACCCTTTGCGGACAGCCTGATCACGACCCCCCTCACCCCGCCATCGCGCACGATCATGTTCGAGCCGACACCAAGCGGATAGAGAGGAATGTCGGCAGGCAGCGTGTTCAGGAAATAGGCCAGGTCCGGCTCATCCGCAGGAGTGAACAGCACCTCGGCAGGCCCACCCACCCGAAACCAGGTCAACGGCCCCAGCGGCTGTTCGGCAAGCAGCCGTCCGCGCAAGTCAGGCATGAGTTCGGTGAGGCTTTGAGCCAACGGCATGGAAAGATGCAGCATAGCGGGCCGTTTATCAGGTTGCTGAAGAACTTGCTCGCGCTTTTCCGGGGCCGAGAAGCGCAAGATCATGATGATTGAAAGCATTGCGACACCACAAAACCGGTACCCACTTTTGTGCGCAATGCTCTCAGGGATCGGAACCCGGAATCCAGACATTGTCCTGTGGGCGTAGCGAACGCATCAGGCGCGCTTCGCGCAACATATCGTCTGGATTCCGGACTCCATTCCCCCTCGGGTCAAGCCCAAGGGTCCATGGCTCCGGAAACGCGCGAAGTAATCTCGACCGTGCCACATCAGGATTGCCAACTTACAGCGCCGTCAGCTCTCCCGGCAGTGCATAAGCCCATTGCGTGATGTCGCCTGCCCCCAGCAGCACGACATAGTCGCCGGGTTTCGCCAGCCCGGCCACCAGACCAGCCAGCGCAGTTTTGCTGTCCAGCGCGATGACGTTGCGGTGGCCGCTGGCCTTGATGCCGGCGACGAGATCGTCACGGGAAGCGCCCTCGATGGGCTGCTCGCCCGCCGCATAGATCGGCGCGACGATGACGGCATCGGCATCGTTGAAGCAGGTACAGAAATCGGGAAACAGCGAATGAAGCCGCGTGTAGCGGTGCGGCTGCACCACGGCAATCACCTGTGCGGTTGTAGAGGCGCGTGCAGCCTTGAGCACCGCTGCGATCTCGACCGGGTGGTGGCCGTAGTCATCGAAGATCAGCGCGCCGTTCCATTCGCCGGTCCTGGTGAAGCGCCGCTTGACGCCGCCGAAACCGCCAAGCGCTTCGCGGATGCTCGAAGGCGTCACGCCAAGCTCGTAGGCCACGGCAATGGCCGCAGTCGCGTTCAGCGCGTTGTGGTGGCCCGGCATGGGCAGCACCAGATCGGTGATTTCGATGTCCGTGCCGCGCTTCCTGTCGCGGATCAGGACGGAGAAGCGGCATTTTCCGCCCGTGAGATCGACATTGACCAGGCGCACGTCAGCCTGCGGGTTCTCGCCATAGGTGATGACGCGCCGGTCCTCGATCTGGCCCACGAGCGTCTGCACCGTGGGATGGTCGATGCACATCACGGCAAAGCCATAAAAAGGAAGGTTCTCGACGAACGAGCGGAAGGCCGCCTTGATCGCATCGAACGTCTTGAAGTGGTCGAGATGTTCGGGGTCGATGTTGGTGACGATGGCCACATCTGCGGGCAGCCTGAGGAAGGTGCCGTCGCTCTCGTCGGCCTCGACCACCATCCAGGTGCCGTCGCCCATGCGGGCATTGGTGCCGTAGGCGTTGATGATGCCGCCATTGATCACGGTCGGGTCCAGCCCGCCTTTGTCGAGCAAGGTCGCCACCAGCGATGTCGTCGTGGTCTTGCCGTGGGTGCCGGCCACCGCCACGCAGGATTTCAGGCGCATCAGTTCAGCCAGCATCTGCGCCCGGTGGACAACCGGAAGGCGCAACTCGCGCGCCATGGCCAGTTCGGGATTGTCACGCCTGATGGCGGTCGAGACCACCACCACCTCCGCGCCAGCCATGTTCCCGGCGGCATGACCCACGAAGGTCTTGATGCCCTTCTCGTTCAGCCGCTTGACGTTGTTGTTGTCGGAGGCGTCCGAGCCCTGCACCGTGTAGCCCAGATTGTGCAGCACCTCGGCGATGCCGGACATGCCGATGCCGCCGATGCCGATGAAATGGATGGGGCCGGTCTGCACGGGCAGTTTCATGGGTGTGGTCCTTGGGGCGCATTGGCTCGCGGTGCGGTGTTTGTCATTCCGGGGCGGCATAGCCGAGCCCGGAAACCATGGCCAGCAGCATCGCGCCATGGTTTCATGTTGATGGGTTCCGGGCTCCGCCTGTGGCGTCCCCAGAATGACGACAAGCCATCCAACATCATTCCCCCCGCGCCGTGGCGATCACCAGATCGGCGAGGCGTTCGGCAGCATTCGGAATGCCCGCGGTCCTTGCGGCCTGCGCAGCCTGCGCCAGGCTGGCAGGGTCCGCCAAAAGCCTGTGCAATTCCGCCGCCAGCCGCTTGGGCGTGAAATCGCCTTGCGGAATCAACGTCGCAGCGCCGATCGCTTCAAGCGACCTGGCATTTGCCGTCTGGTCCTGATCCAGAGCGCCCGGCAGTGGCACCAGGATCGATGGCCGCCCGATCACCCCAAGCTCGGCCACGGTGGAGGCACCCGACCGTCCGATGACGAGATGTGCCTTCGCCATCTCCTCCGGCAGGTTGTGGAAGAAATGCGAAATGGTGTGGCGCAGACCGAGCCGCTCATAGACCGAACGCACCCGCCGGTCATCCTCCACCCTGGCTTGCTGGACGATGACAAGACGGGCGATTTCGGACGGTGACAGTTGCTCGACGGCCGGAGGCAGCACATCGGCCATGACGCGCGCACCCTGGCTGCCGCCAAACACCAGAAGCCTGAGATCGCCCAGAATCTCGGGCGGATCAAACGCTGTTGAAGCTGCATGTGTCACGGCGGGGCGCACAGGATTTCCCACATGGACGCATTTTCCACGCGCCGTGTCAGAAAGGCCGCCGACATCGGCAAACCCGGTGGCGATCACGCCGACACGGCCGCTGAGGAACCTGTTGGCCCGGCCCACCACGGCATTCTGCTCATGCACGATGGTCGCAATCTTCGCCATGGTGGCAGCGAGAAGTGGCGGCACGGTGGGGTAGCCCCCAAAGCCCACGACGATATCCGGCTTGATCTGCGCCAGCAGCTTGTGCGCCAGGAACACGCCCTTTGCCAGCTGGAATGCCGCCTCGACCTTGCTGAAGATGGAGCCGCCGGACGGGGTGGCGGATGGCACGGCATGCACCGCATCCGCCGGAAAGCCGCCCGCGAATGCGATGGCGCGCGTGTCCGTCACCAGCGTGACGCTGACACTGCGGCGGCGCAAGGCGTGGCTCAGGGCCTCGGCCGGGAACAGGTGTCCGCCCGTGCCGCCAGCCGCCAGCAGGACATGGATCGCGGCGGCGGCGTCAGCCATGGCGGGCCTTGCCTCCGAACTGTTCCATATCTTCCGCGCGTGGGCGCTTGCGCGTCAGGGCGATCAGGAAGCCCATGCTGAGCGCCAGCGACCAGAGCGATGAGCCGCCATAGGAAATGAACGGCAGCGTCATACCCTTGGCTGGCATTAGGTGAACGTTGACAAGCATGTTGATCGACGCCTGCATGCCGAACAGCATGGCTAACCCGGTCACGGCAAAACGGCGAAACGGATCTTCGGACGATTGCGCCACAAGCAGCGCGCGGATGACCACCGTGGCAAAGATGGCCACGATGACGAGGCAGGCGACAATGCCGAACTCTTCGGCTGTCACTGCAAAAATGAAGTCCGTGTGCGCGTCAGGCAGGATGCGCTTGACCGAACCCTCTCCCGGCCCCTTGCCCAGGAACCCTCCTGCGGCAAAGCTCTCCAGTGCCGTGTCGACCTGGAAGGAGTCGCCCGAACTCTTGTCCATGAAGCGCTCGATGCGCTCGCGCACATGCGGCACGAACTCATAGGCCGCGCCAATGCCGATGAGGCCGGCCCCGCCAAGGCCCATGACCCAGAACCAGTGCAGGCCTGCGATGAAGAACAGTCCGGCCCAGACCAGCGTGACCAGCATGGTCTGGCCGAAATCTGGCTGGAGCACCAGCGGCACGATGGTGAGCGGAAACAGCAGAAGCGCCAGCGCCGTGCCGGGCACATCGGCCCGCTTCGCGCCTTCCGAGAAGGCCCAGGCCACCAGCACCACGAAAGCGGGTTTCAGAAACTCCGACGGCTGGATCGTCAGGCCGCCAAATGACAGCCAGCGCCGCGCGCCCTTGACCTCGGCCCCGATGAACAGGCACGCCACGACCGCCGCGAGCGACCCGATGAACGTCAGCAGCGCAAGCCGCCTGATCCAGCGCGGCGACAGGCACGACACGAACAGGAGGATCGCCACTGCGGGCACCAGGAAAACAGCCTGCCGGTTGACGAAGTGGAATGTTGCCAGCCCCAGTCGCTCGGCCACGGGCGGCCCGCCCGCCATCAGCAGCACGACGCCGATCACCATCAGCCCGAACACCGAGAACAGCAGCGTGCGGTCCACGGTCCACCACCAGTTGCCCAGAAGGGTCGGCTCGGCACGAGATGACATGGTGAAGGCTCCAGCCGCGGACTGAACAGGCATGCGCCACCGAAAGGATGATCATCCACACGATAACGCGGCGTTCACCATTGTGCTGGAGTGGTTAAAGGAACGTTATTGCGCTCCAGGGCTCTTAATTAGGATAATAAGTCCCGGCGGTTTTTCCCTCCCCGCCTTGCGGGGAGGGAAGGCGAAGACTGCGAAAAGAACCCGGATTCAAGGCCGTGTCATGCGCCCGAGGATCAAACCCGCGGATTTTCAAGAAATGGCCTGACCGCCGCAACCGCAGCCGCGCAATCCGGCGAGGTCGTGCCCAGCACCGCCTTGGCGTCGGTAAGGCCTGCCGCCACGCTGATCGTGGTGGTGATGCCCCACCATGGGTCGCCGGTCGCCCGGTCGATCAGGACCGGGCCGGCACTGGCGACGCAGGCCTGAACTTGGGTGACGATGGCGGCCGGGGCCTGTGCGGCCTGCATCCGGCTTGTGAACTCGGCCTGCACGGGGCCGATCACGAAGGTGGCAAGCAGCCAGGCAAAGAGATCATGGATCATGTTGTTCTCCTGTCAGATGAGTGGAGTGGCGCAGATGTTGATCTGGTGCTGATCAGCGGTACGGCATGCTGGATTTGCTGAACTGGCTGTCTTTCGTCTTCCACAGGCTGAACAGGATCCCTGACGCCAGGATGGCCACGGTGATGCCAAGGCCCCAGGCCGGCGGGAACTTGTCCCACCCCATGCCCCAGGCGACGAAGATCTTGGAGCCAATGAAGATCAGCAGGATCGACAGCGCGTATTTGAGATACTGGAAGCGGTGGACCATCGCCGCCAGCGCGAAATACAGCGCGCGCAGACCAAGGATGGCAAAGATGTTCGAGGTGTAGACAATGAAAGGATCGGTGGTGATCAGGAAGATCGCAGGCACCGAATCCACCGCAAAGATCACGTCGGCGATCTCGATCAGGATCAGCGCCATGAACAGCGGGGTCATGAAGGAGGCCAGTTTGCCCGACCCTGCCGGAGCTTTGGGATCTGGCAACTGCGCGAAGAACTTCTCGCCGTGGAGTTGATCTGTGACATTGAAGCGCCGCTTCATCCAGATCAGGACCGGATTCTTCGCCATGTCAGGCTGCTTGTCGCCCATCCAGATCATCTTCACACCCGTGAGGATCAGGAAGACGGCGAAGATGTAGAGCACCCAGGAGAAATTCTCGACGATGGGCGCGCCGATGCCGATCATGATGGCGCGCAGCACGATGACGCCGATGATGCCCCAGAACAGCACGCGGTGCTGATAAAGGCGCGGAATGGCAAAGAAGGTGAAGATCATCGCGATGACGAAGACGTTGTCCATCGCCAGCGTCTTTTCGATGGCGAAGCCGGTCATGTATTCCATGCCCGATTGAGGTCCGAGATACCACCAGACCCACGCGCCGAAGATGAGGCCAAGCCCGATGTAACCGGCAGAGAGCAAGAGGCTCTCCTTGGTCCCGATTTCGCGATTTTCCTTGTGGAGCACCCCGAGATCAAGCGTCAGCAGCGTGGCGACGATGGCCATGAACGCAAGCCACATCCAGGCCGGCTTGCCGAGCCAGTCATGAAACAGAAAACCGAATTCCATCGGATAGCCCCGAATAGCCGGCACAGATGTCGAAAGCGATCCGACATCGCGTTCGCGCCGGTAGCGCACGCCAGAGGGGCCCGGATCAAGGGTTAGTCTAGAAATATGTACAGCTGAGATTTTCACAAGTCAGGAGGCAAAAAATTTATCCGCTCAAGGAGATTGAAAAAATCCTGTTTTCAACTCTTGAAAAAAGACAGGTCGCTTTCCCACCTATGCAGTGTAACGGGGTCCGGGCCCCTCTGATCGTCACCACAAGACGATGATGTCGGACTCTTCCACTTCAGATGCGCGCAGTCTTGCGTATCACCGTTGGGAGAAGACCATGTCCACGAAGACCTATACACAGGCTGAAGCCGTCATTCTTCCTCCATTGCGAGCAGGTGAAGGGCTTAACCAAGCGGATATTGCACGGGCACGCGAGCGGCTGGACGCACTGGCGCACATGCTCGACAGTGCGGTGCGCATCCCCGGTACCTCAATCAGGGTCGGCGCGGATGCGGCCTTGAACCTGATCCCCGGTATCGGCACGCTGGCCGCAAAGGGAGTGTCGAGCTACCTGATCTGGGAGGCACGCCGCCTGGGCGTGCCGACATCCACCCTGATGCGCATGGCGGGCAATGTCGGCATCGACGCCGTGATCAGCGCTATCCTGGTGCTCGGCTGGTTCGGCGACGTATTCTGGCGCGCCAACACCCGCAACATCGCACTCCTGCGCCAGCATCTCGACAGACGCGTGGTGTGACCAACCGGTTGGCGGCAAGCCGCTGTCAGGCCCTGACCCTAGCTGTCGAGAAGTCAATTCAACAGTCGACCGACCCGTCCGCACAAATGGCTTCAGACCCTTCTGGAAGGGCGGCCTGGTCGCGTAACTAGAGGGTTTTGCCTTTCAATGGCGTCATGTGGCTTGCAGACTGCGGGCCGCATCGCTTTCTCATGTCGGGATCTTACCTGACCCGCTTGGCGCTCGACAGGCAAGGGCGCTGGATTCCATCGGAAACCAGACGGAAACCGGCAAGCCCGCCTGTTGGACTGCGGGCCAGCATGTGAACACGATCTGTGCCAAAGGAAGACCTGATCAGGGCCTTCTAGCAACGCCCTGTCCTTTCGCGAATGGCACACTTGCCCTCATCCAAGTTCTCATATAAACATATCCTTATATCTTTTATCGGAACTCTCGCATGGTTGCCTCCGGTCACCAGTCCCTGTCCACACTTCTTGCCGGCCTTCGCGCGGCGGGCGAGGAAACGCGGCTGCGGATTCTGGCCCTTCTGGCAAAGGGTGAGTTGTCCGTTTCCGACATGACCGACATTCTGGGCCAGTCCCAGCCCCGGATTTCGCGCCACCTCAAGCTGATGTCCGAAGCTGGGCTGATCGAACGCCACCGGGAAGGCGCATGGGCCTTCTTCCGTCTCGCCCAAGGCACACCTGCGGGAGCGCTGGCACGCGCATTGGCAGAAACCATCAGCCTTGATGACAGCGTGGTCGGTGCCGATCATGGGCGGCTCGCGGCCGTACGCGCGCAGCGTTCACAGGCAGCCCAGGCCTATTTTGCCCGCGTGGCCCGCGATTGGGACCGCGTGCGCACCCTCCATGCGCCTGATGAGGCCGTTGAAGCTGCTGTTGCAGACCTCATCGGGGCTGGACCCATCGGCTCGCTGCTGGATCTTGGCACCGGCACGGGCCGCATGCTGCAACTCTTTGGTCCCCGCGCCGCAAGGGCAGTGGGTGTCGATGCGAGCCACGCCATGCTGGCGGTGGCGCGCGCCAATCTCGAACGTGCCAGGCTGCCCCGCGTGGAACTGCGCCAGGGTGACATTTATGCCCTGCCCTTTGGCCGCAATGCGTTCGATGTGGTGATCGTGCATCAGGTGCTGCACTTCCTTGACGATCCGGCCCGCGCCCTTCGCGAGGCGTCCGCCGCGCTGGCTCCTGGCGGGCGCATGATCGTGATCGACTTTGCCGCGCATGATCTCGAGTTCCTGCGCGCCGAGCACACCCATCGCCGCCTCGGGTTCACAGACGAGCAGATCAGCGAATGGTTTGGCGAGGCCGGCCTCAGGACACTTCCCCCGCGCACGGTCGGCTCCGGCTCGGGTGATGCCGCCAAACTCACCGTCACGCTCTGGATCGCCGAAGACACACGCCTGCGCGCTGACGTGCCCCTTCGCACGAACGCCTCGACACTGAACATCGATCGTGAGGTTGCCTGACATGGCCTTGTCCTATCGCCCGAGCCGGCATTCATCGCGCCGCCCCAACGTCTCGTTCGAGTTCTTCCCGCCGAAGAACGCAGAGATGGAACTGGCCCTGTGGGACAGCGTGCATCGCCTCGAGACGTTGAAACCCAGCTTCGTTTCCGTGACATATGGCGCGGGCGGCTCCACCCGTGAGCGCACCCACGCGACGGTGAAGCGCATGGT
>JANMHN010000168.1:0-15398 GCA_031375185.1 Allobosea sp. | reverse complement strand
TCTCAAAGCGGGATGATCTATGGCTGCCGATCACGCCCGAACCCCAGCTTGTCGCGGGTTGCCTGTGCCGCCAGAGCGTCAAGCAGGCGTTCGGGCGTGATCGGCAGATGGCGCATGCGCACGCCGACGGCATTGTGGATGGCGTTGGAGATGGCAGCCGCCGTGCCCACAAGGCCGATCTCGCCAAGCCCCTTGACGCCGAGCGGGTTGAGCTTGGTGTCCGGTGTCTCGACGAAGATCACCTCGATGTCCGGAATGTCGGCGCAGACAGGGATGTGATATTCGCCCAGCGAGCGGTTCACGATGCGTCCGCTGGCATGGTCGCGCAGGCTTTCCTCGTGCAATGCCATTGACAGGCCCCAGGTGACGCCGCCGATGATCTGGCTTCGCGCCGTTATGGGATTGAGGATCCGCCCGGCATCGACAGCCACCACGATGCGCCTGACATGGATGGCCGCCAGTTCGGGCTGCACCGCCACTTCGGCGAACACGGCGCTGTGGGAATATGTCGAATAAGGCCTGAACCCGAGCATCGCCTTTGCCGTGTTCAGGTAATAGGGATCACTGCCACCTTCCGCTTCAAGCGGCGCATGGTTGCCTTTCGTCTTGTCTTCGGCGGCGCGGTCGATCTTGAGTTGCAGCGCCTTGCACGCGGCCTCGACCGCGGCGGTCACGGATGCGGCCCCGAACGAGCCGCCCTCGACCGGCGCGGTGGCCAGCCGCGAGTCGCCAAGGCGCACCGACACCATGTCCAGCGGCACGGCCAGAATGTCAGCCGCCACCTGCTGGCAGATGGTGTATGTGCCGGTCCCGATATCGGCCATCGCCGTCTCGATCTCGATCCGGCCATCCGGCTGACGCCGGGCCAGGGCATTCGCGGGAAGGACATTCGCCTCCCAGATGCCGGTCGCCATGCCCATGCCCAGCCTGGTCAGACCTTCGCTGTGGCCGCCATGCTGCCGACGCTCCCATCCGAAGGCCATCGCACCCTCGGCGAAACAGCGGCGCAGTTCCTTTGTCGAGAACGGCTTGTCTGCGAATTGGTCCCGTTCCGAATAGTTCCTCAGCCGGAACGCCAGAGGATCAAGGCCAGCCGCCTCGGCCAGTTCGTCGATGGCGCTTTCGAGCGCGAACAGGCCAAGCCCGCCCCCCGGTGCGCGCATGTCGCTTGGAGTGGCGATGTCGAGCTTTGTCAGCTCATAGCCATATCGGGCATTCTTCGTGGCGTAGAGAAGCTCCGCCCAATGCACGACGTCTTCCTGGTAGTCTTCATATGCCGATGTGGCAGCCACCACATCATGACTGATGCAGGCCATGGTGCCGTTGTCATCAGCGCCGAGCGAGATGCTCTGGCGGGTCTCGGGCCTGTGCCCGAAGGAGAACATCTGTTGGCGGCTCAGCATGAGCTGGACCGGGCGCTTCAGCTCGCGGGCGGCCAGAACGGCCAGAAACAGCTGATATTGCGGCCTCAGTCCCGAGCCGAACGCGCCGCCGACATAGGGAGCTTCGACAATCACGTCATCCTTGTCACAGCCGAAGATGGCCGAGATGTAGTTGCGGCTGTTCTGCGCCCCTTGTGTCTTGTCGTGGACATGGATCTGCGTATCTGAGATCCAGATTGCAGTGGTGGCGTGAAGCTCCATCGGATGATGGTAGGCCGCCGGTGTTTCATACGTCGCATCGACGCGGATGTGAGCCGCACCCAGCGCCTTCGCTGCATCGCCGCGCGGCTTCGGCACGCCATTCATGCCGAAACGTTTTTTGGGCGGCTCGTAGGCATCGGTGAGGGCCATGGCCATCTGTGTCCTGGCGCTGTCCTGCTGATAGGTGGCCTGGACCAACCGTGCGGCATGGCGGGCGGTCTCGAAATCCTCCGCGACCACAAGCGCGATGGGCTGCCCGTCAAACATGATCCTGTCATCCTGGAACGGGCGAAACGGCGAACCGGGCGGTGAAACCTGATCCTGGTATGCCTTGTCTCGCGTTGCGACAGCCGGACAGTTGAGATGCGAGAAAATGGCAAGGACGCCCGGCAGGCGCTCGGCGGCGGCGGTGTCCAGCCTGACAAGGCGTCCGAGCGCGATGTCGGCTGACACCACCATGGCATGAGCCATCCCAGGCGCGCCAAAATCCGCCGCATAGCGGGCGCGGCCCGTGACCTTGTCAGCGCCATCATAGCGGGAGACAGGCTTGCCGATCTGCTGTGTGCTGACGATGGTGGGCGCTGTCATGGGAGAGGCCTGTGTGCAAGCTCGAGGGATAGGCTGCGGGACGGTGCTTCAGCCGCGCGCGTCAGCGCCTCGACAATGCTCCGCTGCGACAGCCCGATCTTGAAGGCGTTGTCACGCCGGGGAACTGCCCCGCGCAACAGGATCGACGCAGCGACGGCAAATGCGGCTGCTTCCGGAGCTTTGCCGACGAGCGCCTGTTCAGCCTGGACATCACGCCAGGGCTTGTGCGCGACACCGCCAAGCGCGATCCGCGCCGAGACAATGAGGCCGTCGTTGATCTCGAGACCAGCGGCGACCGAAACAAGCGCAAAGGCATAAGAGCGCCTGTCCCGCAGCTTGAGATAGTTGGAATGCGCCGCATAGGCAGAGGGTGCGAGCTCCACAGCCGTGATGATCTCGCCTTGCTGGAGCACCGTGTCCCGTTCCGGGCTGTCGCCTGGCAACCGGTGAAAATCCGCGAACGCGATGCGGCGCTCGCCAGCAGGCCCCTGCGCCACCACGACAGCCTCGAGAGCTGCCAGAGCGACGCACAAATCCGATGGATGGGTGGCGATGCACTGGTCGCTGGTCCCAAGAATGGCATGGATGCGGTTATGCCCATCCATGGCCGCACAACCTTGGCCCGGGCTGCGCTTGTTGCAGGCGGCAGACGTGTCGTAAAAATAATAGCAGCGCGTGCGCTGCAGCAGGTTTCCCGCTGTCGTCGCCATGTTGCGAAGTTGCGGCGATGCGCCCGCAAGCAACGCTGCCGAAACCAGCGGCCAGCGCGTCATCACATCAGGATGGTAGGCAAGGTCAGCATTCCTCACCAGCGCGCCGATCCTGATCCCGCCATCCTGCATGACCGTGATGTCGGTCATCGGCAGCCGGGTCACATCGATCAGCATGTCAGGCTGCTCGACATCTTCCTTCATGAGGTCGATCAGGTTCGTGCCGCCCGCGATCAGTCTGGCAGCCGGATGTGCCTGAAGATAACTGATCGCCTGGCCTAATGTGTCAGGCCTCACCAGTTCAAACGGACGCATGTGTCGTCTCCTGGCGTATCGTCTGCTGGCAAGTCGTCTGCTGGCCCGTCGTCTGCTGCATCACATCCATGATGGCATCGACGATGTTGGGATAGGCTGCACAGCGGCACAGATTGCCGCTCATCGCTTCCTGCACCTCCTGCCGGCTCGAGGCATGTCCCTCGGCGATCAATCCCGCCGCGGAGCAAAGCTGGCCGGGCGTGCAATAACCACACTGGAGAGCATCATGCCGCACGAACGCTGCCTGCAGGGGATGCAGCCCCTCTGCACCGCTCAGACCCTCCACGGTCGTGATCGTGGCACCATCAACCATGGCGGCCAGCATCAGGCAGGCATTCACGCGGCGACCGTCGACCAGAACCGTGCAGGCCCCGCATTGACCATGGTCGCAACCTTTTTTCGTGCCGGTCAGTCCCATCCGAAGCCGGAGCGCATCAAGCAAGGTCGTCCACACCGGAACAGACACCGTTCGCGCCTCGCCGTTGATGGTCATCGTCACGTCGCGATGGGAAGAGCCCTTTGTGACCTCTGTGAAGGACGAAAGGGGGTAAGTGTCTTCAGGGGTTTTGAGCATTGACGATGTCTTCCGGATGCTGTCCGCCATGCTTGCGAAACTGTGGAAGGTCAACGCGCGAAACCGCTGAAGGTTCCGCGTCACGCCACGGGACAGAACAGCGAGGCGGAGCACCGTTGAGGCGCCGCCAAAACACCGCGCAGCCTGTCCGCAGTGCGCCTGAAGACCGGCGCGTCGCCCCCACGCGCTCAAGGCATCATCCGAACACCAATCCGCCATCGACGATCAGGTTCTGGCCCGTGACCGCACGCGACCAGGGCGAGGCGAAGAACAGGACGGCATCGGCCATTTCAGCGGGCGTCGTCACATGACCCAGCGGGGTCTGGCCAGCCACGATGTCAAACACGGCTTGCGGCGTGGCGGCACTTGCGTCGGTGATGTCGAGCAGGCCTCCGGACACCATGTTGACCGTCACACCAAGTGGACCAAGCTCCTTGGCAGCCGTGCGTGTGAAGGCAAGGAGCGCACCCTTGGCGGCGGTGTAGTCATGATAGGGCACCACCGGGTTCTGCACGAGATTGCTGCCAATGGTGACGATCCTGCCGAAGCCCTGCGCCGCGAAGTGTGGCTGCAGCGCCTGCACGAGGTTGAGCAGCCCCCCGACAGCCGTCTGCACCTGCCGTGAGATATCCTGCCATTGCAGCTGGGCAAGATGGGCGCGTGCATCACCGTTGAAGGAAAAGTCCGCCAACGCATTGTGGATGATGACATCAGGCGCCCCAAAGGTCTTCGTGATGTCATCGACCATCTTCCCGACCTGCACGGGATCCGTCACATCTGCCTGGAAGGCTGCGGCATTGACACCGAGTTCCTGCGCCAGGGCCTGTGCCGCACGCTCGCTGTTGCGGTAATTGATGGCGACCCGCGCGCCTTCACGCGCAAAGGCCCGCGCAATCAATGCGCCAAGTCCGCGGCCTGCACCTGTCACAAGAACAGTCTGTTGGGAGATCGGCTTGCTCATGACATTATGTCCTTTCGCGACATCGCGTGGAAATGATGTGTCGGCCCGTGGCCGCTTCCGACATCGAGGACGTCGGCGGCAGCAATGGCGGCCGAGACGTATGTTTTTGCACGCCTTGCGGCCTCGGCCAGGGGGCGGCCATGAGCAAGCTCGGTCGCGAGTGCCGATGACAGGGTGCAGCCCGTGCCATGGGTGTTGCGAGACGTCGTACGTGCGCCATCGATCCGGTCAAGCCGGTCGGCTTCTGCCAGCAGGTCAGGGCTGTCTGCGGCTGCGAGATGCCCGCCTTTCAGCAGGACTGCCCGGATGCCCAGCGCCAGCAATCCGCAAGCCTGCACCTGCATCTGATCCATGTTGCGCGCTTCTTCGACGCCAAGCAGATCGGCTGCCTCCGGCAGGTTTGGCGTGATGACGCGGGCAAGGGGAAAAAGCATGCCCAGGGCCGCAACGGCTTCAAGGTCCAGAAGGCGGTGACCGCTCTTGGCGACCATCACGGGGTCGAACACGATGGGGGCGTCAAGCCCGTCCAGCGCCTCCGCAACGGCCGCGATGATGTCGGCAGAACCCAGCATGCCGATCTTGACGGCATCGATCCGGATATCGGCGCGGATCATCGCGATCTGCGCCTTGATCATCTGCGGGCTGATCAACTCGACGGCTCCCACACCGCGTGTGTTCTGCGCCGTCAGCGCCGTGATCACCGCCATGGCATAGCCGCCACAGGCCGAAATGGCCTTGATGTCAGCCTGTATGCCAGCTCCTCCGGAAGGGTCCGAGCCGGCAATGCTGAGAATGTTGGGGATCATGCCTGCCTCCATGCGCGCACCAGCTGGTGCGTCGCAGCTTCAGGATCAGGCACCTGATCGGTCACCGGTGCCGGTGCCAGGGATTCGGTGATCACATGAACAGGGTCGATCATGCTGCCGTGATCCTTGCGCCAGATGTGAGGGCTGCCGGATCCAGCGCATGAAGCGCATCGATGAAGGCGGGCTGGAAACTGCCGGGCCCCTGCGATGCCTTTGCCGCAATCTCGCCGGCAAGACCATAAAAGGCGAGTGCGGCAGCCGTGGCCTCCAGTGGGCTCTGGCTCACGCAAAAGGCAGCGATGACCCCGTTCAGCGAACAGCCGAGCGCCGTGACGCGTGTCATGAGCGGATGCCCGTTTGTCACATGAAAGCTGACGGTTCCATCTGTCACCACATCCACATCTCCAGACACCGCCACGATGCCCCCCGTGAAGCGGGCCAGCCTGAAGGCCGCTTCCGTGGCTGCGTCGACAGTGTCGTTGGCATCGACGCCGCGTGCGGAGCCGCCAAGGCCTCCCAGCGCCAGGATCTCGGACGCATTGCCGCGGATGACGCCCGGTTTCAGCGCCAAGAGGCGTTCTGACACCTGCCGCCGCAGGCGGGTTGCACCGGCTCCGACCGGATCGAACACCCAGGGCCGGCCCAGCCTGTTCATCACCCCCGCAGCATCGACCATCGCATCCGCCCAGGCCGGATCGAGCGTACCGATGTTCACGGTCAGCGCCTGTGACAGTTCCGCGAATTCAGCAACTTCCTCGCGCGCATGGACCATGGCGGGCGAGGCACCAACCGCCAGAAGAATGTTGGCCATGACGTTCATGGCGACGAAATTGGTGATGTTGTGAACCAGCGGCACGGTCTTCCGCATCTGGTCGAGGTAGCGTCCTGCGTCGTCCAAAGGGCCTCCTTGTGACGCAAGGAGCCTGGGGCAGCATCCTTGAACCAAAGGTTCAGGAGGATGCCGGTCCGCGACTCCCTACGCCAGCATGATCTGGTTCAGGTTCAAAGGGTGCTTCTCAGCCCGACCACGTCGGACGCCCCTGTCTGCCTCTGATGAGCACAGGACAAGGGCGATCTGTCAAGGAACAGCTGCCGGCCTGCATTGATATATCTGCGTGCCGCCCGCTCCACCGTCCTCCAACCGCGAACGGGGAGACGCCACGTGGCTTGATCGCTCCCGGCCACCTGCCCGACCTGCTCGAAACGGTTGCTGCCGGGAAATAGGATCTGGAACCGACTGACGTTCTGCCGCAGCAACCTGCGGAACGGCTTGCATGGTGGCTGGATAGGCCGGTGCCGCAAACCCGTTCGGAAGGGCGGCAAGACGTCTGAACAACATGAACCCTGTCGGCTTCATCCGAGGCGGCAAGTCAGACACTTCAGACATCTGTCATGCCCATAAAAAAAGCCGCCCCGAAGGACGGCTTTCGTGTTTCAGGCCGTGGCCATCAGCGCGAGTAGAACTCGACCACCAGGTTCGGTTCCATCTGGACCGGATAGGGCACATCACCAAGAGCAGGCACACGCACCAGCGTGCTGGTCATCTTAGTGTGGTCGGTCTCGAGATAATCGGGCACGTCGCGTTCGGCGAGGCCGACAGCTTCCAGCACAAGCAACATCTGCTTTGAGGCGTCCTTGACGGCCACCACATCACCGGGCTTCACGGCATAGCTCGGAATGTTGACCTTGCGGCCATTGACCGTGACATGGCCATGGTTGACGAACTGGCGAGCCGCGAACACGGTCGGCACGAACTTCGCGCGGTAGACCACCGCGTCAAGACGGCATTCCAGCAGGCCGATGAGGTTCTCTCCCGAGTCGCCCTTCATCCGGACAGCTTCGGCATAATAACCCCGGAACTGGCGTTCCGAGATCGAACCATAATAGCCCTTCAGCTTCTGCTTGGCGCGCAACTGCGTGCCGAAGTCGGACATCTTGCCTTTGCGGCGCTGACCATGCTGGCCAGGACCATATTCACGGCGATTGACCGGGGACTTCGGGCGGCCCCAGATGTTTTGACCCATACGGCGGTCAAGCTTGTATTTAGCGGCGTGGCGCTTTGACATGTTTCGCGTGTCCTCTTGGATGGCGAGTTGAGGACCGCGCCCTCCTGTTCCCGTCCTGGAACCCGAGGGTCCGATGGGGCGACAGAACCACACTGATGTTCAATGGGTTCACGGGTGCGGATGATCCACAAGCCATTTCTGACTGCGGAAGCGCTGTCTAAAGCCATGTGAAGGCGCGAATGTCAACGCGCAATGCACATGGGGCAACGTATGGCTGGCTTTGACTGGCGATCAGACCTGAACAGGAGGCGCAATTACCTCGCACAGGCCCTGGCGTGCGAGCACCTGACGCAACTCCGTTGAGAGTTTGCCGCTTGTGAAGCAGACGCGTGACGTTCCCTTCCGGCGACCGGCTTCAGCCGCGCCGATAAGCTGCACGACGCGCCGTGCGATGGCTGGAGCCGGGTCGATCCAGGCAACAGGCCAGGGCGCGAGCCTGACCAGCCTGTCAAGCAAAAGCGGATAATGCGTGCAGGACAGCGTCACCACGTCGGTACGCGCCAAGCCTTCTTCAGACGGCTGCTCGACAAAACATGGCAGGATTTCAGCCAGGATGTCGGCATCGCTGGCTGGCTTGCCGCTGATCTGCGCTTCCGCCATGGCGGCCAGATGCACCGAGCCGACAAGCGTGACATGACAGTCTGACGCGAACCTTGCGATCAGGCTGCGCGTGTAGTCACGGGCCACAGTGCCAGGTGTCGCGAGCACGGAAAAAACGCGGGTCCGCGAATGCTCTGCAGCCGATTTGATGGCAGGGACGGTCCCGACAAACGGCGTTGCAAAGCGGGCGCGCAAGGCCGGCAGAACCAGTGTCGAGGCGGTGTTGCAGGCCAGCACGATACAGTCAGGTGCATGCAGCGAAATCAGTTCGGCCATCAGCTTTTCAAGCCGCGCGATCAGGGCATCCTCGCGCCATGCACCATAAGGAAAGGCTGCATCATCTGCGACATAGACATAATCGGCGTCAGGGCGACTGCGCATGATGTCCGCAAAGACCGTCAAGCCGCCAAGGCCGGAATCAAAAACAAGGATACGGGGCGCTGCCAACATCGTCGGTGCCATATAGCGCATGGCACCTGCCATCAGATCAATGCCGGACAGATCGACAGGAGGGTGCAGGGGCAAAGCTGGCGCGGGCATGGATCGCATGGACTTCTCCGGTCGTCACATGCGTGTCACCATTTTCAGAACATCCTTTGCAAAGCGTAACGGCAGACATGAAAAAGACCTCAAGCCCGTCATCTTCCATGAGGCTTGAACATCGACTGACGTTTTCATGAACCGTATCGACCGCTTGACAGCCCCATTGCGTCTTTTCGGTTGACATCACGGCTGCAAATCTCTGGCGGATAAAGCGAAAATATGGGACATGAATGTTCCACAGATGGGGTTGGCTACCATGCAGACAAGATCGATGCAGATCGAAACCTTGCGTGCGCAAGACTTCTCCGAGGCCGAAATCAATGCCGGCCAGATTGACTGGCCACGTCTCAAGGATCGCGTCGGAACGTCCATTGTCGATCTGGATGTGAAGCTCAGCCGCAAGTCCAACTCGCTGATGCAGATCGACATGCTTGATCTGGGCGGCATCAATGTGTCGTGGCACAACTCACGCGGCATCAGCATGGTGCGCGGAGCCAGACATCTTGTCGACGCCGAGCCTGATGTGACCATCACCATCCCGCTCGCGGGCACATTCGTGGCCGAGCAGCATGGCCATGCCATCACGGTGGCGTCGGGCCAGGCCGTGCTGCTTGATGCGTCACGGACGAGCAGCATCGACATTCCCGAAACATCGACATTCATCGGCCTGCGTCTGTCGCGCGGCGTGTGGACCGAGCGCTTCCGCAAATGGCGCGAAACGGGCGCACAGCCGCCCGGCCCATATCTTCTGCCGACGCAAGCTCCCAACTTCGCCTTGCTGCTGGGTTATTTCTTCGGGATGCGGGCCATCCAGACCGCGCTTTCGCCGGCGGAAGCTCTGGTTGCACGCGGCCATCTGCTTGATCTGGTTGACGGTTGCGTAACCTGGCAACCCGATGTCGAACCATCCATGCAGCCGCTTGCTGTGCTGCGTGCCAAAACGCTGTCCCTGATGCAGCGCCATCATGAAGATGCGACCTTGACGATCGCGGATATCTCCGACTGGATTTCAGTGAAACCCGCCGACATCGACAACAGTTTTACTGACATCGGCACGTCATTCGAGGAGGAACTTGTGCGCATCCGGGTCGCTCACATAGGCTCTGCCCTCAGAAAGAAGTCATCAGGCCTGATGTCGGTTTCGGAGGTTGCGCTGGCACACGGGATGGATGAACTGCGCGAATTCTACAACGCCTTCGAGCGTTTCTATGGGATGGATCCCCAGACCTATCGCTCGATCAAAACCTCCTGATCCTTCCGCCGCCAAAAACAAGGAATTAAGTGATCTCATGCCCATGCCGCATGATCGTGGCGCGAGGCGCTTTCCGGGGTGTTTCTTGCGGCAAAGATCGAGCAGATGCCGCATGCGGATGAGACGGAACGTCGGCGCGACCGCGACAAGGCCTTCCATGCGCCGTGGCTGATCCGCATCGTCGCGCGCATCGACGATGACCACCCGCCATACCCGTGATCGAGCAGACCGCGTCGGTCGGTGTGGCGCTAGGAACCGTCCTGCACGCAGTGCATGTGCTGAACTTCGTCACCATGCCATGTCAGGTGACTGGCTCGCGACACGCACGCTCCGGCAAGCCCTCGCTCACAGGCCGCAATCCGTCATCAAACTGTCACCAGGGCTATCTCATAAACCTGTCGAGAGTTATGGAGATACGGACATGAGAGTTGGTATCAATGGCATGGGGCGGATCGGCCGGCTTGCCTTGCGGGCGGCCATGGGCGCGGCTCTGCGACCGTCGAATGATCCGCGTGCGGGCAACCGGCTGGATGTGGTCCACATGAACGAAATCAAGGGAGGCGCGGCGACGACCGCTCACCTCCTGCAGTTCGATTCCATGCAGGGTCAATGGCGGACAGTGATCGCAAACGATAGCCCGGATGAGGTGATCGTCGGCGTCCACCGGCTCGGGTTTTCAGAACACAGAGCGGCTGCTGACATCCCCTGGGGCGATCTTGGCGTGGATATCGTGCTCGAATGCACCGGCAAGCTCCTGACGCGCGAGGCGCTTGACGGCCATCTCGGGCGCGGCGCAAAACGCGTGATCGTGGCGGCCCCGGTGAAGGTCGGCGGCGTGCTCAACATCGTTGTTGGTGTCAACGAGCATCTCTACGATCCGGCGACGCACGACATCGTGACAGCCGCATCCTGTACGACGAACTGCCTCGCACCTGTCGTGAAGGTTCTGCATGAAGCGATCGGTATCCGCCATGGCCAGATCACCACCATCCATGACCCGACCAACACCAATGTCGTGGTCGACGCTCCCCACAAGGATCTGCGCCGCGCACGCTCGGCCATGTTGTCGCTGCAGCCGACGACGACCGGCAGCGCGACCGCCATCGGACTGATCTACCCCGAACTCAAAGGCAAGCTCGACGGCCATGCGGTGCGCGCACCGGTGCTCAACGCCTCGCTGACCGACTGCGTGTTCGAGATGGCGCGGGCCGTGACAGCCGATGAGGTCAACGGCCTGTTCATCGCGGCGGAAGCGGGACCGCTTGCCGGCATTCTCGGCTTCGAGTCGCGCCCGCTCGTGTCGATCGACTATCAGGGCGACACCCGTTCGGCCATCATCGACGGACTGTCCACGCTTGTCACCGACGGCACGATGCTCAAGGTTTACGCCTGGTACGACAACGAGATGGGCTATGCCTGCCGCATGGTGGATCTCGCCTGCCATCTCGACGCGCAAGGATTGTGAGATGGGCGCGTCAGCCGCCACCACATCGTCAGGCGCGGGGCTCCGCAACTACGCCATCGTCACGGCCGCCTATTGGGGCTTCACCCTGACCGACGGCGCGTTGCGCATGCTGGTGCTGTTCACCTTCTTCAAGCTGGGCTACTCGCCGTTCACGCTGGCTTTCCTTTTCCTGCTCTACGAGGCGGCCGGTATCCTTGCCAACATGATCGGCGGCTGGCTCGCCACGCGCTACGGCATCAAGAGAATGCTGATCGTGGGGCTGTCGACGCAGATCGTGGGGTTCCTTGTCCTGTCCGCCATGAACCCTGGCTGGGAGACGGTGTTCCTCGTGACCTGGGTGGTGCTGGCGCAAGGCGTCTGCGGTGTCGCCAAGGATCTGACCAAGACCGCGTCGAAATCCGCCATCAAGCTCACCGAGGCCGACGCCAAGGGGACGGATGGCGCTGGTGCCCAGGGCCGACTGTTCAAATGGGTGGCCTGGTTCACCGGCTCGAAGAACGCCATGAAAGGCGCAGGGTTTTTCCTCGGCGGCGTCCTGCTGGAGACCTGTGGCTTTTCGCTGTCGCTCTGGCTGATGGCCGGTGTCCTGGCGCTGGTGCTGGTCGGCGTCATCACGTCGCTGCCAGCCCTGAAAGGCAAGGCGAAGGCGAGCAGGTCGGCGAAGGAATTGTTCGGCAAGAGCCGGGGCGTCAACCTTTTGGCGCTCGCGCGCATCGGCCTGTTTGGCGCACGCGATGTCTGGTTCGTCGTTGGCGTCCCGGTGTTCCTCTATGCCAATGGCTGGACCTTTCGGATGGTCGGCGCTTTTCTCGCGCTCTGGACCATTGGCTACGGTCTCGTGCAGGCCTCCGCTCCTGTGGTGGTCAGGCGCAGCACGGATGGACTGTCGGCAGAGGTTCCCGCCGCAAAGATGTGGTCACTGGCGCTGATGCTGATTCCGTTCGCGCTGGCGCTGGTCTTGAGCTTCACCATCCCCCGCCCCGATCTCGTGCTGGTCGCAGGCCTTTGCCTGTTTGGCGTCGCCTTCGCGGTGAACTCATCGGTGCATTCCTACCTGATCCTCGCCTATGCGGGATCGGAGAAGGCTGCCGAGGATGTCGGCTTCTATTATGCCGCAAACGCTGCTGGCCGCTTCACCGGCACGCTGCTCTCGGGCCTGCTTTATCAGGTCGGCGGCCTGCAGGCGTGCCTGATCGGCTCGGGGCTCATGCTCGCCACCTGCTGGCTGGCGACGCAGGCATTGCCCCGAACACGTTAGGCCGAACCGACTGATGCCGGGCCTCAGCCTGGGGTGCCACCGTCTGGGCAGAAAAGCCTGCTGCACTGACAGACGATGCCGTCACCTGGATGACATATTCATTCGTTATGTCGAGATATATAGAAATAACGAATGGAAAGGACTTTCATGGACAACCGGCCTTACAACGTCCTGTTCCTGTGTACCAGCAACTCGGCCCGCTCCATCATTGCGGAGGCCATCATGGGGCGCGTCGGGATCGGCAAATTTGTCGGTTACAGCGCCGGGAGCCATCCGCGTGGGCTGGTTGATCCTTTCGCCATAAACCTCCTGACACGCCTCAACTTCGATACCTCGCGCTTCAGGTCCAAGAGCTGGGACGAATTCGCTGTTCCCGGCGCGCCGGAACTCGATTTCGTGTTCACAGTCTGCGACGACGCGGCGAAGGAACAGTGTCCTGACTGGCCCGGTCAGCCGATGAGCGCGCATTGGCCAGTGCCGGACCCTGTGAAGGCCGCGGGCGACGATGTGCAGAAGGCGCTCGCCTTTGCAGACTCCTACCGCATGCTCAACAACCGCATCTCGAACTTCACAGCCTTGCCGCTTCGGGAACTCGACAAGGTCGGTCTCAGGAGAAAACTTGACGACATCGGCGAGGACAGGAATTTCAAGGACTAGAGCATTGCGCGCAAACGTGGGTGCCGGTTTAGTGCAAGAGCAATGCTCTCAGATATGATGATCGATCATCTCTCTGCATTGAGATGGAATCCATCTCGATGGGGGATGACTTGAAGCTGAGGAAACTGGCGCGATGGACCGGATTGACCCCGACAGGCTGGTTGAACAATTGGCTGCGCTGGCGCAGGGTTCGCGCCTGGCCGTCATGCGTCTTCTGGCGCGCTACCAGCCTTTCGGCTTGCCCGCCGGTGACATCGCGCGTTTGACCGCAGTGCCGCACAACACCATGTCAACGCATCTGGCGCTGCTCGAACATGCCGGACTTGTCCGCTCGCGGCGCGAGGGCCGCTCGATCATCTATGCGGCGGACGGTGCCGCGTGCCGCAACCTGGCACACGTCATCGGCAGCGACCTAGCACCGCGGTCGCCGCATGGCGGGCACATGCCCGCACATCCCATCGCCTTCGCGCCTGAGCCATTGGACGATCCCGTGACCGTTCTTGTCCTCTGCACGGCGAACGCGGCACGCTCGATCATGGCCGAAGCGATGATCAACCGTGAAGGCAAAGGCCGCTTCCGCGCCTTTTCGGCTGGCTCTCAGCCGCGCGCGGAGGTGAACGGGGCCGCAATCAGGCTGTTGGCCCATTTCGGCTACGAGACGGCCGCTCTTCAGTCCAAGAGCTGGAATATCCACGTCAAGCCTGATGCGCCGCACTTTGATCTGGTCATAACGGTGTGCGATGCGGCCGCTGGCGAGGCTTGTCCGAGATGGCCTGGTCATCCCCTGACAGCCCATTGGGGCATTGCCGACCCTGTCTTGCATGGCGCACCCGAGGCCGAACAGCGAGCCGCCCTCCTTATAGCCTACCGCCAGCTTGCATCCCGTGTGAGCGCTCTTGTCACGCTGCCGATCGGGACCCTTGATCTCAGCACGCTGAAAACAGAACTCGCCGCCATCGGCCGCCTCGAAGGCGCCACGCAGATGGCGCTCGTGGCCAACGCCGCATGATGCGCAGGTCGTGCGTGTCCTGCAGATGGGCCTGGCCCCGGGTCGTGCCGAGAAGCTGATGGTGGCCGAGCAACCTGCCGGCGTGACGCGTCAGCAGCGCCAGCACATCGAACTCTTTGCGCTTCAGTCGTTGTTTGATCAGATCCATCTCATGCGCTGGAGTGCTGATCACCGATACAATGCCTTCCGGAAGACGGGCAACGCATACATCGAAGACGTGCAAAACATCGTCTCTGTGCCAAACCGGAGGGTCTGGGCCACCCATGGCGGTTCACTGGGCTTCGATGATGCAATGTGTATAGGGCAGGCGTAGCAGATCATGCCTCACGGTCGTCCGGACCTGGGCGAAATCCGCGAAGAAGTCCTGATACCCTTGCGGGGACCGCACCGCCTTGCCCGCATCATGGGCTGCAAGCCATCTGGCGATCAAATGCTGTCCATCGACGAAAGCAGGGTCAACCGTCACAAAACGACCGCCCGGAGCCAGGAGAGCAGCCACCGCCCGGCACAGATCCGCAGCCTCGCTGTCACGCAGATGGTGCAGGACGCCAATGGACATGACAAGATCGAAATACCCCTCTGACAGAACACTGATCTGGTCCGCGCCCGCGCAATGGAAGCGGGCGGTCTGGCCTGCGCGCCCGTGCGTAGCGAAGCGCTGCGTGGCATTGCGGATATGATCGGGATTTGGATCGACTCCGGTATAGTCCACGGCACCGAGATAAGGCAGCAAAGAGGCTGACCCACAACCAACATCGATGATGCGCATACCATCAGCCGGACGCAGATGATCGTCGATGAGCAGCCTGCGCGCCTTGTCTCCAGCCAGCAGGTCTTGCAGGAACTGGTACAGGACCGAGATCTGACTCAAGGCGAAAAATCCGTCTTTTCGTTCACCTTGTTCCATTCGCCACTTGCTTTCGTCTGTTCCAGAACAACACAACCGGTTTA
>JANMHN010000129.1:0-1972 GCA_031375185.1 Allobosea sp. | reverse complement strand
CGTCGCGGCGCAGCTCTGCCACCGCGTTGCCGTGATGCAGAAAGGCCAGATCGTCGAGATCGGCGAAACCAGGGCCTTGTTCGCCAATCCGCAGCATGCCTACACCCGCCAGCTCTTCGCTGCCGTTCCTGGCCGCCGCTTTTTTGGACACGCACCCTCATGACCACGCTCGATCCCGCCCTCGCTGCCCGCATCAAGGCCGCCGTCGATGAAGGCTTTAGGGCCCAGATCGCTCTGACGCAGGCGATGATGCGATTTGCTTCCCAGCGCGGAGCAGAGCACGCCATCCAGGATTTCATCTTCCGCGAAATGCGCGGGCGCGGGCTGGTGGTGGATCGGTTCGCGATGGATGCCGAGGCCATCGCCAGCCATCCGGGCGGTGCGCCGATGTCGCCCGAGCATTCCCATGCGCCCATCCTGGTCGGCATTCACCGCCCGCGGGACGAGGTCGGCCGCTCGCTGATCCTGCAGGGCCATGTCGATGTGGTGCCCACCGGCCCCACCGACATGTGGACCCATCCGCCCTACGACGGAACGGTTCTGGGTGATTGGCTCTACGGGCGCGGCGGTGCCGACATGAAGGCAGGGCATGCGGCGAACTTCGCCTGCCTCGACGCGCTGCGCCGCATTGGCCTGCAGCCCGCCGCGACGGTGTATCTCCAGTCGGTCGTCGAGGAGGAATCCACCGGAAACGGCGCGCTGATGACGCATCTGCGCGGTTATACGGCGGATGCTGTGCTCATCCCCGAGCCGGAGGACGAGAAGCTGGTGCGTGCCAATGCGGGGGTGCTCTGGTTCGAGATCGAGGTGCGCGGCGAGCCTGCCCATGTCCGCGAGATGGGCAACGGAGCCAATGCCATCGACGCGGCGTATCGCGTGATCGGCGACCTGCGCAGGCTGGAAGCGGAGCTGAACACCCGCAAGGCCGGGCACGAACACTTCAAGGACATCGCCCACCCGATCAATCTCAACATCGGCAAGATCGAGGGCGGCGACTGGGGCTCGTCCGTGCCCTGCTGGTGCAAGGTGCAATGCCGGTTCGCGCTCTATCCCGGCACATCGGCGAAAGAGGCCGCGCGCGAGGTGGAGAGCTGGATCAGCGCCTTCTCGCGCACCGACCGCTATCTAGCCAACAACCCGCCGCGTGTGACATTCAACGGCTTCATGGCGGAGGGTTATGTGCTGGAGCCAGGCAGCGAAGCCGAGGCGGTGCTGGGCCGCGCCCACCACGCCGCAACGGGCGAAGCCTTGCAGACCTTCATGACGCCTGCCTATCTCGATACCCGTGTCTACGCGCTCTACAACCGGATCCCGGCTCTCTGCTATGGCCCGTTCTCGAAGAATATCCATGCCTTTGACGAGGCGGTGAGCGTTGCGTCGCTGAAGCGCATCACCACGGCGATGGCGCTTTTCGTGGCCGAGTGGTGCGGCACCGAACCGGTCATGGCCGGATCATGAGCATGTCGGCCACCACCATGGCCGCCAGCGCCCGTGACTGGGCGGTCTGGCTGACGCGGCAGCCCTCCGTCACGGGAAGCGCGGGCGAACAGGCGCTGCCTGAGCGGCTGGCCGAGCGTGTGCGCGCCAACGGGCTGCTCGCCGGTTGCGAGGTCTGGCGGATCGCCGCTCCGAACGATCCGCTCGGGCGTGCCTGCCTCGCCGTGCTGGCGCGCGGGACGGGCACGCAAACTGTGCTGCTGACGGGCCATTTCGACACCGTCAGCATAGCCGACTATGGCGATCTGGCGCCTTTGGCCACAGAGCCGGAGGCCCTGCGTGACGCCCTGCTGGCGCGCCTGGCCAGCCCTGCGACGACAGGGGAGGCACTTGCGAAGGCCGATCTCGAAAGCGGGCTTTTCCTGCCGGGGAGGGGCCTGCTCGACATGAAGGCGGGCCTTGCTGCCGGGCTTGCCGCCACCGAGGCGTTCATGGCCGATCCGGCGCGGCAGGGAAATGTCCTGTTCGTGGCGGT
>JANMHN010000193.1:0-6003 GCA_031375185.1 Allobosea sp. | reverse complement strand
CGCAGGATCGCCCGCGCCCACCGCCACCATGCCGCGCGACACCGCATCGAAGCCGCGCACCCGCTTGCGCGCGCGCGATGCGAACGAGAACGCCGTCGGCAGGCCCAGCATGAACCTGAGAAGGGTCCACAGCAGCATGCCCAGCAGCACCAGCACGACCACGCCAATGGCCGCCACGGCCACGGTCGTCTCGATGGTCACGCCGCTCCAGACAATCGAGACTTCGCCCGGCCGCTCCGCCAGCCACACCGCGCCAAGCGCCGCAACGCTGGCAAGGACGAGGAATACGAGAATACGCAGCATGCTTTTGTCCTGCCTTGTGGCCGCTATCTCATTGTGCGCCGGACATCGCCCTGACAGCGTCGTCCGTGATGGTTTTCAAAGCCGTATCGGCGCTGGCCCGGCGCGTGGCTGCCTCAAGCCAGCCCGCGCCGGCGCGCCTTGCGGGCTCGGGCAACTGTCCGAACAGTGTCACAGCCGCACCGGCATCGCCGTTCTGCAGGCTCTGGTCGATCCGTCCGATGATGGCGAGCGGGGACTGGCTCTGCTCCGCACCCGTGCTGCGGACACGCACAAAAGATCCCATCAGGCCCAGGAGCTTGTCGCTCCATGACGCGTCTGCGGGCGGTGATGAAACCGCCAGCTGGCGCACGGGGGACAGGGCCGCTCGCAGCGCAGGGAACGTCGGCACACCGGCCTGGGATGCGGCGGTCAGGGCGCGCAAGGGCTCCGGTGCCGTGCCCAAGGCGGCAAGCGCTGCGGCCTCCTGCGCGAAGGGGCGTCCGTCCGAGAGGGCGCGCCCGATGCGGTCCGCCATGATCAGCCGCGCTGAGCCGGTGGCTGCGAGACCTGGGGTATTGCTGGCGCGAGCGTTGCGCTCCATGTCGGCAAGGCGCGGCACGACAGCCTGTGCAGCAGCCAATGCTTCCCGCGCGATTTTGCCAGATTGATCGACCTGTTGCTGCAGTTCCGCCAGCGCAGGCGCTTGGACAGGTGCTTGGGCAGGTGCTCGGACAGGCCTTGAGGCAAGCTCGCTGATGCGGGCGTTCATCGCCTCGACCTGACCACGCAATTCAGCCGCCTGTGCGGCGGCGGCGCTGATGGAAGCATGAAGGGCAGGATCAGCCGTTGTTGCGGTCGCCGCAGCAGGACGTGTGCCTTCCAGCCTTGACAGGCGCGTGTCCACCGCCGCCAGCGTCGGCGAGTTCGGCAGGCGGATGCCGACCGTGTTCAGCACTGGCGCGAAGAAGATGATGGCTGCGGCCCCGGCCAGCCCGCTGACAAGGGACAAGGCGGCAAGGCCAGCCCAGCCGACACCTTTTTGAAGGGTCGAGGGACCGGACATATCGCCCGGCGCTGCCTGAGCTGGCGCTGTCCGTTCCACAGGTTCAGGCGCGAACGTTGCTTGTGGTTCGGGAGATCTGCCATCGGGTATCGTATCAGTCGTGCGACCCAGAGCTTCCGGCGTGATGCCGGCATGCGTGGCAGGCACCGGGGGCACGACCACTGGGCCGCTTGCCGCCTTCCGCGAGCGCGGAGCCGTGCGCAAGGATGGCTGGCTTTCCGGATGCCCGCCGCTGGCGCTGTCTGGTGGTGTCGCCATGGGTTCGGTGACCTGTTCCGTGCTGGCCAGAATGGCCACGGCGGGACCATTGCCCTCCGGGGCGGTCACTGGCAAGGCCTGATCAGGGACGCCGTCATCCGGTTTGGGGGCAAGCAATGCCAGCAGTTGCTCCTCGACGGGGGCGGCGGCAATCCGGATGTCGGCGCAGCCGGCTGCGGCGAGCGGCTCCGCCACATCTTCGGACATCACATAGTGCGTCAGCGAGGCAAGCGTGCCCGCCAAGCCTGCGGAGACTGCCAATGCCGTGAAGGTTTCCGCAGCGCGCCGGGAGTAGTGCAGCACGGAGGTGATGCGTCCGTCCTGCAGTCCATCCCGCGCAAGGGCGGGCAGTTCGTCCAGTGATACCGCCTTGTAGCGGGTCCAGAGGGCGATTTCGTAGCCGGCACGGGTCAATGCTGCGGGCAGCGCATCCTTGTGGTCCTCGCCGGAGGCCAACAGAAGCCGGTATCTGGGGGCAACGCTGGCCGCCACCAGCTTGGCCAGCGCCTGGTTGTCGCCTGACGCGGACGCGACCTGCGTGAAGCCCGCCAGCCGCATGGCCTCCGCCGTCCGGTCGCCGACGGCGAACACCGGGATATCGGCGGCCAGATCAGCCAGGGCGGGAGACAGCCCCGCCGCGCCGTTGGCGCTGGTCACGATCAGCGCGGCGAACTTGCCTGTGGGCCGGGGCGCACCGGTCATCACCACGTCGAACAGGGGCGCGGACAGGCCCGCAAGGCCGCTCGCGGCGAGCGCCGCAAGCGTGCGGCTGGCTCCAGGCTCGGGACGTGTGACGAGGATGCTCATGCAACGCGGCCTTTCAGGCATAAACTCCGGCCGGAGCCCGCGATCTCAGGGCACGTCCGAGCGCCTCTCCCAGTTGCGCCGCATCATGAACCGGACCACTGACCTGGTCCTCTGCGACATCTGATCCATCAGGTGAGAGGATGAGCCCCTTGAGCGTCAGCAGGCCCGCGCTGATCGTGGCATGACCCGCGATCGGCGTGCGGCAGGAGCCGTCGAGCACCTTCAGCATGGCCCGCTCGGCAGTGACGCAGGCACCGGTCGCGGCGCAGAGCACGGTCTGGATGGCGGAATGGGCCTTGTCATCACCTTCGCGCAACACCAGCCCGATCGCGCCCTGCCCCACCGCGGGCAGCATCTCGTCGGTGGACAGCACCACGGAGGCCCGGTCCGCCAGACCAAGCCGCCTGAGGCCTGCAAGCGCCAGAAGGGTGGCATCGAACTGCCCGGCCATGACCTTGTCCAGCCTGGTGCCAACGCTGCCGCGCAGCAAAGACACCACGAAATCGGGCCTTGCACGCTTGATGATCGCCTGGCGGCGCAACGATGCGGAGCCGATGCGCGCGCCGTGCGGCAGATCACCGAGGCTGGCGAGAGGTCCGCGTGCGATCAGCGCGTCGCGCGCATCCTCGCGCGGCAGATAGCCCGCGATCACCAGTCCGGCAGGAAGTTCTGTCGGCAGATCCTTTGACGAATGGACCGCGATGTCCACCCGGCCCTGAAGCTGGGCCGCGTCGATTTCCTTGGTGAAAAGACCCTTGCCGCCAGCCTCGGAGAGGGCACGGTCCTGGATCGCGTCGCCTGTCGTCTTGATGATGTCGAGCGGAAAATCCGTGACGGGCCGTGCCAGCGCCGCACCCAGCCGTGCTGCGAGTTCATGGGCCTGCGCCAGCGCAAGCGGGCTGCCGCGCGTGCCAAGCACCAAGGCCGACTTCATGTGCGATGCGTGTGACGTCATTCCGGATTCCAGTTCAGACCCATTTTCAGCTCATGCCGGACCTTGCGCACACCCTGATATTGATGCACCGGCCTGTTGGCCACTGTACCGGACCAGACTATAGAGTTTCTAGAGCATTGCCCACAAAAGTGGATGCCGGTTTTGCGATGGAGCAATGCTCGATATGACCGTCCCGACCGAGACCCACCACAGCTTTGCGACAAAATATCGAAAGAAACTTGATGCGCGTGCTCGGAATCGAGACAACCTGTGACGAGACGGCGGCTGCGGTGGTCGAGACCGATGCCGCAGGGCGTCCCCGGATCTGTTCCAACGAAATCCTGAGCCAGATCGCGGCACATGCCGCCTATGGCGGTGTCGTGCCCGAAATCGCGGCGCGGGCGCATCTGGAGGTGCTCGACCGAATCATCGCGCGGGCACTGGAGACCGCGAACTGCACATTGTCCGAGCTTGACGGGGTCGCGGCGGCCGCAGGTCCGGGACTGGTCGGCGGGGTGATGGTGGGCCTCACGGCGGGCAAGGCGCTGGCGCTTGTTGGAGCCAAGCCTTTCATCGCGGTCAACCATCTGGAAGGTCATGCGCTGACCGCGCGTCTGACGGATGATGTCGCGTTTCCCTATCTGCTGCTACTCGTGTCCGGCGGCCATACCCAGCTTCTCGTCGTCCGTGGCGTGGCGGATTATGTGCGTCTGGGGACCACCATCGACGATGCCGTGGGGGAGGCCTTCGACAAGGTCGCCAAGATGCTGTCGCTGCCCTATCCAGGCGGGCCGTCTGTCGAGCGCGAAGCCATTAGGGGCGATGCGGAGGCGTTCGACTTTCCGCGCCCGATGCACGGGCGGCCCAAACCGGACTTTTCGCTGTCAGGTTTGAAGACTGCCGTTCGGTTGGCGGCGGAACGGAACGCGCCCCTGTCAGACCAGGCGGTGCGCGACCTGTGCGCCTCGTTCCAGGCAGCGGTGGTCGATGTCATGGTGGAGCGCACCCGCGTCGGCCTCAAGCTCTGTCTGGCACGCGTGGGGCGGCCCACTTGTCTAGTGGTGGCGGGGGGCGTCGCCGCCAACAAGGCCATCCAGCGCGGCCTGACAAAACTGGACATGGAGGCGGGCCTGAAACTGATCGCCCCGCCGCTGGACCTGTGCGGCGACAACGGCGCGATGATCGCCTGGGCGGGTCTGGAGCGTCTGCGCATCGGGTTGACGGACGGACTCGATGCCCCGCCCCGCCCGAGATGGCCTCTGGAAGAGCGCGAGGCCAGCCCTGTCGCGCCTGTGGCCACGAGCCAACCTGCGACTGACGCCATGCCAGATGTGATTCCTGCCGGAGTGATCAGCGCATGACACTGTTTCAATCCATCGCCGTCATCGGGGCGGGCGCCTGGGGCACGGCGCTGGCCAATGCCGCCGCGCGTGCCGGGCGCGATGTCATGCTGGTGGCGCGCGATCCGGACCATGCCGACGAGATGTCGCATGCGCGCGAGAACAGGCGCAGGTTGCCTGGCGTTGCGCTGGAAGCCAGCGTCACCCCCACATCCGACCTTGCCCGCGCCACTTCCGCCCGCGCCGTGCTGCTCGTCACGCCCGCGCAAAGCTGCGCCGCGATGGCCGAAGCCCTGTCGCTGGTGCTGAGGCCGGGCACGCCAGTCGTGCTCTGCGCCAAGGGCATCGACCGCGCCAGCCGCCTGTTCCTGGGTGATCTCATCGCCGACGTGCTGCCGCGCCAGCCTTTTGCCGTGCTGTCCGGCCCCAGCTTCGCGGATGATGTCTCCATCGGCCTGCCAACCGCAGTGGTCCTGGCCAGCGCGGATGCGATCATCGCCGAAGCGCTGGCGCTGGCGCTCTCAAGCCCGACCTTCCGGGTCTATCACGGCACCGATGTGCGCGGCGTCGAGATCGGCGGGGCGGCCAAGAACGTGCTCGCCATCGCCTGCGGTGCCGTGATCGGGCGCGGCCTTGGCGAAAGCGCCCGCGCCGCGCTGGTGGCGCGCGGCTTTGCGGAACTGATGCGCTTTGCCCGCGCCTATGGCGGTGAGGCGCAGACGCTGATGGGCCTATCGGGCCTAGGTGATCTGGTGCTGACCGCAAGCTCGCTCAAATCCCGCAATTTTGCCTTCGGGCACGCGCTTGGGCAGGGCATCGGCGTGACTGACGCCAGCGGCGGCAAGCTGGCGGAAGGCGCGCTGACAGCGGCGGCGCTGGTGGACCTTGCTGCCGCACGCGGCGTCGACATGCCGATCTCGGCGCAGGTGGCCGCTCTCGTCGAAGGCCGCGTCAGCCTCGATGCCGCCATCGCCGCGCTGATGTCACGCCCGGCCAAGGCGGAGGCTTGAAGGGGTTTCGGAGCGCTTCGCGCAAGACAATGTCTGGCTTCCGGGTTCCATTCCGCTGACGCTGCATGGCCCCGGAAACGCGCCGATCTATCCGCGCTTTTCCGGGGCCTGGAGCGGCTTGTCCGCGCAAGATAGGGTTTTGAGCGCTGCGCGCAAGACAATGTCTGGTTTCCGGGTTCCTTGCGCGGACAAGCCGCTCCAGGCCCCGGAAAAGCGCCAATCTTTCCGCGCATTTCCGGGGCCATGCAGCGTCAGCGGAATGGAACCCGGAAGCCAGACATTGTCTTGCGCGGAGCGCTCCGAAACCCC
>JANMHN010000027.1:0-24108 GCA_031375185.1 Allobosea sp. | reverse complement strand
CCGAGGAGGCTCTCAAGCTGTTCTTCGAGATCCGCGAGGTGCCGGGCCTCAAGAAGAAGCCGTCCACGTCAGAGTTGCTCGACTGGCTGAAGCTGCTGGTCTCGGAGGATATCGGGCCTGAGGTGCTGCGCGAGCGCGACCCGCGCAAGCTGATCCCGCCGCTGCACGGCGCTCTGCTCAAGAACGAGCAGGATGTCAGCCTGTTCGAGAAACTGGCGTTCATGGTCGGGCGGGAGGGGAGATAGCGTGATCTGGCTGTTGATCATTGCACTTGTAGTAGTGCTGGGGTTCACCATGCTCATGCTGCGACCATTGCCAGCCAACGCTGAGAATAACGGCCCCGACAAGGGTGCCCGCAAGAAGAAAGACAAGGACAGCGATGGCGGCGGGCCATACGTTTTCGGTGGCGATTCCGGTGGAAACGGCAGTTGCGGCGGAGGCAGTGATGGGGGTGGAGGCGGAGGCGGAGGGGACTGATAGGTCTGCCGCCAAACACCTATCCCTTGTGCCAGGCCTCGACCGTGCCGCTGAGCTTGATCGTCAGAGGGTTGCCAAAGCGGTCCTTCGATTTGCCGGCCGCGACGCGGACCCAGCCTTCGGAGATGCAGTATTCTTCGACATCAGTTCGCTCCTTGCCATTGAAACGGATTCCGACATCGTGCTGGAAGGCTTCGGCATTGTAGAAGGGGCTGCGCGGATTGACCGACAGGCGGTCCGGCAAGGGTGCGGCCATCGCTGCGGGTGCCGCTTCCGGTGTCGGGGCAGTGGTGTCGTCGGTCATGGTAGAGCCCATACGTTAGATGAAATCGTGTTGGCGCTGCTCATAGGCTGATCCAACGCAAAAATCCAATCGGGTTGAGCAATCGGCATCCCTGTCAGAAAAAACGGCCTGCAGGGGGTGCAGGCCGATTGTCTTGATGGGCGCTCAGGTCTGCACGGACGGCTCGCTGCCTTTCTGCTCACCGGTCTTTTGCTCCTGCTCACGCCTGGCTTCGCGCTCCTGCATGAAGTGCTCGAACTCAGTACGGTCCTTGGCGCGCTTCAGGTCGTCGAGGAACGATGCGAAAGCCTCCTGCTCTGCGACCAGCTTGCGGCGTTCTTCCTCAAGCCGGTCGAGTGTCGCTTTCTTGTAGTCCTCGAACACGGCATTGCCGCTGTTGCGTGACAGATCACGGCTGGTTTGAGACCATGGGGCGGCATTCCAGCTTGACGCGCTGTTCATGCCGGCAAAGGCAAACTCAGCACGCTGGCGGCGTCCCGTCCAGATGTTCCAGAACAGGATGGCGAACCCGATCGGCGCAAAGACGATAAAGCCGATGACCATGGCTGCGATGTTGAACGGCGACCAGCCATAACCAGGCCGCCAGCCGTTCTCGCGCCACTCGGCCTTGCGCGCCCGCCACTCGGCCTTGCGCTCGTCCTTCCAGGTCCGGTACTCGTCGCGGCTCATGCCGCGCCAGTTTTGATCCCTGCGATTCCAATTCTGACTGCACGATCCCACGCCACGTCTCCTATGTTAATGTGACTTACATTCACATAAAGAAGACAGGATGATTTTTCAAGTCGCGGGCCGACAGGTTGCCGAAATTTAATGTGCTAGTCTGCTGCGACCGGCCTTGAGGCTTTGCGAGCGATGCGCCTGCTCATGCTTTCGCCAGCGCGCCGCGCACCAGCCTTTCGACACCTTCGATCAGCAAATCCTGGGGATTGACGCCGAAGCCGCGTTGCAACTGGCCGCTTGCCGAGAGCATGGCGACACCGTGAGACAGTGCCCAGACCTGGCAGGCGAGCTTGAGCGGATCAACGCCTTTGGGTGGCGGGTCACCGACCAGTGGCCTGAGGGCCTTGATCAGCGCCTCAAAACCGCTCTCCGGCATCGTGCCAAGTTCCATCGGCGCGGTTTCTGAAGCATGGGTGCCCATGAACATGGCGGCATAGGCACCGGGCTGTTCCTGCGCGAAGGCCAGATAGGCGAGCCCCATGGCGCGGAAAGCCGCAATCGGGTCCGCGTGGCCTGCGAGGGCGCCTTTCTGCCGTGCGGCGAAATCCTTGAAGCCCCCCAGCGCAACCTCTGCCAGCAGCGCTTCCTTGTCACGAAAGTGCCGGTAGGGCGCGGCGGCGCTCACACCGGCGCGGCGGGCGGCATCCACCAGCGTGAAACCCTGCGCGCCGCGCTCGGTCAGCAACTGGCGGGCCGCCTCGACAAGTGCATCACGCAGGTTGCCGTGATGGTAGCCTTTGCGCGCCGACAGATCGGATGTGAAGGGTGTTGACATTATTGGTATGTGGCGGACAGGGCCCGGTCTGGCAAGGCCTGATGGGGTGATGCGTCCGGGCCCATGCTGGCACGACATGCGGTGCGGGCCAGCAAGGTCGCATGCGCAGGCCTGAAATGTGCCCAGACCCGGTCAACGAAACTCAGCCCCATTGGCAAGGTCGCCAGGTCATGACTATGTAGCCCATGTAATCGCCCATCCTCGAACGTGAGCGCGAAACTGCCTGATGCGCCGCCTCCTCATTCTCCGCCATGCCAAATCCGATTGGCCCTCCGGGCTGACTGACCTGCAAAGGCCGCTTGCGCCCCGTGGCCGCCTGACTGCGCCGCTCATGGGCCAGTACCTCAAGGCTGAACTGCTGATCCCTGACCTTGCGGTCGTCTCTTCGGCTGTGCGAACGGTCGAGACCTGGGGGCTGGTGGCGCCCGAGCTTGGCGAGGCCGTGCCGCACCGAATCGAGAAGCGCATCTACGAGGCGCCTTATGAGACGTTGCTGGAGGTCATCCGGGCCGTGCCAGCCGCCGTGCGGACCCTGCTGCTCGTGGGCCACAATCCCGGTTCGGAAGAACTGGCCGACGCCATGATCGGGTTTGGCGACCGTTTTGCGGCGCAGCGCATGCAGCAGAAATATCCGACCTGCGGCCTTGCCGTGCTTGATTTCGATGTCGAGGACTGGTCCGTGCTCGCCGAGCGCTCAGGTCGGCTTGACCGTTTCGTCACCCCCGCATCGCTGGGCAACGGGCCGGACGAATGACCGCAGCGTCATCCGGCTGGCTTGAAAGCGCGCGTCAAGCGGCCCTGTCGCTCAGCGAGGCCATCATCGGCGTGGCCCATCCCACCTTGAGGCTTGGCGTGACCGGGCTGTCGCGCTCGGGCAAGACCGTGTTCACGACAGCCCTGGTGCATCACCTGACAGGCGGCACCACATTGCCGCTGCTGCGTGCTTCGGCGGAGGGTCGCATCGCGCGGGCGAGGCTCAGCCCGCAGCCCGACCAGGGCGTGCCGCGTTTCCCCTTCGAGACGCATCTGGCCTCACTGCTGGGAGAGGAGCGGGCCTGGCCGCAATCGACCCGGCGGATCAGTGAACTCAGGCTCGAGATCGATTTCGAGCGATCGGGCGGCTGGCGCAGCGGGCCATCGACCCTGACACTCGACATCGTCGATTATCCGGGCGAGTGGCTGCTGGACCTGGGCCTGCTCGACATGAGCTTCGCCGAATGGTCGCGCCGGACCATCGGCGATGCGCGAAAGGCGCACCGGCTCAAGCTGGCGCAGTCATGGCTGGCCATGACCGACACGCTCAACCCGCTGGGTGCGGCTGACGAGAGCGCGGCACAGGTGGCCAGTGCGGCGTTCAAGGGCTATCTCGCGGCGCTCAGGGCTGATCCTGAAATGGTGGCCGTGACACCTCCCGGCCGCTTCCTGATGCCGGGAGACCTTGACGGTTCGCCGGCGCTGACGTTTGCGCCGCTTGACATCGCGCCCGATGGCGTCGCTGCAACCGGGACGCTTGCAGCGCTGATGGAAACCCGGTTCGAAGCGTACAAGTACCTGGTGGCGCGGCCTTTCTTCCGCGATCATTTCGCGCGGCTGGACCGGCAGATCGTTCTGGTGGACGTGCTGGCCGCGCTCGATGCCGGGCCGACCGCGCTGGCGGACCTTGAAACCTCGCTGGGTGATGCGCTTTCGGCGCTCTCGGTGGGGCGGAACACCCTGTTTTCGAGCCTATTCAGCCCGCGCATCGACCGCGTGCTGTTTGCCGCCACAAAGGCGGACCATATTCACCATGCCGAGCATGAGCGGCTGGAGCGGATCATGGAGATGATCGTGGGCCGTGCCCGCAGCAGGGCGGAAGGTTCGGGCGCAGATGTGCGCGCGATGGCGTTCGCGGCTGTGAGGGCCACGCGCGAGGTGCGTGTCGAAGACAGGGGCAAGAGCCTTGCGGCAATTGCCGGAACGCCCGAAGCTGGCGAAGTGGTGGGGACGGACAGGTTCGACGGCATGAGCGATGCGGCGGTTTTTCCAGGCGAACTGCCAGCCAATCCAGCGACCGTGTTCGACCGGAGTGCGGAGCGCTGGCAGGTGCGCGTGCCGCGTTTCAGGCCACCGCTGGTCGTGCCGGATGCCGGGGGGCGGATGCCGCCCATGCCGCACCTGAGGCTTGACCGCGCTCTGGATTTCCTCATCGGCGACAGGCTGGCATGACCCCATGGCGTTGAAATCCGGCACACGAAACCCGCCTCCCGAAGCGCCGCGCGCCTTCCGCCTTGATGCCGACGCGGGTGATCGGGCCGGTCTGTCATCATCGCAATCCCAGGTCGCCATCGTGCCCGAAGCCGATATTGCGGACGTGGAGGCAGAACCGGTCAGGCCTCACCGGAAGGGATTCCGCTGGGTGCATGCCCTTGTCACCGCCTTGGCTGGGCTGGCCAGCGTGTCGGTTTTCCTGTGGGCACAAAATGCGGTCATCGCCGCTATACGTCAGTCCGATGCGCTGGGTCTGGTCGCCGTCGGGCTGGCCGGGATCGTTGTCATCGCTTTCCTCGTGCTGACATGGCGCTTCGTGCGTGACCTCTTGCGGGAGCGCAAGCTGGAACGGCTGAAGCTGGATGCGTCACGGGTGATGGTGAGCCGCTCTGGCGAGGATGCGCGGCGCGTGGCTGGAGCGCTCGTGGCGCTGCAGGCTTCGAGGCCGCAGACGGCGGCTGGCCGTGCGCGCTTTTCGGCGGCGCTGCCAGGCATGACCGATGCACGCGATATCATGGCACTGGCGGAGCGAGAGCTGCTGGAGCCACTGGACAGGCTGGCAGCGGACGAGATTTCCCGTGCCGCGCGGCAGGTGTCCGTGGTCACGGCTGTCAGTCCGCGCGCGCTGATCGATCTGGTTTTCGTGGTCTTTGCGGGCGCGCGGCTGCTCCGGGCGATCACGGCCATCTATGGTGGCAGGCCCGGCCTGTTCGGCCTCCTGCGCGTGGCGCGGGCCAGCATTTCACATCTTCTGGTCACGGGTGGCCTTGCCGCCGGTGATGCGGTCATCCAGCAACTCGTGGGCCAGGGGCTCGCGGCGCGGCTTTCCGCCAAGCTGGGCGAGGGGGTCTTGAATGGCTTGATGACAGCGCGCTTCGGTCTGGCGGCGCTGTCGGTGTCCAGGCCGCTGCCTTTTGTCGAAAGCAGGCCGCCCACCCTCAGCGATGTGGCTTCGGGCCTGATGTCATCGGCCAAGGACGAGGCCAAGCCGGGGTAAGCATTCTGCTGAAAAAGCAAAAATGCTTTGGCATCATCCGAGCAAATCAAAGCAGACCATAGATCAAAGCCGAGAACCACTGCCGTGATGGCCACAATGGGCTGGCGCTCCCATCAGCTCAGATAGCTGGTCAGGGTCAGGCGCGAGAGAATCGCGGTGGTCTGATAGCTGGCCTGCAGGCGGGTCTGCAGCGCCTGAAGGGAGACGATGACCTCCTCCTGATTGGCATCTTCAACGCCCGCGCGGGCTGTTTCAAGGAAATTGCCGGTGATCTTGTGGCGCTCCTTGGCCGAAGCCATGGCGACCTGCGCGGTGGAAATTTCGATGGCGATGTCCTGCGGTTTCTGCGTCGTGCTGAAGGACAGCGTCGTCCTGACCCGGTCCGTCACAGCCTCGTAGCGATCACGCGAGTTCGGATCGGCGCTCGTGAAACTTGCCGTGGCAAAGACGGCGAAACCGACCAGGCTCTCGCGGAACGCCTGTTCATTGGCGCGGGCCCCGGTTGCGACGACCTGCGCATCATCGACCTGCAATGTGGATGTGTTGCGGGCCGAGATGGCGGCGTTGTCATCACCTTTGTACCAGATGACCGTGGCCCCCGGCAGACCGGCGGCTGGCGGTGCGGTCGTGGTGGTGAAACCAGGGCCTGGCACGCGCAGGGGTTGGTTGGTAGTGCTGCCGTTGAAAAAATCACGCGCTGCGATGGCAGCTGACGCCGCACCGAGGGACGTGCGGGTTTCCTTCTGGAGTGCAGCCGTGACAGATGCGCCGATGTTGGCTGCCGTCGCCGCAGGAGTGGCACCGATGGTGAAGCCTGTTTCCGCAGGGCCGGTGCTGCTGGTCGCGCGGGCTTCCAGCTCGATGGTCTCGACTGTCCCGTCGGGCAGGTTCAGCGCCAGCGTGATCTTGTCGCCAGCGTTCGGATTTGCAGTGACCGTGAAGCTGGCGCTGGCCGGGGGGCCTGCCGCGAAGGATGCGCCGATATTCGTGGTGCTGCTGGTCACGCCGCGAAGGGTGTAGCCGTAAGGCGGGTCCGCCACCTCGCGCGCGATGTTCACCGAGGCACCGGCCACCGTATTCGTCAGGCGGCCAAGATCACCCACGCCCGCGTCCGCCTGCTGGCGTTCGCTGATGAGCTGCTTGACGCCGGCCCGTCCCGCACCGTCGCCATTCATGATGAGATCGAACGTCTCGACCGGCTTCACATCATGGCTGCGACCCGAAAAAAGGTAGCGGCCGCCCACCTCGACATTGAGGCGGTCGATGGCCGCCGAAAGCCGGTCGCGCGCGAGAATCTGTCCGGCCACTTCGCCATTCGCTGACTGCACATAGGCGCCGGGGCGGGCATCGCCCTTGGCATCCGCCGTGCTCCTTGCGAGATTTTCGATGGTCTGGTTCATGAACCTGACGCGCATGTCGCCCTGGTCGATGGCCTTGGTCCAGCCATCCAGCGTGCCGAGCTTGGAGCGCGTGTCGAGGCTGATCCGTCGCTCGACACCGAGGTCAGCGAAGCTCGACGCCTTTTTGCCAGTCGCAAGCTGGCGCTGCAGGTCATCAAGCTGCGCGCGCATCTGAAGGAAGGTCGCGCCAGTGCGGCGGGCGGCTCCATAGCCGGGAACGAACGGGTCCATTGCCATCGTTTGCTCTCCTCAATCTCTCATCATAGCCGCAGCAGCAGGTCCATCATCTCGCGAACGGCGGAGATGACACGTGCATTGGCCGAGTAGGCATTCTGCAATTCGACAAGGCTCGACATTTCCTGATCGATGTTGACGCCCGACTTTTCCGTGAACCGTGCTTCAACCGCTTTCAGGGCGATCTGCTGGCCCTCGTTCAGGCTGGCCGCGCTCTGGATTGTGCTGCCTTGCGTTTCGATGAGGCGCTTGCCGAAATCCTGGATGCTGGCGCGGTATGAGGTCGAGGTGCCGCCGACCCCGGTCTGCGTCGAGAACACGCGGACCTGGCCTGTCAGCCGCTGGTACATCATGACAGGGCGGGTCTGATCGCCCTGGGGTATGGTCGAGGTCGACGAATACTGGACCAGCAAGGCCCTGTTGCTCACGACATCCTTGTTGACGTCGATCCGCGCCGACAGGCCGCGCATCTGCATCTTGCCCTCGAACGAACCGGCATAGATGCCGCCCGAAACGCCGGTGTCGATGAAGAACGGGAATTCCGTGATCGGGGCTGCCGGCGGAGCAGGCTGCGGACCTGTGGTGGTCGTCACGGTCGGCCGCGCCACCAGCGCGTTCACGTCGCGGGTGTTGCCCGCACCATCGTCGACGATGCGCAGCGTGGTGCCTGCCGGGTTGCTGACCGTGAACCCGGCACCGACAGCGGCCTGTATCTGGGTGATGACGCTGGCCATGCCGAGTGAGAAATTGATGCCGATGACGCGGTTGTCGCCCGAACTCAGCCCTGAAGTGGCAATTCCGGTCACGGCTCCTGCGGAGTCCGCCTTCACGAAGGTGAAGCGCGCGGCCTGGCCGGTCGTGCTGTCGGTGTAGTCGAGTGTGATCTGGTTGCCTGCGAGCAGGCCAACGGTATCCACGTCAAAGCCGGTGGCCGCACCGGCCACAACAGCCGCGCCGTTCACCTCCCGGTCCGACAGGGCGCTCGCCATGTTGGCGGCAAGCTCATCAAGCTGGTTCTGAGCCGTCACAAGCGTCTTGTCGCGCAACTCGACAAGGGCCGCCAGTTCGCCCGAGCGGATCGAGTTGTTGGCCAGAAGATCGACCGAACCGCCAAAGCCGGTTTCCGCGCGCAGGATGCCGACGCCGCTCAGGGCCGGGTCGGGATTGTAGAGCTGGTCTGCGCCCACGGACGCGGCGGGATCGAATGACAGTTTCGTCGCGTTCGAGCCCGCAAACAGCGTGACGCCGGAGGTGGTGAAAATGTTGAAACTGCCGTTCCCGTTGTCTGATGTGCGGATGTCCATGTAGCTCGCAAGCTCCGTGAGCAGCTTGTCGCGTTCATCGAGCAGGGCTGGCGAAGAGGATTGGCCGCCATTGGCATCCAGGATCTTGCCGTCATTGGCCTGGATCTGTGTCAGGATGCGGTTGACATCGTTGACGGCGGCGCTGATGGCCTCCTCGGCCTGGCCGCGAAGATCCTGGATGCCGCCCGAGAGGCTGCGCAACCGGCCTGCCATTTCCTGTCCCGCCGCGACCACGCCCGTGCGCAAGGTGTAATTCGCGGGGTCGCTTTTCATCTGCTGGATGGCGTTGGTAAACTTCGACATCACCGATCCCAGCGAGCTGGATGAGTCGGGTGGTCCGTAAACCTGGTCAAGCGCGCCCAGCATGTTGGCTTTGGTCGCTGTATATCCGCTGCCTGAGGTTTCGTTCCAGAGTTGCTTCTGCACGACCTTGTCGAGCATGCGCTGCACACCGGCGACCCGCGCAAAGCCGGCTTGATCGCCAATGGGCTGCTCGGACACATTGGACCTGCGGCGGATGTAGCCCGCAGAATCGGCGTTGCTGATGTTCTGGGAAACAACATCCAGTCCTGATTGCGTCACGCGCAGCCCGGACAGGGCGTTCGTCATGACGCTGCCAAGACCCATTGTGTTGCTCCCCTAGTTTGTCGTGCCGGATGTGGCTGCAATCAGCGGATGATGTTCAGGATGTCCGACAGCATCTGCTGCGAGGTGGTGATGACGCGGGTGTTGGCCGAATAGGCCTGCTGCGTCACGATCATCTTCGAGAATTCGTCGGCGATGTCGGTGTTGGACTGTTCGGTGGCGCTGCCGACCAGCTGGGTGCCGCCCGACGAGGCCGAGCCGACCAGTGGCAGGCCTGATTCCAGTGTTTCGGCCATGGCACCGCCATCAAGCCGCTTCAGCGAGTTGGGCGAGGCGAAACGTGCGGTCAGAAGCTGCGCAAGAGGCCTGGTCTGGCCATTGGAATAACTGCCCTGCACCTTGCCGTCTTCCGAAATGGTCGTGTTCTGCAGCACGCCTGCCGAGTATCCGTCCTGCCGGATGGCGTTGGCTTCGAGCTGGCCGACATTCTGCGTCGAATAGACCTGCTTCATGCCGGTCCCGCCCACGCCTGTCGTGAGGTTGATGCCCGTGACGGTGACACCGCTGACGGTCACGGCAGGCAAGGTCAGGGTTGGCACCGATGTCAGGTTGCCGGTTGCATCGAAGGTGAACTGGCCAGCCGCGCCAGCGCGGGTCCAGCGGGTTGCTGCGCCCGTCGCTGCAGGGTCGGTCTGGATGTAGAGGCTCCACGCATCCGGAACAACCGGTGGCCCCACGGCTGCTGCCGTTTCCTTGGCCCAGGCGAGACGCACGGGAACCGGCCGGCCAAGCGAGTCATAACCGGTGATCGTGCCGCCCTGGATCGAACGCCCTTCCAGTGTCGTGCTGTCAGAGGCAGCGATCGTCGCCAGGGTGGCCGGGCTGGCGGGGAACAGCGCGGCTGCACCCAGAAGTTCCGAGCCGACGGCGCCGTTCGCGGCCTGATAGGCAGAGGTGTTCGGGGTGGCCGGCAAGGTCGCGCGGTATTCGATCTCGGTCGTGGCGCGCGGTGGCAGGGCGTCGTTGCTGACCTTGATCACGTCGGCTTCTGAGCCTGTGGCGTTGCCCGTGGTCGGATCAAGCGTAAGGCCTTTGAGATAGTAGCCAGCGCCGTTGACGAGAAAGCCGTTGCGGTCAAAGTCGAAATCGCCGCGGCGGGTGTAAAGGTTGGTCTGCGCGAAGGTCGGAACACCGTTCAGGTCGTTCTGCTTCTCGGCCACGATGAAGAAACCGTCGCCGTTCAAGGCAACGTTCGTGGCGATGGACGTGCTGGAAATGTCGCCTTGAACCGAGTTGGTGGCCGTCGAGCGCGAAATCACCGAACCGGCCAGCTCGCGGTTGGCCGGCGTGTCAGGCACAAGGTCTGCAAAGCTCGTGTCAACCCGCTTGAAGCCGGTGGTCCGCGAGTTCGCGATGTTGCCCGAGATGTTTTCCAGCGCATAGGACTGAGCCCTGAGGCCAGACAGCGCCGTCGTCATCGCACCAAAAACACCCATGGAACAGTTCCTTCCCAGATCACCGCGCAACGGCGCGGCACACATCAGCCACGATAAGGTTAGCACCAATCGTGCCAGCGGCATGACCCTGCAATATCAGCTAGTTAGATGGTGAACAGGTTGTTCAACCGGCAAGGAGAGGCACACCTGAATGGCCAGATCGGCAGGTTTTGCCGGGTTGCCACCAGCACCGGGCGGCATGAACCTGACTTGTGAAGCGGCAGCCACGACCCCACCTCTCCCAACAAGGGAGATCGTCATGCTGATTGCTACAGACGTGTTGTCCGAGACAGGCCGGATCGCCATTCCACGTGCCGTGCTGGAAAGGCTTGACCTGAAATCCGGTGATGAAGTGCGCTTTGTCGAAACATCACAGGGGATCGTGATCGAAAAGCAGCATGTCGCCATCGACGAAGCGCCCGGAGGGCCTGTGCCTGATCTGGGTGTCGAGATCGACGACTGGTCCTGGCGCGGGATGTAAAGTTTTCATCAGGCTGCTGAAAAACGATAGTGCGGCTCGCCTGCCGCAAAAAATCGAGATCGGAAAGCGCCGATATAGCTCCGGGATGAGGGCCATGGGATATGGCCCGTATTCGTCCCGCGTTGAGATCAATGTCATCTCAACGTGAAACATGACCCTAGGCCGCCACACCGCCATCATTGAGATGGCATGCGCTGACGTGAAGAGGCGCAATTTCCCGCAAGGCTGGCCTCTCGGACGTGCAGCGTGGCCCTGCCACCGGGCAGCGCGGATGGAAATGGCAACCGCCTGGCGGGTTGAGCGGGGAGGGTATTTCGCCCTTCAGCGGGGCGAAACGCTTGTGACGCGAGGCCAGTGTGGGCACGTTGGCCAGCAGTGCCTGTGCATAAGGATGGTTCGGCCCCTTGAACAGGTCAACCGCCGAAGCGGATTCCACAACCCGGCCCAGATACATGATCACGACGCGGTCGGAGAGGTGCCGCACGACGCTCAGATCATGGCTGATGAACAGGTAGGTGAGCTTGAGATCCTCCCGCAGCTTCATGAACAGGTTGAGCACCTGTGCCTGGATGGAGACATCGAGCGCGGCGACACTCTCGTCGCAGACCAGAAAGCGGGGATTGACAGCGAGTGCGCGGGCTATGCCGATGCGGGCACGCTGGCCGCCTGAAAACTGGTGCGGGTAGCGGCGGCGATAGGTCGGGTCGAGACCTACACGCGCGAGCACGTTCTCGACATATGATTCCTGCTCGCCCTTGCTGATCAGGCCGTGAAATACCGGTGCCTCGCCGACGATATCCGTCACCCGCATGCGCGGATTGAGCGAGGACATCGGATCCTGGAAGATCATCTGGACGGCGAGGGTCGCGGCTTTCTTCTCATCCGACGTCAGGCTTTGTGCAGGCGTGCCTTCCCAGATCAGTTCACCCGAACTCGGACCATGAATGCCTGCCACGACGCGGCCCAGCGTGGACTTGCCGCAGCCGGACTCGCCCACAAGGCCGACAACTTCTCCCTCGCGGATGGCCAGATCAACGCCATCAACCGCATGCACGACCTGCTCAGCGTTGCTGGCACCCATCAGGTTGGCGATGCGCGCGGCGGAATCCAGAGGCTTCACGAAACGCTTGGAGACCTGCTTCAGTTCAATGATCGGCGTTTGCATCAGGCGGCTGCCTCGGATGTCTCGAGTGAATGGTGGCAGCGCGCCGCGCGTGAAGGCCCATGCGACAGGCTTTCGGGCGCGACGGATCGGCAGATGTCGCTGGCATAGCCACAGCGCGGCGCAAAGGCGCAGCCTTGCGGCAACCGTGCCAGAGACGGTGTCGAGCCTGGAATTTGCGCAAGCGGTTGGCCCGGAATGCCGGCTGACGGTAGGGAGCCGAGCAGGCCCTTGGTGTAGGGATGGATCGGCGCATCCAGCAGCGCATCCACCGGCCCGGTTTCGACAATGCGCCCCGCATACATCACCGCCACACGCTGGGCGAGGCCGGCGATCACGGTGAGGTCATGCGTGATCCAGATCAGCGCCGTGCCGGTATCCTCGCAAAGCTGCTGCATCTCGGCGAGGATCTGGCTCTGGATGGTGACATCGAGAGCTGTCGTCGGCTCGTCGCAGACGATCAGGGACGGGCTGTTGAGCAGGGCCGTGGCAATCGCCACGCGCTGGCGCATGCCGCCGGAGAACTGATGTGGATAGGCGCTCAGCCTCTCGTCCGGGGATGGGATGCCAACCCTGGCCAGCGCATCGCGGGCGCGGGCGCGGGCGGCTTTTTCGGACACTTTCTCATGGGCGGTGATGGCCTCGATCATCTGCGTGTCGATGCGCAGGACCGGGTTCAGCGTCATCATCGGATCCTGGAAGATCATCGCGATCTCGCGGCCCCGGACCTTGCGCATCTCCTCATCGGGGAGGCCAACAAGCTCCTTGCCGTTGATCAGGATCGAGCCTTCGACGATGCGGCCCGGTGGGTCGATCAACCCCATGATCGAGAAGCCGGTGACGGATTTGCCGGAGCCCGATTCGCCCACAAGGCCGAGCACCTCACCCTTGCCGACCTCGAACGAGATGCCGTCCACCGACTTCACGGTGCCAGCACGGGTGAAGAAGTGGGTCTTGAGGTCTTTGACGGAGATGACGGGCGCAGTCGTCATGTCAACAATCTTTCGTCATTCCGGTGCGGCAGAGCCGAGCCCGGAACCCATTGTGGCGCGTGATGCGAGCCGTGCCTTGAACCGGTCCATGTCGAGATGGTTTTTATGAGCCGCTGATGGGTTCCGGGCCTGCGCCTTGCGCATCCCGGAATGACGGCGTGCTGCGGACATCTCATCATTTCTCCAGCCTCGGGTTGAGCACATCGCGGATGCGGTCGCCCATCAGGTTGATCGAGACGATGGTGAGCAGCAGTGCCAGGCCGGGGAAGAAGCTGATCCAGTATTTGCCCGACAGCATGTACTGGAAGCCGTTGGCGATCAGCACGCCAAGCGATGGTTCGGTCTGCGGCAGGCCGACGCCGAGGAACGAGAGCGTGGCCTCCAGCGCGATGGCATGGGCCGTCTGCACCGTGATGATGACGATGACGGGCGCAAGGCAATTCGGCATGATGTGACGGAACACCACGCGGGCATTCGACAGGCCCAGCGACTGGGCCGCCTCGACATATTCCTTGCGGCGCTCGACCAATGCTGTGCCGCGCACGGTACGGGCATAGTAGGCCCATTGCACCACCACGAGCGCGAAGATGATCTTGTCCACGCCCTTGCCGAGCGCCGCCACCAGTATCAGCGCGATCAGCACCGCTGGCAGTGAGAGTTGCAGATCGACGATGCGCATCAGGATGGTTTCGACACGCCCGCCGGCATAGGCGGCTGTCAGGCCAACCGCCATGCCGATGGAAGCCGCGATGATGCCGGATAAGGCACCCACCATCAGCGAAATGCGCAGGCCATACAGAATGCCTGAATACAGGTCGCGCCCCACACCATCGGTGCCAAGCCAGGTGGTGAAGCCGTCACCCGCTTTCGAGCCCGGTGAAAGGCGCGAATCCATGATGTCGACGCTGCGCAGATCATAGGGGTTCTGCGGCGTGATCAACGGGGCCAGCAGCGCCAGCGCCACGATGATCGAGAACAGGATGAGGCCCGCGACGGCGACCTTGTCCTCGACGAAAGCCTTGCGGAAACGCGTGAACGGCGTCTCCTCTTTCGGGATAACAGGAACACCTTGATTGATCTGGGATGAGGCGAGGGGAATGTCTGTCATGATGCCACTCACTGCTTCGAGATGCCGGTCAGGAGCGTCCACTCATCGACGCGGGGAATGACGGTGATGCCCTTCTTTGCCGCCCAGATGTTCACCTGGAAATGGATCGGAACGATGGCCTGGTCGGCAAAGGCGACGTTATTGGTTTCGGCCAGCAGCTTGCCGCGCTCGGTGTCATCCATCGTGGCGATGGCTTTCTTCAGCAACTCATCGACCTTCGCGTTTGAGTAGCGCGAGCGGTTGGATTGCCCGAACCCGTTGGCAGCATCGAAGCTGGCAGCAATGTTGCGCAGCGGGTCGGAGCCTTCGCCGGTGGAGGAGCCCCAGCCTGTCAGATACATGCCGAATTCCGGCCAGCCATCCGCACCCTGGCTGGCGCGGCTGAAGAAGTTGGCGGGCGGCAGCGTCTCGATCGCGGTGTCGACACCAGCGCGCGTGAACATCTGGGCGATGGCCTCGATGACCTTGGTGTCGTTCACGTAGCGGCCATTGGGGCCGAAGATCGTCATCCTGAAACCGTTGGGATAGCCCGCCTCTGCCAGCAGCTTGCGTGCGCCCTCAAGGTCGAAGCGTTCCGGCCTGAGGCTGGGGCTGGCTCCGAAGATGAAGTCCGGCACGAACTGTCCGGCAGGCCGCGCGGCCCCATCCATGATGCGGGCCACGATGGCCTCGCGGTTGATGGCCTTGGAGAGCGCCAGCCTGACCCGCCGGTCAAGGAACGGGTTGTCGATGCGGCTGCCGTCCTTGGCCGTGACGAAAGGTGCGGGCGAGCGGTTCATCTCCATCTTGAAATAGATCAGGCGGCTGCCGGTGGCCTCGAACACGCTCAGGCGCTGGTCGGCTTTCAGACGTGCGACATCTGTTGTCGGCACGGCCTCGATCACATCGACATCACCCGCCAGCAGAGCCGCCACACGGGATGGCTCCGAGCGGATGACGCGCAAGGTCACGCGCTTGTAGTGCGGCTTCGGCCCCCACCACGCATCATTGCGCTCCAGCACGGTGCGGTCGCCCTGCACATAGTCGAGGATGCGGTAGGGGCCTGTGCCGTTGGTGGTCTTGCGGGCGTTAAAATCCTCTGTCGTTGCGTCTTTCACGCCTTTGGGAATGATCGCCACAGCGGTGAAATCATTGGGCAGCAGCGGAGACGGCACGCCCGTGGTGATTCGCATCGTGTGATCGTCGATCTTCGTGATCTGGCGGCCACGCGTGTAGGAGCTGAAATTGGAGGGACTGCGCGGCACTGTCGGCACACGCTCGAACGTGGCGATCACGTCATCGACGGTGAAAGGCGTGCCGTCATGAAAGGTCACGCCCTTGCGGAGCCTGAATTCCCAGGTCAGCGGGTCCACCACGCGCCAGCTTTCGGCAAGGCCGGGGATCAGGGTCTGGTCGGCGGCGCGCATCACCAGATGGCCGAAGATATGCGCCGACAACTGGTTGTTGGGGGCCAGATTGTGAAAATGCGGATCGAGAGAGGAGGGTTCAGCCGAAAGGCCGACGACCAGATCCTGCGCCATGGCCGGGATTGTGGCCAGACCCAGGCCGAGGGTCGCAACGCCGATCCATCTTGCGATCATCGTTCTCATGGTCACGCCCTTGCTTCGGTCAGCCGCACGCGCGGATCGAGGATCGAATACATCACGTCGACAATGAGGTTGATCGCCACGAACAGCACGACGACAACCATGACGTAGGCCACGATCACGGGCCGGTCGAGCCGCTGGATGGCTTCGAGCAGGAGCTTGCCCATGCCCGGCCAGGCGAAGATGGTTTCCGTCACCACCGAAAACGCAACGAGCGAGCCGAACTCCAGGCCCAGCACCGTCACGATCGGGATCATGATGTTCTTGAGGATATGGACCCCGACGATGCGCGTCTGCGACAGGCCCTTGGCGCGGGCAAACTTCACATAGTCCATCAGCGCCGCTTCCCGCACACCGGCGCGGGCCAGGCGGATGACGAGCGAGATCTTGAGAAGCGCCAGGTTGAGCGCGGGCAGGGCGATATAGGTCCAGCCGTTCCAGCTGAACAGCGATGTCTCGATGCCGAGGACGCGGACCGTGTCGCCGCGTCCCGTGGCGGGCAGCCAGCCAAGCATCACGGAGAAGAACATGATCAGCATCAGGCCAACCCAGAATGTCGGCAGCGAGAAGCCGAGGATCGAAATCGCCATGATGCTCTTCGAGATGCGGCTTTCGGGCTTGAGGCCGGCATAGACACCCAGTGGCAGGCCGATGAACACGGCCATCAGAAGGGCCACCAGCGCCAGTTCCATGGTGGCCGGCATGCGGCTGAGAATGAGCTTGATCGCAGGCTCGCCATGCACGAACGAGCGGCCCATGTCGCCTTGCAGCGCGCCGCCGACAAAATAGATGAATTGCTCCCAGATCGGTTTGTCGAGGCCAAGGGCGACCTTGGTGGCTTCGATGGCGTTCTGGTCCATTTCCGGTGAAATCAACATCCAGACGGGATCACCGATGACGTTCACGCCGAAGAAAACGATGACAACCATCGCGCCGATGACCAGCATGGCCTGCCCGAGGCGTCGAAGAATGAAGGCGAGCATGGCGTGTTGTCCTCGGCTACCTTGATGCGCTCTGCGTCATTCCGGGGCCGCGCGAGCGGAACCCGGAACCCATGATCGGGCGCGCGCGACCATGACCAAAAGACAGCGCTGATGGACTCCGGGCTCGCGCCTTTGGCGCGCCCCGGAATGACGCAGGTGTGCCCTCAGCGCGAGATGCCTGTGGCAAGTGTGTACTCATCGGCGCGCGGCGTGACCTTGATGCCTTTCTTCGAGGCCCAGACGTTGGTCTGGTAGTGGCTCGGGATGATGCAAAGGTCATTCATGGCCAACTCCGAGGTGCGCGCCAAAAGTGCGGCGCGCTTTGTGTCATCAACGGTCCGCAAGGCTTCGGTCAGCACATCGTCCATCGGCTTGCTGGAATAGCGGCCACGGTTGGCACCTCCAGAGCCTTTCGCACGGTCGAAGGTGCCGCAGAGCGCGAGGAGCGAGCCGGATGTTTCACCGGTCCCTGCGCCCCAGCCGACGAGGATGAAGGAGAACTCCGGCTCGCCGTTCGCGCCTGTGGAGGCGCGGGTGAAGAAGTTGGCAGGCGGGATGGTTTCAAGCTCGGTGTCGATGCCAAGACGCGTGAACATCTGGGCAACTGCCTCGATGATCTTGGTGTCGTTGGTGTAGCGGCCATTGGGGCCGTGCATCTTCATCTTGAAGCCGTTGGGGAAACCCGCATCCGCCAGGAGCTTTCGCGCACCTGCCAGATCGAACGCCGTTGGCTTCAGGGTCTTGGACGTGCCGAAGAAACTGGCTGGCAGCACCTGTTCGGCAGGCACGGCAGCGCCTTCCATGATGCGCTCGACGATGGCGGGGCGGTTGATCGCCATGGACAGAGCCTGCCGCACGCGCAGGTCACGCAGCGGGTTCTTGATGGCTGAGCCATCCTTGGCAGTGATGAATGGGCTGGTTTCGCGGAAGTGATCCATGTGGAAATAGATCACGCGGTTCGAGAGTTCTTCGACAACCGAGAGATTGGCATTGGCCTTGAGGCGCGCCATGTCGGACGGCGGAACACCTTCGATGACATCCACATCGCCAGCCAGCATGGCGGCCACACGGGTCGGGGCCGCTGTCAGAAAGCGGAAAGACACCTTTTCCCAATCGGCTTTCTTGCCCCAATAGGCATTGTTACGCTCCATTGTGATGCGGTCGCCGGGTTTGAATTCCGTGTATTTGAACGGCCCAGTGCCACCCTGGCACTTCATCGCGTTGAAGTCCTCGGTGCTGGAACCTTCTGCGCAAGCCTTGGCGACAATGCCGAAGGTCGAGAGATTGGTCGGCACAAGAGGAGCAGGCGCCGCGGTCTTGATGCGGATGGTGTGGCTATCGACCTTCTCGATCGTCTGGCCTGCGATGAATGATGCGAAGCTCGATGGCGAGCGCGGCACGTTGGGCAGTCGCTTGAATGTGGCGATCACATCATCTGCTGTGAAATCCGTGCCGTCAAAAAACTTCACGCCTCGGCGCAGCTTGAATTCCCAGGTGTTGTCATCGACTGCTTTCCAGCTTTCGGCAAGGCTTGGCTCCAGCGCCTGCTTGCTGTCCTGACCGACGAGGGGCTCGAACACCTGCCACGACAGCATGTTGTTGGGGCTGAGGTTGTGATAATGCGGATCAACCGAACTGGGCTCGGAGGCAAGTCCGACGCGCAGTTCCTGTGCCTGAGCCGCGCTCATGATCGACAGCATGGCTGTGGCTGCCAGCGCGAGAAGCTTCATGTGTTTCATCCAAAATTCTCCCTCGTCGTCCCCGCACGGCTGTTCATTCGGTTGAACCTGCGGCGGCATCCAAACATGAATCTGCATGCGCCATGCGTTTCGGCAAGTGGCAGGCGCATGATCGCGCTTTTTAGGCACTAGATATTTGCGTTTGTTATTTGTCATTCAGTTTTGAATAATCACAACGCATAAAGTTATGCCTGGTCAGGATTTGCAGACGGACACGAGACGGATACGAGCAAATCTCATGCCGCCTGTCATGTGGAGAGGTTGGTTTGACTTTCATGAATATGTGTAAATAGTATGACCTACCAAATATTGTATAACTAAAGTGCATTGATTTATGCCTGGACGTGACGCTGAACCGGATGCACGGCCGAGCCTTCGCGAGCTCGAAATCCTGCGCGCATTGATCCACTCGCGCAAGACCACCTCTGCCGCGGCCAGTCTTGGCGTGTCGCAGCCTGCTGTTTCGCGGGCGATTGCTTCATTGGAAGCACGGGTCGAGCGTGCCCTGTTTGCACGGGATGGCGGCAGGCTGGTTCCGACGGCCGAAGCCTTTGCACTGGAGGAGGAGGCCCGACCGATCTTCGCAGCGCTCGACCGCATTGCGCTGTGGCCCGACGGTCCTGCCAGACGGGGCGTGCTAAAGGTCGCGGCCTCGCCCACGTTGGCGCAGTTCCTGCTGCCGGACATTGTCGCGCAGTTCAGGGAAGCCGAACCCGAGCTGACAATTCAGGTCGAGATCGGCACGGGAACCTCGGTGGTGGCAAGCGTTGCAGACCGGCTTGCCGATATCGGCCTGGTCGATCAACCCGCCAGCCATCTGGGTGTGCGGGCAGACCCGTTGCGCGAAGCTGTCGCGCATTGCCTGATGCCTGACAGCCACAGGCTCGCGACGAAGCCATCCATCATGGCTGATGACCTTGATGGAGAGGCGATGATTGCGCTGGCGCGGCGTTTTCCCTCACGCGTGCAGGCCGACAGGCACTTCGCGGTGATGGGTGCCCAGCCGCGCATCGTCGCCGAAGCTGCAACATCGGCGTTTGTGGCCGAGTTGGTGCGGCGCGGTGTTGGCCTTGCCCTGATCAATCCGTTCCCGCTGTCGCTCGGATCTGGCCTTCAGGGGCTTGTTGCAAGGCCATTTCATCCCGCCATCGCCTACACCACGATGCTGCTCTTCCCCGCTTCCGGTTCAGCATCGCCGGCCGCGCGCCGCTTTGCCGACGCCTTGAAGGCCATCCAGCCCGATGACGGCCTGACCATTCCCATCCGCTGAGGACAACATGAACGCCACGACCGCTGAGGCCGCCAATCTTGACGAGACGCTTCGCCTGCTTGGCCTGCTGGTCAGCTTCGACACCACAAGCCGCAACTCCAACCTGCCGCTGATCGACTGGGTCGACGCGTATCTGCGCCAGCATGGTGTCGCGGGCGAGCGCACTTATGATGAGACCGGGCAGAAAGCCTCGCTCTTCGCCACGATCGGCCCACGCGGGGCGGCAGGGTATGTGCTGTCCGGCCACACGGATGTCGTTCCGGTGGACGGGCAGGACTGGACCAGTGATCCGTTCAGCCTGAGCATGCGCGATGGCAAGGCCTATGGGCGCGGCGCGGTCGACATGAAAGGATTTGTCGCCTGCTGCCTTGCGGCTGTGCCTGCCATGACAAGGGCTGATCTGGTTCGCCCGATCCATCTGGCCTTTTCCTATGACGAGGAGGTTGGCTGCGTGGGCGTGAGGCCCCTGCTGATGCGGCTTGCAGCCGGCGAGTTCGGCATCATGAAACCGGTTGCGGCGTTCATCGGCGAGCCGACCTCGATGACTGTCGTCATCGGGCACAAGGGCAAGCGCAGCATCCGCGTCACGGTGCGGGGCAGCAACGCCCATTCATCGCTCGCGCCACTTTATGTGAATGCGGTCGAGTTTGGTGCGCTGCTGGTGGCGTTCATCCGCGGACAGGCCGAGCGGCTGATGACAGATGGCGTGCGTGATCCGCTCTACGACATCACCCATTCGACAGCCCATGTCGGTGTGTTCAGGGGCGGCACGGCCCTCAACATCGTGCCGGCGGCAGCCGAGATCATCTACGAATATCGCGTGATTGCGCAGGATGACGGGGATGCTCTGGTCGAAGAGGCGCGTGCCTATGCGAAACACGTGCTGGAGCCGCGGATGCAGGCGGTTGATCCGGCCTCCGGCATCGATTTCGAGATCTACACCAGCTTTGCCGGGCTCGATACTGCGCCCGATGCGCCGGTGGTTTCGCTGGCCAAGAAGCTGGCCGGGCGGAATGATCACGGCAAGGTCGCGTTCGGCACGGAAGCGGGGCTGTTCACCGCGATGGCGGGCATTCCGGCGGTGGTCGTCGGGCCCGGCTCGATCGAGCCTGCGCACAAGGCCGACGAGTTCATCGAGCTGACTGAACTGGCGACATGCAACGCGTTCCTGTCACGGCTGACAGAGGAGGCTAGCGGGTGATGACAGCCAATCCAAGCTCCTCATCCTGAGCCCGTCGAAGGGTGAGATCCAGGATTTGCAAACGCTGGAATCCTCGTCCTTCGACAGGCTCAGGGGTTTGTTGATGTCTCGCGCGTTCAGAATGCCTTGAAGGTGATGATCGTGTGCGTGTCCTGGATTTCGGGCACGGTCTGCACGTTCTGGGCGATGAAATGGCCGATATCGACATCCCTCGGGATGTGGAACTTGGCCAGGATGTCATAATTGCCGGCAGTCGAATAAATCTCCGAAGCGATTTCCCGGTCGGCCAGCGCGGTGGCGACCTCGTAGGTCTTGCCGAGCTTGCATTTGATCTCGACGAAAAAGGTCTGCATGGATGGCTCCGGTTCTGCTGTTACCGCATAAACGATCCGTGCGCCCGATCAAGCGCCGCAAAGCTCGGCTACACGGCGCGTCATGGCGCTGTCCGCGTCGGCCAGCGGCGCGATGACCGTGAAATGGTTGGCGCCAGCGATATCCTCATAACGTGTGATGACGCTTTCGAGGCCCCAGACATCGACCAGGCGGCGGCTTTGCTTGAGATATTCGTCACTCTCGTCACCGCCGACGACAGCGTCGAAGGTCAGGCGTGACGGCGCTGGCCAGAAAAACGGGCTCTGACGCTCTGCTTCCTCGAAACTGAGCTGAAGCGCTGTGTTGATGCTGGTTTCGGTGAGAGGCTTGAGGTTGTACAGGCCAGAAATCCCATAGCCCGCGCGGACAAGTTGTGGTGGCATGTCGCTGGCCACGGAAAGCCAGTTGGTCGCGAGCATGCAGGCTGCCAGGTGCCCGCCGGCGGAATGGCCGTAGGCCACCAGCGGCAACTGGAAGCGGCGGTGCAGGGCCGCGCAGGCAAAACGGACCTCGCCGATGATGTCGGCGATGGTGACGAGCGGGCACAGATTGTAGCCGATCACGGCCACGGCGACGCCGCGCGCGTTCAGGCCCTTTGCCGTGTGGCTGAAGGAGGACGGGTCCAGGGCCTGCCAGTAGCCACCATGCAGGAACACGGCCAGCGCATCAGCCTTCATCGTCTGCGGGCGAAACAGATCATAATACTGGCGCGGTGCCGGCCCATAGGACACGCCAAGCTCGCAGGAAGCCTCTGCCCGATAGGCGGCGGCATCCCGCGCCCAGCCGGGAATGATCTCGACGTGCTCGGGAACGCGTGCCCGGTTGTTGTATTCAATCTCATAATCCGACATCACCGCTCTCCTCATCGGCAAAGTAAGGGAAGCTCGCCGGAAAGGCGAGCGGCAAGCGAAATCCGGGCCACGTTTTCGCGGCGCGTTTAAGTCATGGCCGCATTTCCGGCAGGGCTTTGACATGGCGCGGCGCATCCGACATGACCGTTCGGAGGCATATCAAGAGGCACATGATGGACAATCCGGTTCTGGTCGAGGTGACACGCGGCGGCGCGGCTGAATCGCGTCATCGTGGCGCGTTTGTCGTGATGGACGCGGATGGTGCGGTTGTCCTCAGCAAGGGGGACGTGTCGCTGCCTGTGTTTCCGCGTTCGGCGGTCAAGGCATTGCAGGTGCTGCCGCTGGTCGAGGGCGGCTTTGCCGACAGGTTTGGCCTGACTCCTGCTGAAATCGCGCTGTGCTGCTCGTCCCATTCCGGGGAGACGCATCACACGGCTGCCTCGGCGTCCATGCTGGCCAAGGCCGGGCGCGACATATCGAGCCTGGAATGTGGTTCGCACTGGCCAGGCTTTGACAAGGCCGCGAGGGCGCTGGCGGCGTCAGGCGCCATGCCGACAGCTCTCCACAACAATTGCTCGGGCAAGCATGCGGGTTTCGTCTGCCTGTCCTGCGGGCTGGATGAAGATCCGAAAGGTTATGTGACGGCAGAGCACCGGGTGCAGGGCGAGGTGCGCGGGGCGCTTGCCGAGATGACGGACGCTGTGCATGATCTCGAATTGTCAGGCACGGATGGCTGCTCGATCCCGACCTATGCCATTCCGCTCAGTGCCATGGCTCTGGGCTTTGCGCGCTTTGGCGCTGGTGGCGGCAAGGGAGCCGTGATGGGGCCGGAGCGGGCGAAAGCCACCCGCCGCATACGGGCGGCGGTGGCGGCCAATCCGTCCATGGTGGCCGGAACCGGTCGTTTCGACACGGTGCTGATGGAGGCTCTGGGTGCTCGCGCCTTCACCAAGACCGGGGCGGAAGCCGTGTTCTGCGGCGCGCTGCCGGAACTCGGGCTCGGGATCGCGCTCAAGATCGATGACGGCGCGACGCGCGCCTCGGAATCGGTGATGGCAACATTGATCGGCAGGCTGCTGACCCTCGAGGGCCATCAGCATGACACCGTCAACAGGCTGGCCGCGCCGCGCCTGCGCAACTGGAACGGCATTGAGGTCGGGCAGGTGAGGGCGGTGGGGGTGTGAAGCGCCCTGTCAGGCCGCACCTGGCGGGCTTTCCGCGTTTGCGCGGCCACGCAGGCCGGCGGCGATTTCGCGGTTGATGTTGATCAGCACCTGCAGCTTGGCCGGATCCACATCGCTCATCGCTGTCAGCGCGATGGTGTGATTGAAGATGAACATGCCCAGACCGATGATGTTGCGCTTCACGTCGAGTGGCAACTGGCTGTCTTCGGACGAGACTGCCGCAACAAGGATGGTCCAGATCTTGCGGTTGATGATGAGAGCTGCATCAAGCTCGTCTTTTTTGGTGTCCCAGCTTTCCTTGATCAGTTGCAGGCGCGAGGCCGACTTGATCAGGACATGGGCTTCCAGTTCACGCGGGCTTGTCGGTGCCGCCTGGGCTGTCTTCGCGTATGCGTTGGCCGCGTAGGACATGATCTAAAAGCTCGCTCTCATATGTGATCAGCTTCTTGGCTGCTTTCAGAGCCTTGTAGAGATCACCATTTAAAATGCGGTTATTAAGGTCGGCCACCATCGGCGCGGAACTGGGCACGGCCTCGAGAAATTCACGCACCAGCGTGAAATAAATTTCATGATGCTTACCAACATCTTGATCGAGATACATGAGCTGCACGGCAAGATAGATGCGCTTGGCGGGCGTATC
>JANMHN010000488.1:0-5679 GCA_031375185.1 Allobosea sp. | reverse complement strand
CGGACGGCGTTGCCCTCGACCACGATCACGACCTGACGGCTGGAGCCACCTGCCGAGGTTCTCAGGCAGCCCGATATCCCGTCAAAACGGACTTCGGCACGCTGTACCTTATTGCCGTGCCCATCGGGGCGCGTCCGGCGATAGACCCCCCCGATTTGCATGCGCCCTTTCAGCTTGGCCGCATCGAGTTTGGCCCGATTCAACGGCGACATCATGCCGATGATCTTGGCGGTCTGGCTGGAAGAATGCCATTCAACGCCAGATGGATCAGCTTCGATGATGTCAGCAAAACTGACGCTGCGTGCAGGCGGTTCGGGCAATCGCCACCAGACCCAGTTTTGCGCGGTGTAACCGTCGAGCTGGCCAGCGATGTTCAGTAGTGCAGCGCTCGAACACCAGGCCGGAGGCGCAGCACAGATCAATTCGGGATTGATGGCAATGTCATTCCTGACGCACACGAAGAAAACACGGGGGCGCGATTGCGGCACGAAACGCTCGGCGTTGATGGTCATGGCGCCGACGCGGTAGCCGATGGCCACCATGGCTGTCACAAGTTCGCGGAAGTCAGCGCCAACATGACTGGTGATCAAGCCGTTCACGTTCTCAAGCGCGATGACAGATGGCCCGCGGCCCTGCTCGCGCAGACCCTTCATCAATGACCAGAAAGCCCAGAAGGTTCCTGAGCGCTCGCCTTTCAAGCCAGCACCCTTGCCTGCCAGAGACAAGTCTTGGCATGGAAACGAGGCCCATGCGAGGTCAGCGTGGCCTGGCAGATCGGTTGCCGTGAGCTTCTCCACGTCTTCACAGCGGAACGCGCTTTCGCCCCAGTTCGCCCGATAGACGACAGCCTTCTTGATGTCGATATCGTTGGCGAAAAGGCAATGCCAACCTGCGCCCAGCCCGGCCCGGACCATCCCCCCGCCAGCAAAGAACTCGTAGAATGTGCGCGTCATGAAGCTCGCCCGGACCTGACAAGACATAAGCAGAACGAAACCAGCCCGTCTATTGCAAACAACCATCCCTTCAACCTGTCATGGTCGCTTTAACCAGCCCGTCACCAGCCGCGATGTATGTTCCCGTGTGATGTCGGGAGCTGGTTTGATGCAAGGGTGTGATGCGCCGTCTGTTGCGCTGGAAGTCAGGGGTCTGGTGAAGCGCTTTGGCAGCTTCACGGCCGTCAAGGGGCTCGATCTCACGGTGCGGCGCGGCGAGCTTTATGCGTTGCTGGGGCCGAATGGCGCTGGCAAGACCACGTCCTTGCGCATCGTCGCGGGGCTGCTTGCGCCGGATGCTGGCGACATCACCATCTGCGGCATCGACCGCATGCGTGATCCGGTGGCGGCAAAGCGCGTCGTGGCATGGCTGCCGGACGAACCGATGGTCTATGACAAGCTGACGCCGGTGGAGTATCTCGATTTCGTGGCCGGGCTTTGGCAGGTGCAGCCTGTCATCGCGAAGCGGCGGCGTGATGAACTTCTGGCCACGCTGGACCTCGGCCTCGTGGCCGACCAGCGTTGCGAAGGTTTTTCCAAAGGCATGCGCCAGAAGGTCGCGCTCGCTGGTGCCCTGATCCATGATCCCGCATTGCTGATCCTCGACGAGCCACTGACCGGGCTTGATGCCTCCATGGCGCGCCATGTGAAGGAGTTGCTGCAGGCGCGCGTTGCGGGCGGGTCGACGGTCATCCTGACCACGCATATCCTCGAAGTGGCAGAGCGCCTGAGCGACCGCATCGGCATCATCCGCAATGGGAGGCTGGTGTGCGAAGGCACGATGGCGGAGCTGCGCGCTGGCGGCGCTTCTCAAGGTTCGACCCTGGAAGATGTCTTTCTTGATGTTGTCGCCCGCGAAGAGGCTGCCTGAGATGGGCGTGCCGATCTCAGGCGCGACCCGTGCCGTGCTGGCGCATGAAGCGCGCCTTGCTCTTCGCGGCATGGCCGATATGGCGGGGCCAAGGACCGCGCTGCGCCCCTGGCGCATCGGCGGCATGCTGCTGGCTGTCTCTGCAATCATCTTCGGTGTGTCGTATCTCCTGCTCGTGACGGCGGACAGCCTTGATCCCGCCGACCCCAGGGTGCAGGTCACGCTCGGCATCAACATCGCCTTCCTGTTCATCCTGCTGGTGTCCGCAGCGCTGGATTCGGCGGCCCATGCGCTTTATGCGCGCGGCGATTATGATCTGCTGTTCTCGGCGCCTCTTTCGCCGCGCACCGTGCTGCTGGTCAGGGCGCTCAACGTCTTCGGTTTAACCTTTGCGAAGGCCGGTCTTTACGCAGCGCCCATGCTGCTGCTTCTCGCCCTGCTGCATGGTCCGCACTGGCTCGCCGGCCTGCCATTGATCGTGGCGCTGTCGCTGGCGGCAACGGCGCTGGCCATCGGCATCGCCATGGCTCTGGTGCGCCTCATCGGCATTCGCAGCACACGTGTCGCCGCGCAGGTTGCGGCCGCGTTCGCTGGCCTGCTCGTCCTCGTGATGGTTCAGTGGGACACGATCTTTGGTCCGGGACCGAAGGACGCCCTTGTCGCTGCCTACGCCGTCAACCCGCAGGCGCTGGAATGGCAACTGGCGAGCCTGCCCGCCCGCGCCATGACCGGTGATCTGCCCGCGCTGGCTGGCATCGTGGCGCTGGCATGCCTGTTTTCCGCATTGATGTTCATCGGGTTGGCCGATAGCTTTGTGCGCAATGCCGTGCTGGCAGCAGGCTCGGCGGCAGCCGCTCCCGCCCGCACCCGGCGCAGCCGCGCCTCATTCGGGACATCGCCTGTGGCATCATTGATGCTGAAGGAACGGCGGATCATCCTGCGTGATCCCTGGCTTTTGTCGCAGATTCTCATGCAGTGCATTTTCCTGATCCCGATCGCGATCGTGACGACATATCGGGTGGTGTCCGGTGCAAACGATGCGTCCGCCCTTGCGCCCGTCCTGATTGTCCTGTGTGGCCAGATTGCCGGCGGGCTGACCTGGATTGCGCTGTCGGCGGACGAGGCATCCGAACTCGCCATGACCGCGCCGCTTGACCCCCGCTTGCGCCAGCGTGCCCGCCTGGGTGCGATTGCCTGGCTTGCGGCGGTGTTTGCCGCACCACCCCTGATGCTCGTCTTGTGGTTTGATGCCTGGACAGGGCTGGTGAGCTTGCTGGGGGTCGCGCTGGCGATCGTCAGCGCCATCTTCGTCAATCTCTGGCATCAGCCGAAGCTGGCCAGAACCGGCATGATACGCCGCCGCATGAAGAGCCCGATCACGGTCACGCTCATCGAACTCGTTGCGCTGACCATGGTGGCTGTAGGCATCTGGCCTCTGCTGGGAGGCAACTATATTGCTGCGGCAGCGGGACTGTTCATGGCTGCGGCGACACTCGGCATCCTGTTTCTTTCACGCAGACGCGAGATGGCCTGATCCAGCTCTGTAACGTCCCGAACTTCGTAATCGATCGGCGGGTGCCTGACCTCAACGATAAGTTGCGGGCGACGCTTTCGGTCCGGACGACGGGTCGGGGCTGTTGCGTGCCGGCTCGGAAGAAGCCTGCTGGCGCTGCGGAGGCATCGGCAAGGCAGCCGGTTTGACGGCCGCAGGTTTGCGAGGGGTGATGGTGGACGTGACCAGTCCTTCAGGCGTGTCGAGGCCGTAGATGTCGTCGCGGAAATGGATCAGGCCGTCGCCAGCGGCCCAGCCCGTGAGATAGACCCAGGCGACGGGGACGGACCTGGCCAGCTTGATGTCCTTGCGTTCGCCGATGGCCAGCGCCGCATCCACTTTCACCTGATCCCATTCGCTGCCCTTCAGGAGCCAGAGCGCCAGATCCTTCACGCCATCAACGCGAGCGCAGCCGGACGAGTTGAAGCGCACGTCGTTTCGGAACAGCTCCTTCTTGGGCGTGTCGTGCATGAAAACGGCATGCGTGTTCGGCATGTCGATGCGCATCTGGCCAAGCGAGTTGGTGGGTCCGGGATCCTGCTTGATGTAGAAGTTCGGGTTCTGCAAGGTTGCCCAGTTGATCGTCTTCGGGTCGATTTCCTGGTTGCCTGCACCAATCACCCGCATGTGATGCTTGGCCAGGAATCCTGCATCCTTGCGCATCTGCGGGATGATGTCCGCCTTGACGATGGATGTCGGCACGGTCCAGTTCGGATTGAGGTTGACCGCTGAAATCCGGGTGGCCAGAACCGGGGACGGCCTGTCAGGCCTCCCGACGATGGCCACATGCCGCCGCTCGACCACGTCATTGTCGATGGCCTCGACCTGCGCACCGGGAATGTTCACCACCACATAGCGGCTGGTGAAGGCAAAGGCATTGCCCTCGAGCCTGTGGATCGAGGCGCGCAACTGATTCAGCCGCACATCAACGGGCACATTCAGTGCGCGCGTCGTCAGCCTGCCGACCGTTCCGGTCTGCGAAAGCCCGTGGCGCACCTGAAAGCGTTTCAGCGCTTCTTCGGTCGCGGTGTCGAATGTCTCGCCATGCGCAGCTTCAGGTTCCATGTCCCCGGTCAGGATCAGCCTCACCTTCAGCCGTTCGACCAGTGCGCCGGTCGAGCCGGGTTTCAGTCCCTGGATCTGGCCCGTCAGCATGGGCCAGCCGCCGCTGGAGGCCAGTTCCTCATAGAAGGCCAGGGCCGCACGGGTGTGCTCGAGCGTGTTCGGGCCATACATCGGGTGATTGTGCCGGGGCAGGGCGGCCTTGGCTTCCTCGACAACGGCCTGCGTGGTTTGTGGCGCTGTCGTCAGCGGAAGTGTGTTTCCGGATAAAGGTGGCAGGGATGGCTGGCCGAAGGCAGGGACCAGCAGCATGGCACCGAAACCGAGTTGAAAGGTCACACGAAAGGGACCGCAGATACGCATACGCCACACTCCGACCGGCTACATGCCAGTTCCGCACCATGAGTGTCCCACAGCTCTCTCAATGGAAGGTTAACCATGCCACAGTTGCGCTGTGCGAGAGTGCCTGTGTTTACCTGATGTAGGGATTGTTCGCCCGCTCGGTACCGATCGTGGAGGCGGGACCATGGCCCGGAAGGAAGGTCACATCATCCGGCAACGTCATCAGCTTGGCCTTGATCGAGCGGATGAAGAGATCGTGGTCGCCATAGGGGAAGTCCGTGCGCCCGATGGAACCCTGGAACAGCGTGTCGCCTGCCAGCATGAAGCGTGTCGGCTCATGGTAGAACACCACCGAACCTGGTGAGTGTCCGGGCACGTGCATGATGGCAAAGCTGTTGTCACCAAGCATCACCTTGTCGCCATCGGTCAGATAACGCCCGGATGTAACGGCCCGTGAGCCACCTATGCCGAACATCCGGCCCTGTTCGGCCAGATTGTCCATCAGGAACTGGTCGTCCTCGTGCGGGCCTGTGATCGGAACATGGAGTGCTTCGCTCAGCTCTGCAGCACCGCCTGCATGGTCGATATGGCCATGGGTCAGCCAGATCGCCACTGGCGTGACGGCCAGCTTCTTCGCAGCGTCAATCAGCTTCGGCACGTCGCCGCCCGGATCGACGATGGCAGCCTGCATCGTCTTGGTACACCAGATGATCGACGCATTCTGCTGGAAGGGTGTCACCGGCACGACGGCGACCTTGATGGCAGGTTCGGACATGTGAGGTCTCCTCGTCAGGATGCGGGCAGGCAGGCCTTTGCCAGTTTCTGGAAGGCGCGGGCGCGGTGTGAAAGCCCTTGCGAAC
>JANMHN010000479.1:0-2552 GCA_031375185.1 Allobosea sp. | reverse complement strand
ATCGCTGCCGCTGCCGCAGCATCACAGCGCGACGAGCGTCGAGGCGCTTATTATTCCGACCAGTGGAGCAACCCGGTCGATGCCTATGGCCGCCCGCTTTATGCCCCGCAGCGTCAGGTGCAATATTATGAGCCGCAGTATCAGCGTCAATACGAGCCTCAGTATGCGCCGCGCTACTACCGCCAGGATCCGCGCTTCTACAATGACCGCGTGATTGACCAGGGTTATGGCGAACCGCGCATCAGCCGCCGGGAGAAAGAGCAGTTGAAGGCGCAGGAGCGTGCGCGCCGCGAATATGTCAGGCAACAGGCGCGCGGAGAACGCAGCCGCCAGCCCCAGATCGACTACTATGGCCAGCCCCGAGGTCAGTCCTGGGGCCAGGAGCCCGATCACAGCCGTGGGCGCTACAATCCGGGCCAGCCAGGCCGCAACATCTTCAACTGATCCGCATCATCAAGCGCGACGGTTGCATCATCCTCCCATGACCGGCGAGCCGTAAGGTTCGTCGGTCATGTTCGTTCTCATCCTGTCAAGTGCGCCTTGCAGGATGTAGGCAGCCGCCATCTTGTCCACCAGTTCGGCCCTCCGCGCGCGCGAGGTGTCTGCTTCCAGCAGGGCGCGCGTCACCGCCATCGTGGACATGCGTTCGTCGCAGAATGTCACCGGCATGGCCGTCAGCGGCAGAAGGTTGCGCACGAAGGCTCGCGTCGATTGCGCGCGGGGCCCTTCGGTGCCATCCATGTTGATCGGAAGGCCCATCACCAGTCCGCCAACGCCATATCTCGCGGCAATGGTGAGCATGGCCTGCACGTCCTTCGTGAATTTGACCCTGGAAATGGTTTCGAGCGGGCTGGCGATGGTCAGCTCCACATCGGAGAGAGCAAGTCCGATGGTCTTGGTGCCGAGATCAAGGCCGAGCAGGCGCTGGTGGCGCAGCAGGGCATCCGGCATCGCAGTCAGTTCGACAAGGGGCACGGGTCAACTTTCGGCACGTTTGAGCCCTTGTCATAGAGCCCTGCACCCTTGCCCACAATGACGCACGCATCTTTCGCAAGAGTGCGCGCTTGCCGATTGCAGCAAGGATGGCTGGCCGCTATAGCGCGTTAGCCGTGGGGTGATGGTATGGTCATTGCCGATGTGATCATGGCTCACATGCCGGAGATCTGCCCATGTCCGTAGATGCTGCCACCGTCAAGCGTGTTGCCCACCTGGCGCGCATAGCCTTGCCGGCTGAAGATGTCGCGACCATGCAGGGCGAGATCAACGCCATGCTGGTTTTTGTGGAGCAGCTCAACGAGGTTGATGTGGATGGCATAGAGCCGATGACCTCGGTGATGCCGATGGTGATGAAAAAGCGTGCCGATGTGGTCGATGACGGCGAGATCGCCGCGCAGATCGTGCAGAATGCCCCGCAATCGGAAGACGATTATTTCATGGTGCCGAAGGTGGTGGAGTGACGCCCAAGCGTCACTCCAACAACCCGGGGCTGCGCAGCAGAACCCGGGGTCCCGAACTCCAGTTATCACTGAAAAGACCACGATGACCGACCTGACAAAACTCACCCTGACCGAAGCGCGCGATGGGCTGCGTGCCAGGGCCTTCAGCGCCACTGAACTCGCCAAGGCGCACATCGCTGCGGTCGAGGCGGCGCGGATGCTGAATGCCTATGTTCTTGAGACGCCCGAGATCGCCCTGAACCAAGCCGCCGTCTCTGACGCGAAGCTCGCGAAAGGCGAGGGCGGAGCGCTGGAAGGTCTGCCGCTTGGCATCAAGGATCTGTATTGCACGGCGGGCACCCGCACGACGGCCTGCTCCAACATCCTGCGCAACTTCGTGCCGACTTACGAATCGACCGTTACCAGTCAGCTGTGGCGCGACGGCGCGGTCATGCTGGGCAAGCTCAACAACGACGAGTTCGCCATGGGCTCGTCCAACGAGACCAGCGCCTTCGGCAATGTGATCAATCCCTGGCGGCGCGCGGGTTCCAATGTCGGCATCGGCGGCGGCGCGGTGGAGGGGGCCTATCTCGTGCCCGGCGGCTCGTCGGGCGGTTCGTCTTCCGCTGTTGCCGCGAACCTTTGCCTCGCGGCGACCGCGACCGACACAGGCGGCTCGATCCGCCAGCCTGCGGCCTTCACCGGCACTGTCGGCATCAAGCCGACCTATGGCCGCTGTTCGCGCTGGGGCGTGGTCGCGTTTGCCTCCTCGCTCGATCAGGCAGGCCCGATCGGCAAGACGGTGCGTGACTGTGCAGTGATGCTGCGCTCCATGTCTGGCCATGACCCGAAAGACACCACATCGGTCGACATTGCCGTTCCGGACTACGAGCAGGCCATCGGCCGCTCCGTGAAGGGCATGAAGATCGGCATTCCGAAGGAATACCGCATCGACGGCATGCCAGAGGAAATCGAGAAGCTCTGGCAGGATGGGATCGACTGGCTGAAGGCCGCCGGTGCCGAGATCGTCAACATCTCGCTGCCCCATACGAAATATGCGCTCCCGGCCTACTATATCGTGGCTCCCGCCGAGGCGTCGTCGAACCTCGCAAGGTA
>JANMHN010000446.1:0-10913 GCA_031375185.1 Allobosea sp. | reverse complement strand
GCATACGTGATGACGCCTTCGCGGCAACGCGGATTGCCGAAGATTGTCATCATCAATGTCGATTTGCCCGCGCCGTTGGCACCGATCAGCGTGACGATCTCGCCCTCATGCACATCGATATCGACGCCTTTCAGCGCGATGATGTTGCCGTAATAGGTCTTGACGCCGCGCACCGACAGCAGGGGATTGCCGCGTGGCGCGGTGGTTTCAGTCGCAGCTTGTGTCAGCGTGCTCATATGACACCAGCCTCCGCTTCGGCAGCTTCAACCTCTTCGTCCTCGACGCCCAGATAGGCGGCGATGACCTTCGGATCGTTCTGCACCTCTTTCGGCGTGCCGTCGGAAATCTTGGTGCCGTAGTCGAGCACGACGACATGGTCCGAGATTTCCATCACCACGCTCATGTCGTGTTCGATCAGCAAGAGCGAGACGCCATCATCAGCACGGATCGAGCGCAGCAGGTTGTTCAGTTCAAGGCTTTCGCGCGGGTTGAGGCCCGCGGCGGGCTCGTCGAGGCATAGCAACTGCGGCTCGGTACACATGGCGCGCGCGATCTCAAGGCGACGCTGGTCGCCATAGGCCAGATCGCCCGCCGGATCGTCGGCGCGGTCTGTCAGTCTGGTCTTGTTGAGCCAGTATTTCGCCTTCTCGACGGAAGCCCTGGCAGCTGTCTTGTAGCCGCCGATGCCGAGCAGGCCGCCGACCGTCCAACCGGACGCCCTCATCAGCACATTGTGCTGTGCGACCAGCAGGTTCTCCAGAACAGTCAGGCCCGAAAACAGCCGGATGTTCTGGAAGGTCCGCGCCACCTTGGCATGGGCTGAAATCTTGAAATCCGGCATGCGCTCCAGAAGGAAGCTGGTGCCATCATCATGGGTGAGAGTCATCATGCCTTCGGTCGGCTTGTAAAAGCCTGTGATGCAGTTGAACACCGTGGTCTTGCCGGCCCCGTTGGGACCGATCAGCGCCGTGATGTCGCCCTTGCGGACCTCGAACGACAGGTCGTTGACGGCCACCAGGCCGCCGAAGCGCATGGTGACGTGCTCGACCTTGAGCAGGGGAGCTGAGGTTGCCATCAGCCGTGACCCTCCTTCACATGCGAACCTGACACGGATTTGCTCTCCTTCAGGAAGGCTGTCGGCTCGCGCGTCGAGATCAGGCCGCGCGGCTTCCAGATCATGATCACGACCATGGCGAGGCCGAAGATCAGCATGCGGTATTTGGTCGGGTCGAAATCAGGCCCGAAGACGGCCTTGAGCAGGTCCATCTCGCGCATCAGCTCCGGCCCGCCGATCATCGCGACCGCCGCGATGGCGACGCCCCAGAGCGAACCCATGCCGCCCAGCACGACGATGGCCAGCACCACGGCCGATTCCATGAAGGTAAAGCTTTCGGGGCTGATGAAGCCCTGCCGAGCGGCGAAGAAGGCCCCTGCGATGCCGCCGAAGCCCGCGCCGATGGCGAAGGCCGTGAGTTTCGTGCTGGTGGTGTTGATGCCGAGCGAACGGCAGGCGATCTCGTCCTCACGCAGAGCCTCCCAGGCCCGCCCGACCGGCATCCGCCGCAGCCGGACCGTGACATAGGCGGTCAGCAGCGCCAGCATCAGGATCACATAATACAGGAAGATCGTGCGGTAGAGCGGCGTGAACTCAAGCCCGAACACGGCAGCGAAACCGGTGTCGCTGGCATTGAAAGGGATGCCGAAGAAGCTCGGGCGCGGAATGGTCGAGATGCCGGCATAGCCACCGGAAAAATCGATCCAGTTGATCAGGACGAGACGTATGATCTCGCCGAAGGCCAGCGTGACGATGGCCAGATAGTCGCCGCGCAGCCTGAGCACCGGAAAACCCAGCAGCACGCCCCAGAAGGCTGCGAGCAGCCCCGCCACGGGCAGGCAGACCCAGAAGGCCCAGACGCCGAGCGCCGGATAGGTGGCCGGGATGACCTTGGTGGCAAACAGGGCGTAGGAATATGCTCCAACCGCGTAAAACGCGACATAACCCAGATCCAGAAGGCCCGCGAGGCCGACGACGATGTTGAGGCCCCAGCCCAGCATCACATAGATCAGGATCTGCACGCCGAAATTGTCGATCCACTTGATCGCACCGCCCCAACCCGAGCCGTAGATGGCGATGACCGGAAACGCGAATAGAAAGCCGACGGCGAGGGGCGCCAGGATCGGCATCAGCCGGGCAACGGTGGGCGCGAGCGCGTTTGGCATCGACACGAGCGGGCCGCCCCCGGCCGCGCGGCGCTGCTTGTTGAGCGCCACGAGCAGGCGACCGGCAAAGACGATGATGCAGGCCCAGGCCACGGCATCCCATCGCGCATCGAGGATGAGCCGGTTGTTGAGATCCTGCCGTGTGCCATAGGCGACGATCGGGATGCACAGCCCGAAGGTGACGAGCGCTGCGAAGGCCGCCTCCTTCAGCGCCGGAAGCATGCCCTGCTGGACGAGGGCTGCTTGCTCGGATGAGCGGGTGTCCGCTTTCGCCATCAGACTTTCTCCACTTCTGGCCGTCCGAGAATGCCGGACGGCAGGAAGATCAGCACGATGGCGAGGATCGAGAAGGCCGCCACGTCCTTGTAGTCGATGGAGAAGTAGGCGGACCAGAAGGTTTCGATGAGGCCGATGATCAGCCCGCCCAGGACTGCGCCGGGCAGCGAGCCGATGCCGCCCAACACTGCAGCGGTGAAGGCCTTGACGCCGGGCACGAAGCCGTCGTGGAAACTGATCACGCCATATTGCAGGAGATACATCACCCCTGCGACGGCGGCGAGCGCGGCTCCGATCACGAATGTGGCGGAGATCGTGCGGTCGACATCGATGCCGAGCAGCGCCGCCATCTTGCGGTCCTGCTCGCAGGCGCGTTGGGCCCGGCCGAGCGAGGTTTTCTGCACCAGATACCAGAAGGCCAGCAGCAGCACGGCTGTCACACCCATGATGATGACCTGCTTGTAGGCCAGCCTGACCGGATATGTGCCCGATGCGAAGAACAGGAATCCGCCATCGACGATGGGCGGGATCGACTTGTTGCGCGGGCCCTGGATGACCTGCACGAGGTTCATCAGAAAGATCGACATCCCGATGGCGGAGATGAGGGGGGCGAGGCGGAACGAGCCGCGAAGAGGCCTGTAGGCAATGCGCTCGATGGCCCAGCTCCACAGGGCGGTCACCGCCATGCCGAGCACCAGCACCAGCAGCAGCGCCACCACGACCATGCCGACGCCCAGCGCCGATGACAGGATCATGAAGAAGATCAGTGCAATGAAGCAGGACAGCATGAACACATCGCCATGCGCGAAGTTCACCATGCCGATGATGCCGAACACCATCGTGTAGCCGATTGCAATGAGACCGTAGATCGATCCGAGTGTCAGCCCGTTGATGAGCTGCTGCAGAAAGATTTCCATGTAACGCGTGACCCCTCTGCTGCATGCCATGAAGGCTTCTTCATGCACTGCGAGCGCATCCGGCCTTCGTTTTCAACATGCAATCCATTGCTAGCAACAGGTCATGAGCCCGACAATCATTTTCGGCATTCGGCCGGAAAAAAGAACAGCTTTTTTACGATGTGATATTTTTCAGCGGGGTTGCCGCATGAAATGCTGTTGGAGCGGTATTATTCGATCAGAAATCCTGCGATGGGAAGGCCGGGTTTTTGTGTTCCGCGCAGATGGCCCTCACTTTACAACTGCACATACGGTGCGATCCAGTGCTTACATATGCGGGGAAAATGGAACGCCCGCGATCAGCGCTCAAAGAGTTCATGCAATGGAGAGCATGCCACCGTCATTCAGGCAGGGTCAGGCTTGCCCCACACATGATGGTTTGCTCTTGAGGCATAACGGCTTGCGTTATATAACGTCATGCGTTATGGTCTCTCGTGATCAAAAGCTTTGCAGATACGGAAACACGTCGCATCTGGGATGGCGAGCGAAGTCGGCGGTTTCCGCCGGATATCCAGGCCACTACGCTCAGAAAACTCCGCCAACTTGAAGCTGCGTCGAGGCTTGATGATTTGCGCGTGCCACCGGGAAACCGCCTCGAAGCGTTGAAGGGTGGCCGTGCCGGACAACATTCGATCCGCATCAATGACCAGTGGCGTATCTGTTTTCGCTGGAGTGAAGAAGGAGCAAGCGATGTCGAAATCGTCGATTACCACTGATGATCTGCTGCCAAATCCGCATGCGGGTGAGGTGCTACTGGAGGATTTCCTGAAGCCGATGGACATCAGCCAGAATGCACTGGCTCGCAGTGTCCATGTCCCGCCGCGCCGCATCAACGAGATCGTGCTCGGCAAGCGCGGTGTTTCGGCAGACACGGATTTGCGGCTGACCCGCTATTTCGGGTTGTCCGAGGGCTATTTTCTGAAGTTGCAGAACGCGTTCGATCTGATGGAGGCGAAGCGGGCGCTGGGGGATGGATTGGAACGGATTGCGGTGCGGGCGGCTTGATGTGGGTTAGCAATTTTGCCATGTCACGCACGACTGCCTCAATCCTTCACCTGAAATCCCGCCCACAGCGGATCGCGATCATCGATGAAGATCGTGTTGTAGCCAGTCATCCGCGCCCAACCCTCGATTGAGGGGATGATCGCGTCATGGCTGCCGACTTTGGCAGCGGCTTCCACCCTCCCGCGAAACAGCGTGCCGATGATGCTTTCGTGGATGAAGTCGTCACCGACCTTGAGCTTTCCTTTCGCCGCCCATTGGGCCATGCGGGCCGAGGTGCCGGTGCCGCAAGGTGAGCGGTCAATGGCCTTGTCGCCGTAGAACACGGCGTTGCGGGCGTGGGCTTCGGGGTGCTGGGGTTTGCCGGTCCATTGCACATGGCTGAGGCCGTTGATGGCCGGGTTTTCGGGGTGGACGAAGCTGTCTTTCGCCTTGAAGGCCACGCGCACCTTGGGGCTCCAGCGAAGCAGGTCAGACGGGGTCACATCGGCGATGTCGCTGAACGCGGCCTGCGCATCGATGATGGCGTAGTAATTGCCGCCATAGGCGACGTCAGCCGTGATCTCGCCAAGCCCTTCGACATGGGCGGTGAGGCCGCTCGCGTGCAGGTATGACGCGACGTTGGTGATGCGGACCGAGTCCACATAAGGGCCGTTCTGCACATAAGTGGCGGTGACGAGGCCGGCCGGCGTGTCGATCTTGAGCGTGCCGGGGGTCTTCGGTGTCACGAGGCCGCGCTCCAGAGCCATGGTGACCGTGCCGATGGTGCCATGGCCGCACATGGGCAGGCAGCCCGAGGTTTCGATGAACAGGAAGGCGATGTCGGCATCGGGCCGCGTCGGCGGATATAGGATCGCGCCACTCATCATGTCGTGTCCGCGCGGCTCGAACATCAAGCCGGTGCGCACCCAGTCGAACTCGGCGAGGAAATGCGCGCGCTTTTCCACCATGTTGGCGCCCTCAAGGTTCGGGCCGCCGCCCGCCACGAGGCGCACAGGGTTGCCGCAGGTGTGGCCATCGACGCAGAAGAAGGTATGGGATGCCATGGTGTGCTTTCAGAACAGGCAGTTTCAGAAAAAATCCTGCAGGTCTCGCTCGCCTTCGAGGATGCGGATGATGCGGACCTCGTCGAGGCTGCTTTCAACACGATGAAGAACGACATACCTGCGGATGGAAAGCATTCGGACACCGGCCATCAGATTGTCTCGCGGCGCGCCTATTTCCGGAAAACGCGTGAGCATCGTCATGCGGCGGTTGATTTCATCGATGATCCAGTCTGCCGAACGGTCGCTGTAATGGGCGATGTCAAACCAGATGCGGATTAGGTCGCGTTTGGCTTCCGGCAAAATGATGAGTTGATAGTCACGCACTTTTCCTCGTCTCCCGCGCCCGGATTGCCCTCATCTCCTTTTTCAACGCCTCCGGCTCGAACTTTTCACCCGGCCCGCTGTCGATGCCCTTCTGGATCTCAGTGCGGAGCCATTCGAGTTTCTTCTCGCGCTCCTCGCGCTCCTTCATCCATATCCGCACGCCGTGGCGCACCGCTTCGCTAGTCGAGGCATATTCGCCTGAAGCCACCGCCTTTCGGAGCTCTTCGGCCATGGCCCCGGTGAAAACCACGGTTGTGCGTTCGGTATCGGACATGAGACCCTCCGGAGGACAAAGTATGCAGATCACATATTATCGCATACTTTCCATGCTTGCCAGAGATGTTCAAAAGCGCTGGGCACTGAACGGCGACAGGTCGATCGCACTTGTCCGCCCCGCAATCATGTCCGCCACCAACCCGGCTGTCACCTGGCTTTGCGTCATGCCAAGGTGCCCATGCCCGAAGGCGTAGATGATGCGCCGTGAGGCGTGCGATGGGCCGATCACCGGCAGCGAATCGGGCAGGGAAGGCCGAAAGCCCATCCAGACTTCGCCCGCCTCATATGCTGGAAGATCGTGGATGAACCCGCTGGTTTTTTCATGCAGAAGGCGTGTGCGGCGGTGATCGGGAGGTGCCTTCAGCCCTCCGAATTCCACGCCCCCGCCGATGCGCAGGCCTGAATCGAGCGGTGTGACGACAAAGCCGTGGTCCTTGAAGGCGATCGGGCGCGCAATGAGGCTTGTCGTGCCCCTGAAGCTGACATTGTAGCCGCGCTCGGTGTCAAGCGGGATGCTGTCGCCAAGCCCAGCGGCAAGGGGCCTTGACCAGATGCCGGCCGCCAGCACGATCGCGTCGGCTTCGATGGCGCCGTCATCTGTCAGGACGGATGGTTTTCCGTCCGCTGAGACGGCCCGCACATGCGCACGTCTGGTGGTTGCGCCGCGCGCAAGAGCCGTTTCATGCAGGGCCGTTGTCAACCACAGGGGATCGGAAATGTGGGCCGAATCGGGATGGAAGAGAGCGCCTGCAAACACCTGTTTCAGGGCAGGCTCAAGCTGGCGTGCTTCTTCTGGCGATATCAGGTCAACCTGAATGCCGTCCTGCTGCTGACGCCTGATCTCAGCCTTTGCTGCTTCAATACTCCGGGATGAGTCCAGCATGTAGAGCGCCCCCTTGCGGTGGATGTGCTTTTCGAGGCCCAGCGCCTTGACGCGCGCAAGCCACAGCGGAAGGGCGCTGCGTTGCAGGTCCACCAGCGCCTGCGTGGACGCCTCCACGGCGGACGGACGCGCGGCCCAGACAAAGCGGGCGAGCCAGGGCAGGAGATGGAGGAGATAGCGTGGCCGGATCGACAGCGGCCCGGTCGGGTCCAGCAACATGCGCGGGGCCTGCATCACGATCTTTGGGCTCGCCAGCGGCATGATGTCGCCGTGGGCTATCCAGCCAGCGTTGCCGGCGGATGGTGCGCCCGTGTTGCGCTGGGCGCTGCCGTCAGGGTCGACCAGCATGACGCTGTGGCCCTCGTCAAGCAGGGCATGGGCGCAGGATGTGCCGGTGATGCCGGCACCGATGATCAGGATGTGCATGAGGATCTTCCAGGATTCGGGATCACATTATGGCCCCTGACCCGGCTGTGCCAACGCCGCAACGCGCAGTTCCGGTGCGCGGATGGATCAGGAACGTCTGGTCTTTTCCATTCTGATTCCCTACATGAGGTCGCAACACGGCAAGTCCAGCCCGATCTTGCCCAATCGAGCACCCATGACAGCAAGAGCCACATTCCAGGCCACAGAAGGCGTGACGCCTGGTGCGGTGTCTCCCGTCGCGTTCAGGCAGGCCATGGCGCAGGTCACGGCCTCCGTGCATGTCATCACCACGGCGGCTGGTGGACGGTCACGCGCCGGTCTGACAGCAAGCGCCGTGACATCGCTGTCGGACACGCCGCCGATGATGCTGGCGTGCATCCGCACGGACAGCAACACGCTGGCGCAGATCGAAACGAATGGCGTGTTCTGCATCAACACCCTGTCGGATGCAGATCAGGCCATCGCCGAGGTCTTCGCCGGGCGAAAGGGGCTTGAAGGAGAGGATCGCTTCGGGCTTGGTCTGTGGGGAACACTGGTCACTGGTTCGCCAGCGCTGGCGACCTCGCTGAACTGCTTTGACTGTCGCCTGATCGACATCAGGACCATGGCGACGCACCGCATCGTCATCGGTGAAGTGGTCGGTCTTGGTGGCAAGCAGGCGGGACCGGGGCTGATTTACCGCAACAGGCTGTTCGGCACGTTCTGAGACGGGTCATTGCGAGCGCAGCGAAGCAATCCAGCCTTCGTATGCGCCATATGGATTGCTTCGCTGCGCTCGCAATGACGATCTCAACCGTGACTGGTCGTGATCACTCCATTCGCGCTGACTGCAACCCATCTAGCCATGCCCTTCTGTGTCTCGCGGTCCAGCCTCAGCGCCATTGGCGTTGGCCAGCCCATTTCGCGGGCCACGATCAGGCCGAGCAGCAGGATGGCATCAGGCTCGTGCAGGATGATGGCTGCGGGCGCGAGGCCCGTGCGGACAAGTTCGAGCAGCACGGCAGAAGCTGATGATGAGCCAATGGTGCCTGGCAGGCAGAGCACCTTGCCCGTTATGTTCTGGCCCCGGTCCGGGTGGCGAGCGTCAATGATGTTACCCGTGAACGGATCTACGCCCCCCCAGAAACTGATCGGAGCCGCCAGCACGAGCGCATCGCCGGAACAGGCCGGGCCATCGATCAGGACGTCGGCCTTCATCATGTCGATCATGACGGCAAACCGGATGTCGACGTTGACAGAACGGGCCTGCCAGCCACGGCGCTTTCGATGCAGTCCGCCAGTGCGCCGAAAACCACGCCATAACCCGTATTGCCGGGTGCATAATGGGCGAACTTGCCCGAGTTGGTCATCAGCACGCCATTAATGGCCGGGAGGATCGGTGTGACCACGACGCAGGTGTCAGCAACGATGACAACGTTCAACCTTTCCAGCGACATGCGCAGGCCTGTCTTATCCATCAAGCGCAGGACGTGGCGGCCCGTGCAGGCATAGATCGGCACCAGGGCGCGGCGACCAGCCAGCAATTGCGAAACCGATTCAAGTTCTTCACGTGACAGGTGAGGGCTGCCGATCGCCACCGCATCGATCCGGTCGGTTCCATGCACGGTGGACAGGCCTGCCTGCGCCGCCCGGATCATGCTCTCGGTCACGGTGATGCTTGTGATGGCCGGAACGCCCCCAAGCGCGTCGGAAACCGTGGCCGCTTCGGGTGTCACGCCAGCGATGTGAAACAGGCCGACGCCGCCCGACGAGGCTGCCGCCGCGCCAAAGGCCTTGAGGTTGTCCTCGCTGACAGGCCGGTCGATGCCCGTCACCACACCGATGCTTGTACCCATCTCGCGGCCATAGAGGGTGCCAAGGACAGGCCAGATCCAGTCACTTGCGAACAGCGTCGCGGACAGGCCTCCAACGTCGAAAACGACGGTCGCGATGCGGTTTTCGCCACGATGCAACCCGCAATCCGGCGCGCGGCCGGCAATGGCACAGGCAATGTCGAGATAGTCGCCATAGCGGTTGGTGCGTGCGCCCAGAACCGAGTTGCAGAAAGCCACGGCGTTGCTTTCGCCCCAGGCCACATCCGTGCCGAATGCGGGGCGGTGCCCGGCCTGGTAGGGCGCGCAAGTCCAGGTCTTTTCGCAGCCCATGGCCTCGTAGGCACGCATCAACCGCTTTGCCATGTCACGCGTCGCGCCGGTGAGGCGGCTTTGCGAGCAGCCCATCAGGTCCAGAGCGCCGACATTCAGCGTCGACCTGATGGCGACCTTTGCGCCCAGGCGAACCAGCTCTTCCGCAAAGAGCGTACCTGCATCGCCGTGGTAGAGCGCGCCGTCGATATGGGCTGACTGGACCGGGATGAGGCGCTTTGCGCCAAGCAGCCGCGCGCTTTCAGCCACGATGCGCATCGCCATGGCACTGGCATCATGCCCTGCGGCGATGGCGGCTTCTTCTGCTGAAAGGATGCCCATCACGTCTGAACCTGCCGAAAAAAACGAAAGTAGGCATCGAGTGCAGCCGGCAACTGCTTGTGCGCCAACAGCGCCGCGTCAACGAAACGGCCCGCTGAGCCAAGATAGGCTTCCGGCTCGAAAAGGGCGGCAAGTTCCGCTGCTGCAAGATGCGGTGTGATCTGGTCATCCTCCCACAGCACATCACGCAGATGGCGGTTATCTGCGATGGCACGCTGGCAGGCGTGTTCAACGATGTGATGTGCCTGAAGCCGACCCATCTTGGCACCCAGAGCCATCATCACGGCTTCTGCCATGATCAGCCCGCTGGTGGCATCCAGGTTGGCGCGCATGCGTTCTGGCTTCACCTCCAGACCTTCTGCCAATGTGATGGCGGCTTTCAGCGCGCCACTGGTGATCCCGAGCAGTTCCGGCAGCGTCCGCCATTCGGCCTGGGCGGAACCGGCGGCGCGCTCGTGTTCGTGCATCTGCGCGGCAAGGATGGTGGCGACGAGGCCCGGCGCTGCGATCCCTGCACCTGTCATCACGGCGGCAAGCACCGGATTACGCTTGTGCGGCATGGTGGACGAGCCGCCGCGTCCCACAGCGCTCGGCTCGAACGCCTCCTGCACATCAGTCTGCATCATCAGCGTTACGTCCCGGCCGATCTTGCCTAGCGTGCCGCAGAGCAGGCCGCAGAACGCGGCAACCTCGCCGATCCTGTCGCGTGCCACGTGCCACGGCGTTGCAGGAAGCATCAGCCCCAGTTCACGCGCGAGATTTTCGCTGACGGCAGCTCCTTTGTCGCCGAGAGAAGCGAGCGTACCCGCTGCGCCGCCGAACTGGAGCGCGAGAACGCGGGGAGCCATCTCTCCAAGCCTGCCCTGGTGGCGGAGAACCGCAGTCAGCCAGCCAGCAACCTTCAGGCCAAACGTGGTGGGCAAGGCGTGCTGCATCACCGTGCGGGCCACCATGGGCGTGTCGCGATGCGCAGCTGCAAGGCCGGCCAGCGCCGAGCCAAGTGATGTCAGGCCATCACCGAACACGCCAATGACATCGC
>JANMHN010000414.1:0-12430 GCA_031375185.1 Allobosea sp. | reverse complement strand
CCTCACAAATTCAACTGATGGCAGCTATGCGCAAGACCGATTGATCAGCCTTTGCACACCCGCACATCCTCATCCTGGGCCATCGAAGCAGGAGTGCCAGAGATGCACCACATGGATGTCATCCTTCGACGGGTGAAGGATGAGGACCTATGGGTCAAGGCGCTGTCAGCGGCCCCACGACAATCACGGCATCGCCGCGCCTGATCACACCCGGCATCGTCACGCTCAGCACAAGTCCGCGCAGGGAAGCGGCCACCTTGACGAAGTCGAACTCGAGTTCGGGGCGTGCATGCGCCTCGGCCAGCTTGCGGCCAGGCCCCCGGCACGGCTTGTTGTAGGCTTCGACGCGCAGCACGGCACCGCCATCGAACTTGCCCCTGCCGCCCCACGTGCCTCCGAAGGCCAGATGCGAGCCAGGCGCGATGCGCGACAACCCTGCGATGCCCTCCACGACGAGATTGGCGCCGATCAACTCAGGTGCAGATTCCGGCAGAGTCAGTCCAGCCGCAATCAAGGCCAGTTCCTCGACCGACAGGATCGACAATTGCCGGTCATTGCGGATTAGGGCTCCCTTCGGCAGCCATGGCTCGCGCGGGCCGGCGGCACGCATCCGCCCGTGATGGCGGTTGCCGACAATGCCTTGCAGGTCGAGCACGAGTTCCGGCACTGCATGGGTGACGAAGTCCCCGCGTCCGGTCTGGGCCTGGGTCGTCGAATAGGTGCCGGCCACAACGCCTGCAGCACCTGCAACGCCTGCAGGCATGACGGATTCCTGGTTCATCGTGTTGCCCCTGCCCGGCCCTTGACCATGAACTCGCCCTTGAGATCGGCCAGCGAGGAATTGCCGATGAACACCTCGAAGCGGCCCGGCTCGACGATATAGCGGCCAATAGCATCATGATAACCCAGATCGGCAGGGCTGACCCACAGCATGACGCGGCGGGCCTCGCCTGCCTTGAGAGCGATTTTCTCGAAAGCCTTGAGCTGCCGCACCGGGCGGGAGATCGAGGCGACAGGCTGGCGCACATAAAGCTGCACCACCTCCTGTCCGTCGCGCGGGCCTGCATTGCTGACCAGCACGCTGACGCCGACGCGTCCGGTCCCCTCCACCACCGGTGTTTCCACCATAAGGTCACTGAAGCTGAAACGGCTGTAGGAGAGCCCGAAACCAAATGGATAGAGCGGTTCGTTGGCCTCGTCGATGAAACGGGATTCGTAACGGAAGCGGCCCTTGGTCTGCGGTCGCCCCGTGGGCAGATGGTCGTAATGGACCGGGATCTGGCCGACCGATCGCGGAAAACTCATGGGCACCTTGGCAGACGGATTGACCACCCCTGTCAAGACTTCCGCGATGGCCGTGCGGCCTTCCGAGCCGGCATGGAATGTCTGCACGAGTGCTGCGACACGCCCCTTGAGATGTGTCAGCACCAGCGGTCGGCCTGTTGCCAGCACCAGCACAACCGGTTTGCCGGTCCCGATCAACTCCTCGAGCAGCTCATCCTGCACGCCGGGCAGAGTCAGGCGGGTGCGGGAGGCACCCTCGCCCATGAACTCGCAATCCTCACCCAGCTTTGCGATGATCACGTCCGCAGCAGATGCAGCAGCAAGGGTGGCGGCCCGATCCGCGAAGGAAATGCCGCAATAGGTGCTGACACCGGGCTGGAAAGTGACGGTCGCACCCGCTCCGAGCAGCCTGCTGAGCGCGGCATCAAGCGCTTCAACGGGTTTGCGCGGCACACCTGCAGGATCCGTCCAGACCCGCTCCTGATCAGGGCGGGCCAGCGCGCCGATCACCGCCACATTTTTCATGCGCGCCACATCGAGAGGAAGCACGCCATTGTTCTCGAGCAGGATGATCGACTCGCGCGCGGCCCGGCGCGCGGCCTCCAGCGCTGGTGGTGATTGCAGTTGAGCTTCAGCGGTTTTGGGATCGATGTCGGGGATCTTGTCCAGCCCGGCATGGAACTTGACGCGCAGCACGCGGCGCACGGCCTCGTTGACCTGGGCAGGCGGCACGCGCCCTGCCCTGACCTCGTTGGCGAGATGCTTGGCATAGACAAAGCCCATCATGTCGATGTCGACGCCAGCCGCGATGGCCTTGCGCGCCGCCTCGGGCTCATCGCGCGCGATGCCATGCGCCATCAGTTCCGGGATCGATCCGAAATCCGAAACCACCAGCCCACGAAATCCCCATTTGCCCCGCAAAAGCTCCGTCAGCATGCTTTTGTGCGCCGTGGCGGGCACGCCGTTGACCGAATTGAACGCGGCCATCACCGACAGCGATCCTGCGTCAAGGGAGGCCCTGAACGGCGGCAGATGCAGATCATGCAACTGTTCGCCCGGTATCCACGCGGTGTTGTAGTCACGCCCTGCCTCACCCGCGCCATAGCCGACGAAGTGCTTGACCGTGGCGGCCACGCCGCCCGCCTGATAGCCACGTGTGCGCGCAGCCGCCATCACGCCGGACAGATGCACATCCTCTCCGGCCCCTTCAAGCAGACGGCCCCAGCGCGGGTCGCGGCCCATGTCGACCATGGGCGCGAAGGTCCAGGTGATGCCGAGGGCGCGGGCCTCGCGGCCTGTCCAGAGCGCCGCTTCCTCGACCAGCTTCGGATTGAAGGTCGCGGCCTGGCCAAGCGGAAGCGGGAAATAGGTCGACACGCCATGCACCGCATCGAGCCCGATCAGGAGCGGTATCTTGAGGCGGCTTTCGCGCACTGCCTTCTGGACTTGAGCCATCTCGGCAGGATCGACGAAATTCATCACATTGCCGACGCGGCCCGCACGGATCTCGCCATAGTCGAAGCCTTCGCGCCGACCGTAAAGATGAAGCTGGCCAACCTTTTCATCGAGCGTCATCTGCCTGATCAGCCCATCGATGCCCCTCTCGATCGCCTCCGCCTCCGCGCCGGTCTTCCAGCCCATCGGGGCCTGCGCGTGGCAGGGTGCGGAAGCAGCAAGAAAGCCCGTGACGGCAATTGCAAGCAGGAGACGGGGCATGATGATCCGATGAATGGCAGCAGGCATGCCAGCCCATAAGGCGCGGTTGTGCCCGGAGCAAGAGTTGCGACCATGATGACATCGCTAGCGTTACGAGCATCGTGAACCGAGCAAGCCTGCAGGAGGACAGCCAAGAGGATAGCAAGGCAAGCTGATGCAGCGCAATTCCAGTCATCTGTTTCAGCGTTTCTCAACACACCTGCCTTAATGATGATTCGGTTGCCAGGACGGCAGCGTGTAAAGGCAGGGCAATGGTCGAGATTTCTGACCGCTCACTGAGTGCAGGCTTTATCGCCGCTGCGGGCGTCAAGCGCGGCGCGCGGGCGCTGTCGCAACTCAGCCAGGCAGCCGGCCGCGAGGTCGAGCTGACCCAGACCAGCCTGCGCCCGCAGGCCAACAATCTCAGCCGCCTCGGCACGCGCCTTGGCCAGATCGCCGGTGCGCTGAACGGCATCGAGGAAGCGCGCGGCATCGTGCGCTCCGAGGAACTCACCGATGCGCTGCGCCGCGCCACCTCGCGCGCCGTCAACCGCCTGCTGCAGGTCGAGGGCGCCTCCAACGCCTCGTCGGCATCGGCCACACTCGGGATTTCCGGCAAGGCCTCCATCGCCGACGTCGTGAAGGCGGGTGCCGGCAACAGTGCAGGCTCGGCGATCGCATCCGTGCTGGCGCGTGCGCTTCAGAGCGGGACCTCAAAGAAGGCGACCCCGATCAGCATCATTGCCACCGCTGCAGCTGCAGGCCGTGACCTTGGCGACATCTTCGAGCGGCAATTGCCCACCCGCGTCCAGGCGCAAGGCCGCGCAACCGTCGAGATCACGCGACGCGCCCTTGAAGCGCAGACAACCAATGTCGTGATCGACCCCAGTGACGCGGATGCCTTCCTGCCCAATGTCACGGTGGTGGATGCAGGCCGTGCCACGCCTTCTAACGAGGGTTTCGTGGTCAAGGCCTCGACAGGTGATCGTGGCGGCACGCTCATCCTCGACATGAACGATGCCGCCGGTGAGGACGGCAGGCTGTCGATCATCACGGCCACGGGCGGCGATGGCTCGGACGTGATTTTCCTGTCCGGAGCCAACAACGCAACCGTGCGCGCCGGTGCGGGCAATGATTATGTCTCGGCGGACGGCAATGCCGAGATCTATGGCGGAACCGGTGACGACATCCTTGCGGGCAACATCACCTTCGGCGACGAAGGTGATGATGTGCTGTTCGGAAACGCCATGGCCGTTGGCGGCGTTGGCAACGACCGCATCACCATGTTTGCGCTGGACGAGGAAGAGGATGGCGCGAGCAACGGCCTGGCCTTTGGTGGGGACGGTGACGACATCATTGTTGGGGAAGTTGCCATCAGCGCAGATGGCGGCGACGGCAATGATGCCATCACGCTGCGCGCCGGTGGCTTTGCCAATGGCGGGGCTGGCGACGATTTTCTGACAGCCTTTGACAACGCGACGCTTGAAGGCGGTGCGGGCAATGACGACCTGATGCTTCTGGCCGGCGGCAAGATCGACGCAGGCGATGGCAATGACGAAGTGACAGCCACATTCTATGCCACTGTTTCCGGCGGCAAGGGAGACGACCTGGTCCGCATGAACACGGGCGGAGTTTACCAATTCAGCAAAGGTGACGGCACAGATCAGCTCCTGATGGGCTCGACACTGGGCGGACAGATCGCGGATTGGGAGAAAACCAACAAAATAGAGCTGTCCGGTTTTGCACGCGGCGATGTCGACGTCTTCATCTCGACCAACGAGATCACCATCGCCTCGCGCGACCCCACCATCAAGGATCGCATCAGCCTGACACGCTCGCTGCCAGGCGACGCAATCGAGATTGTCTTCACCAAGGACAAGAAGACCCAGACGCTTCGCATCACCGGTAACACGTCGACCCTCGGCGCGCAGGTGCCCGTGCTTGACCCGGTTGCATAGCAGGCGGCACGCCGTCGACGCACCTGCAAAGGTCCATCTTTTCGCGGTACGTCACGCCATCGGTGACATTCACGCCTGAAACATGGCCTGACCTCTTTCACTCCCCTCACGCGCGGTCTATAGGCACGGCTCAGCACTCACGCTTTGCCATGCCCGCACTGCCCCGATGGTCAACCCTTCCGGGATGGTTGTGCGCGAACCTGAAAGCCCGGTGGTCACACCGGGAATAGACCGATGCCAAAACGCACAGACATCAAGTCCATCCTGATCATCGGCGCAGGCCCCATCATCATCGGCCAGGCTTGCGAGTTCGATTATTCCGGCACCCAGGCCGTCAAGGCGTTGAAAGCCGAAGGCTACCGGATCGTGCTGGTGAACTCGAACCCCGCCACGATCATGACCGACCCCGATCTGGCGGACGCAACCTATGTCGAGCCGATCACACCCGAAATTGTCGCCAAGATCATCGAAAAGGAGCGTCCTGATGCCCTGCTCCCCACCATGGGTGGCCAAACCGCTCTGAATTGCGCCTTGTCGCTCAAGAAGATGGGTGTGCTCGAAAAGTTTGGCGTGGAGATGATCGGCGCGACCGCCGAGGCCATCGACATGGCCGAGGACCGCGAGCTGTTCAAGCAGGCCATGTCCCGCATCGGCATCGAAACCTGCCGCTCGCACCACATCAAGACGCTTGGTGCCGCGCTGGAAGCGCTTGAGGACATCGGGCTGCCAGCCATCATCCGCCCCTCCTTCACCATGGGCGGCACCGGCGGCGGCATCGCCTACAACAAGTCCGAGTTCATCGAGATCGTCGAACGCGGCATCGACGCCTCTCCGACCTCCGAAGTCCTGATCGAGGAAAGCGTCCTTGGCTGGAAGGAATACGAGATGGAGGTGGTGCGCGACAGGAACGACAACTGCATCATCATCTGCTCGATCGAGAACCTCGACCCGATGGGTGTTCACACGGGCGATTCGATCACCATCGCACCGGCGCTGACCTTGACCGACAAGGAATACCAGATCATGCGCGACGCCTCGCTGGCGGTGCTGCGCGAAATTGGCGTCGAGACGGGCGGCTCCAATGTGCAGTTTGCGGTCAACCCAGCCGACGGTCGCATGATCGTCATCGAGATGAACCCCCGCGTCTCGCGATCCTCGGCGCTGGCATCCAAGGCCACGGGCTTTCCCATTGCCAAGGTCGCGGCCAAGCTCGCGGTCGGCTACACGCTTGACGAGATCGCCAACGACATCACCGGTGGCGCGACACCGGCCTCGTTCGAGCCAGCAATTGACTATGTGGTCGTGAAAATCCCGCGTTTCGCCTTCGAGAAATTCCCCGGTTCGGAAACCACGCTCACGACATCGATGAAGTCGGTGGGTGAAAGCATGGCCATCGGCCGCACCTTCCAGGAAAGCCTGCAAAAGGCCCTGCGCTCGCTCGAAACCGGTCTTGACGGCCTCGACGAGATCGAAATCGAAGGTCTTGGCCAGGGCGATGACCGCAACGCCATCAAGGCCGCCATCGGCACCCCGACGCCGGACAGGCTCCTGCAGGTGGCGCAGGCCATGCGGCTTGGCTTCACCGATGAAGACGTCTTCGACAGCTGCAAGATCGACCCCTGGCTGATCGAGCAGATCCGCGGCATTGTCGACATGGAAAACAAGGTCCGCCAGCATGGCTTGCCGGCCACGCCTGGTGCGCTCAGGCTGTTGAAATCCATGGGTTTTTCGGACAAGCGCCTCGCAGCACTGGCGGATAAATCCGAAACTGATGTCACCACCTTGCGGCACGGCCTTGACGTGCGACCGGTGTTCAAGCGCATCGACACCTGCGCTGCCGAGTTCGCCTCGCCCACAGCCTACATGTATTCGACCTATGCGCCGCCCTTCGCGGGTACCACTGCGGACGAGGCCCGGCCCACGGACCGGAAGAAGGTCGTCATCCTGGGCGGCGGCCCGAACCGCATCGGCCAGGGCATCGAATTCGACTACTGCTGCTGCCACGCCTGTTTCGCGCTGAAGGATGCGGGCTACGAGACCATCATGATCAACTGCAACCCCGAGACGGTCTCGACCGACTACGACACCTCGGACCGGCTCTATTTCGAGCCGCTGACTGCGGAGGATGTGCTGGAAATCCTGCACACCGAGCAGATGAATGGCACGCTGCATGGCGTGATCGTGCAGTTTGGTGGGCAGACCCCGCTGAAATTGGCGCACGCACTTGAGCAGGCCGGCATCCCCATCCTCGGCACCTCGCCGGACGCCATCGACCTTGCCGAAGACCGCGACCGCTTCAAGCGGCTGCTCGACAAGCTGGGCCTGAAGCAGCCGATGAACGGCATCGCCTATTCGGTCGAGCAGAGCCGCATGATCGCGGCAGACCTTGGCCTGCCGTTCGTGGTGCGCCCGTCCTATGTGCTGGGGGGTCGGGCCATGGCCATCATCCGCGACCAGACCCCGTTCGAGGATTATCTGCTGGGTACCTTGCCGTCCCTGATCCCGTCGGAGGTCAAGGCAAAGTACCCGAACGACAAGACCGGCCAGATCAACATGGTGCTGGGCAAGAACCCGCTGCTGTTTGACCGCTACCTGTCGGATGCCACGGAAGTGGATGTCGATTGCCTGGCCGACGGCAAGACGGCCTACATCGCCGGCATCATGGAGCATATCGAGGAAGCGGGCATCCATTCCGGAGACAGCGCCTGTTCGCTGCCACCGCGCTCGCTGTCGGCTGACATGCTGGCGGAGCTTGAGCGCCAGACCAGGGCGCTGGCTTTCGGGCTCGATGTGGTTGGCCTGATGAACGTTCAATACGCCATCAAGGACGATGTGATCTACGTGCTGGAAGTGAATCCGCGCGCCTCGCGCACGGTGCCCTTCGTCGCCAAGGTCATCGGCGAGCCGATCGCCAAGATCGCGGCACGCGTGATGGCGGGCGAGCCCCTTGCATCCTTCGGGCTGAAGCCGAAGAAGCTCGACCATGTCGGCGTCAAGGAAGCCGTGTTCCCGTTCGCCCGCTTCCCCGGCGTCGATGTGCTGCTCGGCCCCGAGATGCGCTCGACCGGAGAGGTCATCGGGCTGGACCGCTCGTTCGATGTCGCCTTTGCCAAAAGCCAGCTCGGTGCCGGCTCCAAGGTGCCGACCTCCGGCACCATCTTCATCTCGGTGCGTGATGCCGACAAGCCGCGCATTCTCGCCACGGCCCGGATGCTGGAAGGACTTGGCTACAGGATCAGCGCCACCGCAGGCACATGGCGCTATCTCAAGGAGAAGGGCCTGTCGCCGATCCGGGTCAACAAGGTGCTGGAAGGCCGACCCCACATCGTCGACGCGATCAAGAACAACGAGATCGCGCTGGTGATGAACACGACCGAAGGACCGAAGGCCCTCACAGACTCCCGCTCGCTTCGGCGCAACGCCCTCTTGCACAAGGTCCCTTATTATACCACCTTGGCAGGAGCGATCGCAGCGGCTGAAGGCATGAAAGCCTACCGGAGCGGCGATCTCGAAGTACGGTCTCTCCAATCGTATTTTGGCACGGCCGCCTGAACGGTCGGGGGCGGCGCATTCTGTTTCAACAACGAGACCGGCAGGCGGGAACACCCCCGCATGCCCGCGTTTCCTATTGACGAAAAGAGGAGACCGCTCATGGAGCGCGTTCCCATCACGATCAGCGGCTTTGCCGCCTTGGAAGCCGAACTGAAGGATCGCCAGCAGGTCCAGCGGCAGCGGATCATCCAGGCTATCTCTGAAGCGCGCGCCTTGGGCGACCTTTCCGAGAATGCCGAGTATCACTCAGCCAAGGAACAGCAGAGCCTGAACGAGGGGCGCATCATGGAACTTGAATCCATGATCGGCCGCGCCGAGGTGATCGACATTTCCAAGATGAGCGGCGACCGGATCAAGTTCGGCGCGACGGTGAAACTCGTTGACGAGGACACCGAGGAAGAGCGCACCTACATGATTGTCGGCGAGCCGGAGGCGGATGTCCGCTCGGGCCGCCTGTCCATCGGCTCGCCCATCGCGCGCGCCCTGATCGGCAAGAGTGTCGGCGACACGGTGCAGGTCACGACCCCCGGTGGCGGCAAGAGCTATGAAGTGGTCGGCGTCAGGTTCGGCTGATCGCTTCATTGTTTTGCCACAGACAAGGCCCAACTGTTGCGAAATCCCAACTTCGGTCCCGGACGAGAAGGTGATCGCGATGCCAGATACAACATCTCAAAGCGCATTTTCACGGCGCTCGTTCCTGAGTGTGGCAACGGGAGGCGCTGTGCTGGCCTTCTCCGGCAGTGCCCATGCGCAGGCTGCCTCCTATTCACGGGTGACCGCCGATGTCGCCACGCTGCGAGAGGCTGGTCTGGGGCGGTATGCGGAGTTCGTGCGGGTCAATCTTGATGCGGCCCTGCAGCGGGCGTTTGCGGGACGGACAGGCGTTCGTGGCGCGCCCGCGCTGGTCGTGAAACTGAGCGGAGTGCAACTCAGCGCCTATGTCGATGGCGGTCTCGGCGGCTTTGACAGCGCGAGTTCCGACTTCATGACTGGTGAGGCTTTTGTCCTGACAGGCGGGGCGGTCTCGCGCCGTTACCCGCAGGTCATCAGTTCGCCAGCCGGTCCCGGCGGTTCATGGCCCGAGGAAGGTGGCGAACAGCGCCGCACGGCCGTCCTTTGCCAGAATTACGCGGCATGGCTCTCGCGCGCACTCTGATCAGCCCACCTGAAACCCGGACTCAGACATGATCGTGCGCAATATTCTGGCGGCCTTTCTCGTGGTTGCAGGCCCGCTCGGTGCCGTGGCGCAGACAAGTTTGCCCGTACCTGCACCGGTGCGCATCTCCTCATCAGCAGGCCCGTTGCTGCTTGAAACGGTCGCGACGGGGCTTGAAAATCCCTGGTCGCTGGCCTTCTTGCCCGACGGCCGGATGCTTGTGACGGAGCGGCCGGGACGGCTCAGGCTGGTGACGGCAGACGGCAGGCTCAGCCAGCCGCTCAGTGGCCTTCCGCGCATCGCCGCGCGCGGCCAGGGCGGCCTGCTTGATGTGGCGCTGGACCCGGATTTCCGCAACAACCGCGCGATCTATCTGTCCTACGCAGAGCCGCGCGAGAACAACGGCGCCGCCACGGCTGTCGCACGCGCCACACTGAATGCCGCCGAAACGGGACTCGTCAGCACGACCGTGATCTTCCAGCAGCAACCCGCCGGAACCACCACCCGGCATTTCGGCTCGCGGCTGGTCTTCGGGCGCGATGGCAACCTGTTCGTCACGACAGGTGATCGCGGCAACATGGAGATGAGCGCGCAGGACCGCGCGACCCTGATCGGCAAGATCATCCGCATCAGACCTGATGGCTCGGTCCCGCCCGACAATCCTTTCGTCGGTCAACCCGGCATCCGCCCTGAAATCTGGTCAACAGGCCACCGCAACGCCCAAGGCGCGGCGCTGCATCCCGGAACAGGTGCCTTGTGGACCATGGAGCATGGCGCGCGCGGCGGCGACGAGGTCAATCTGGTCCGCAAGGGCCTGAATTACGGCTGGCCGGTGATCAGCTACGGCGTCGAATACTCCGGCCGGAAGATCGGCGAGGGCCAGTCCAGATCGGGCATGGAGCAGCCCGTGCATTACTGGGATCCGTCGATCTCGCCATCGGGAGCCATGTTCTACACAGGGACACGCCTGAGCGGCTGGAGCGGAAGCCTGTTCGCGGGCGCACTCTCCGGCGAAATGCTGGTGCGTCTGAGCCTGTCCGGCGAGAAGGTCGTCAGCGAGGAACGCCTGCTGACCGGGCTGAACGAGCGCATCCGCGACGTGCGGCAAGGACCGGACGGCCTGATCTACCTGCTCACGGACAGTGAAAACGGGCGCGTTCTCAGGCTGCGGCCTGCGGCTTGAATCCGCGCCGTCATTCCGGGTTGCCACAGGCAAGCCCGGAACCCATCAAGGTGCGCGCATCGTAATGGGTTCCGGGCTCGGCTTCGCCGCCCCGGAATGACGCACTGTGTTTGCGTGCGCACCCTCGACAAAGCGCGCTCAGTGCTGTACCGCGCACTCTCAACTGAAAACAGCGTTCTCGAAACGCCCGCGCACAAGCGCGAAATCTGGAGATAGCCATGAACATCATCGAACAGCTCAACAAGGAGATGGTCGCCAAGCTCAGCGAAGGCAAGACCATTCCCGAATTCCAGCCTGGCGACACCGTGCAGGTCAATGTCAAGGTCAAGGAAGGCGAGCGCTCCCGCGTCCAGGCGTATGAAGGCGTCTGCATCGCCCGCAACGGCGGCGGCTTCGATCAGTTCTTCACTGTCCGTAAAATCTCCTATGGTGAGGGCGTCGAGCGCGTGTTCCCGCTCTATTCGCCCATGATCGACAGCATCAAGGTCATCCGCAAGGGCAAGGTGCGCCGCGCCAAGCTGTATTACCTGCGCGACCGCCGCGGCAAGTCGGCCCGCATCGCCGAGCGCGTCGAGCCGCGCAGGGACGGCAAGGAAACAGCCAAGAAGGCTTGAGGCTTTACGCCACAGAGCTTCAAACGCCGTCCTTTGGGGCGGCGTTTTTGTTTTGTGATATCGCATCCCCTTGTGATGCACAGGTGGTGGCGTAGGGTGGCCACCTGGAGAAACCCATGCCGCCCATCAGCCAAGACATCATCGATCTGTATGACCGCTTCACCCATGGCGGGCTGTCGCGTCGCGAATTCATGGAGAAACTTGCGGGAGTAGCGGGCGGCACGGCAGCAGCCACGGCCATCCTGCCGCTGCTGCAGAACAACTATGCCAGCGCGCAGATCGTCCCTGAGAACGCTTCGCGCCTGATAATCCGGCAGCTTCAGTACGAGATCGGCGATGCGATGATGCAGGGGCTGCTGGCCCGGCCTGTCGGCACCGGGAAGTTGCCAGGCATTGTCGTCATCCACGAGAACCGCGGCCTCAACCCGCATATCCGCGACGTGACGCGCCGTTTCGCGCTGGAAGGTTTCCTCACCTATGGCATCGACGCCCTGACGCCTGAGGGCGGCACACCCGCTGACGAGGACAAGGCACGTGACCTGATCGGCACCGTGCCGCCCGACCGCGCTGCCGCCCGGCTGGCAGCCGGTGTCGCGGCGCTTGCGCGGCATCCTGAATGCAATGGCAAGGTCGGCACGGTCGGTTATTGCTGGGGCGGCGGCATGGTCAACCGCATCGCGGTGCTGAACCCTCCCGGCCTTGGCGCAGGCGTCGCCTACTATGGCTCACAAGTGCCGGCCGATCAGGTGGAGCGCATCAGGACGCCGCTGATGCTGCAATATGCCGGCAATGACGAGCGTATCAACGCTGGCATCCCAGCCTACAAGGCCGCGCTCGAATGGGCCAAGAAGGATTTCGAACTCCACATCTACGACGGCGCGCAGCACGCCTTCAACAACGACACCAACGCCGCGCGCTATGACAAGGCGGTGGCTGATCTGGCACTGTCACGCACGCTGGCGTTTTTCAGGAAGCATCTGGGGTGAGG
>JANMHN010000160.1:0-6199 GCA_031375185.1 Allobosea sp. | reverse complement strand
GCAGCGCAGCCTCGTCGCCCTGCGCTCCGATGCTCAGCACGTAGGGCCCGTTGCCCGTGCCCGTTACCGTCACCGCCGCGTTGCCCGTGAACGCCACGGCCCAGCCCGCCGGGAACGCCCCGATCTCCACCGACGACACCCATTCCGAGCCGTCCGCATCCGGCTTCACCAGCGTGATCCCCGTCCCGAACGTGATCGCCGTGTCCTCATTGCCCGTGATCGCGCCGACAGCCACCGTCGGCGCGTCCGCAACCGCAAGCACCGTCACGGGCACCGTGAAGCTGCGGTCTGCAGTCAGGACAGCAACTTCACCGGCTTCGCTCGGATTTGCTTCCTGCGTGCGCGCCAGGACATTCAACGCGAAGTCGGCATCGGAGTTGGTGGCCGGCGTGATCGTCAGGCTCGCGAGAAGGGCCTGGATCTGTGCTGTCGTGCCTTCAAAACGAAAACCTGTTGCCAAGGCCGTCACCGTGCCTGCAAGGCCGGTGTCATAGGCCAGTGTGGCACCGGCAGGAACACCCGTGACCTCGACAAGGGAGAGACTTTCCGAACCATCGCCATCCATGAGGCTGACGGTGACCGGAACCGCAATGGCCGTGTCTTCGGCACCGGATGCAGCACCCGCGATGACGGGCGCATCGGCAACGGCATTGATCACGACAGCATGCACAGCGGTCGCAGTGATCTCGTCGCCATTGGCTTCACGCGAGGTTACCGCAACCGACAGAGCAATGTTCGCATCCGTGTTGGCGGGTGGTGTCAGCGCGAAACTGTCCAATGTCGCCCTGATGTCTGCCTGTGGACCCTCGATCACATAGCGCCCGGCAACAAGCGTGACCGTCGCAGTGCCAGCAACCATATAGTTGACGACGGAACCGACCGGAATGTTGCCGATCGCAACGCGCGCGATGACCTCCGATCCATCAGCGTCACTCAAGGCATAGATCACGTTCGGTCCGAACGTGATCAAAGTGTCTTCGCTGCCCGTGCTCGTCGTGGCTGCGATCAAAGGCAGATCGGCGCGGTCACCGACGGACACCGTGAATGGCAGCGATGTCTGCGCTGTCCCGCCGGTGAGTGTTTCACGAGAGATGACATGAAGCGTGAAATTCACGGCGCCGGAGAAGTTGACAGGAGGATCATACGTGAGCCCCGCCAGAACCTCGGCAGGTGTAAACTCCCACAATCCGGGGCTGATTTCTGTCCCGCTTGTGAAGAACACCCGGTTTGCCGGAACACCCGCGATGCGGAAGCTCAAGGTTTCGGACAGATCCGTATCGACCAATGCGCCCCCGAGTCCGGTCAGCAGGACAGGCATGTCTTCCGCTGTCGAGAACGCGCCTGCACCGACACTGGCAGTGGGCGCATCCGCCACCGGCGTGACGATGATGTCATGGGTGGTGGTGCGGGTCGCGGTCGAGCCATCATTGTCGGTGACAGTGACAGTCACGTTGAGGCTGATATCACGGTCATCATGCAAGGCCGGAGTAAGGGCAAATGTGTCCAGCAAGGCACGGATCTGGCCTTGCGTGCCCGAAATGGCCCATGTGCCTGCAACGGGCGTGGTGACGTTTCCCGGCAGCGTCGTGTTCCAGCTCAGGGATGCGCCCGCAGGAACACCGCTGATCACGATCCGGCTGATGGCTTCGGAGCCGTCGGTGTCACTCACCGAAAACACGATGCCGGTGCCGAAGATCACGGCTGTATCTTCAGGCGTCGTGTGCGTTCCGCCGACGACATTCGGCATGTCCGCAACGGCTGTCACCGTGACAGGCACAAATCCCACGCTGATTGACTGCAGGACCGCGACATCGCCGGCTTCGCTTGGACTGGTTTCCCGCACGGTCGCGCGGACGCTGAGCTGGAAATCGGCATCGGAATTTGCCGGTGGCAGGATCGTCAGCGATTGCAACAGGCCCGCGATGTCTGCGGGCGATCCCTCGAAGCGCACACCGCCTGTGCCAAGCACGGTGACGATACCGGGCAGGCCGACACCCCAACCAAGGACCGCACCTGCGGGTATATCACCGATCTCCACAGCGACCAGCGTCTCCGAACCATCCGCATCGGTGAGGCCCACTGTCACCGGCAGCGCGATCACAGTGTCTTCAAGGCCGGTTGCGCTGCCTGTCACGCTGGCTGGATCTGCGACGGCGCGGACATTGACCAGCAGCGGCGTGACAGCACCCCAGGCGCTTGACCCATCATTGTCGGTGGTCTGCGCGCGGATGTTGATCGCGGCATCGGCATCGGCATTCAGGGGCGGCGTGACACGAAACGTATCGAGCACGGCGCGCAAGGCGGCCTCGTCGGCCCGTGACGCGACCGAAATCACATAAGGTCCGCTCGCACCGCCTGTAACTGTGACTGCGGGGTTGGAGGTGAATACGACGGTCCAACCCGGCGGAAAGGCGCTGATCTCGACGGATGATACCCATTCCGAGCCGTCATTGTCGGGCCGTGTCCAGATGACGGACCCACCAAACCCGATGGCCGTATCCTCAGCGCCGCTGACCTGAGTTGTCGTGACCAACGGTGCATCGGCGATGGCCCTGACCGTGACAAGAACGGACACGGTGCCGGAGGCCGACACGACACCGCCTGTATCGGTGGTTTGCGCGCTCACGGTCAGCGCAATGTCCGCATCCGAGTTTGCGGCCTGCCGCACCTCGAAACTTGCCAGAGTGGCACGGATATCGGCTTCGTTGCCGCCGGAAATCGCATATCCGCCGGGAATGAGCGACACAACCGCACCGCCCACGGCAGTCCAGCGCGCCGTGGCGGTGCCGAAGCCCGCGATCTCGACGCGGGTGATGGCCTCGGACCCGTCATTGTCAGGCGTGGCGAGGGTGACAGCGCCACCCACATTGGCCCACGCATCCTCGCTGGCGGCGACGGGAACGGCAGACAGCACAGGCATGTCGGCAACCGCATCGACGGTGACGTTGACATGCGCGGAACTGGAGGCGACCGAACCGTTTGCATCCATGGTCGTCACAACGAAGGCCACGCGGATGTCGGCATCGGCATGGGGCGGCGGCGTGATGGTGAAGCCGTCGAGCAGCGCGCGGATGGCCGCTGGAGATGCAGCTGCAATGAGAAAACCGCCTGCCCCGTTCGGGGTGACAGTGACGCCGGGGATAACCGGAAAATTTGCCAGCCAGCCAGGAGGCAAGGCCACGATCTCGACCGATGAGACACGCTCTGAGCCATCTGTATCACTCAGGCGATAGCTGAGGCCTGCACCCAGAGGGATGGCGCTGTCTTCAGAGCCGCGTACGGCACCATCGGCAAGCAGGGGCACATCTGCCACAGGCACGACGTCGATGCTGAAAGGCCGGCTGACCGTGGCGGTTTCACCTGTTGCAGTTTCGCGGGTTGTCGCGACCAGAACCAGTGTGATGACGCCGCTGAAGTCCCTCGGCGGTGAGAACATCAATGGCCCGGCCATGTCTGTGGCCGTGAACAACCACACACCGTTGCCAAGATCGGTGCCGCTTCCGGCAAATGTGGCGCCAGGGGGCACGCCCGTGATGGTGAAACGCGCCGTTTCGGACAGATCGGTGTCAACCAGACCGGCCCCCAAAGCTGCAAGCAGGACAGGCGTGTCTTCGGGCGTCACGAGAGCCGTAGCAGGCACATCGACGCGCGCCGGATCGACGACAGGATCGATCGTGATACGGGCCTCGGCTTCGGTCCGCTGGCCCGTGCGCTCATCGGTGTAGGTGTAGACGAAACTGACAACGCCCGCGAAGTTGGAAGGCGGCACGTAGCTGAAGGTGCCATCCGGGCTGATCGCCAGGGTGCCTGGCGGGGGATTGCCGACCAGTTCCACATTGCGGGTGCCGCCGGGCACAAGATCATTGTCGAACAGGTCGCCGGTGAGGACACCGTCCTCCCGCATCCGGTATGTGTCGTCTTCGGCACGCGGCAGGGCTGGCGTGGGCGGAGGCGGTGTTGTCTCGTTGGGTGTTCGCGAGATGCCGGGCGTCTGGTCAAGAGTGCGCTGCTGCACCGAAAAACGGCTCGGATCATGAGGCTGCGGCTGCAAATGGTTCAGCGCTGAGCCGGAACCGGCCATGCTCAGGATATCATCAGGATAAAGCCTGCTCGAAAGGTCGCCACCTTCCGTTTCCGAATACACAAGCCCCCCGGCATAGATGCGCCTGTCATCGCCGCGAAACAGCATCTCCTCGCCCGGCTGACCCGGCAGATGCTCCAGTTTGCGGCCAATGGTGCCGGTGTTGAAGCCAGTTTGCAGACGGGACTCGTTCTGTCCCATGGCACTGGTGTCGCGCATGGACAAAGACCCGTCACGCGAAATGACATCCGACAGGAGCCGGTCGACCTGGAACTGCTCGACCGCCCAAGCCTTGGGTTCGTCAAGCCGCCGCTCATAGGCATGCAGCAAACGCGACAGATCGACCTGTTGCATGCGCAGTTCGTCTGCAAATGCCGCAAGCCGCTGCCCGAGAAGGATCGAGAGGGCTTCTGTTCCGGAAAAAATCAGTTTCTGGCCATCGGGCAGATCCACGACCAGCCTGCCCAAGGCGTCGATGGACAAGGCCATCTTGTCCCCGTCCTGGCCTGCGAAAGCCCGCAAGGCCTCATCCAGTTGCCTGAAGTCGGCGACAACCTTGTCTTGCCGGGGATCGGAGGCCGCGGACGGCTGGGAACGCACAACGCTTGTCATGGACGTGAACTGACCTGCACTCAAAAGAACACGGCTCACGCCTCAAGCGTGATCCCGGTCTCAGTTACTCAGATCGGTCTTAACAAATGAGAACAAGAAGCCGTGGCTTTTGTGGCATTGCTGGCCTTGTTTTGCCAGTTCTGATTGTTTTGTTGATTTTTGCCATTGGTTCAGGTCATTCGCCATTCTATATACTATAAGATGTGTTGATCTATAGTTTCAATTTCAGGTTGTAATTTTATAGTGGCATATGATCCGAAACTGCTTCTGCCGGGCATCTCGGTCTGAACCGCATTCTGCGAAAGCTCTTGTCAAACCATAGTTGTTTTGCAAATCATACAACCCGCGACGGCCCTGCCTCCCGCAAGACAAAAAACCAAGGCAAGCGGCGGGAAAACGACAAGGCAGGGGCATGGACTGCCCGAGACAGGAAAGCCCGCCCCGCATGACCGTGGAATACGCGCCGAAGGGTTTGATCGGTGTTTTCACACCCCAGGCGAACACAACGGTCGAGCCTGAACTGGCCATCCTGATGCCGCCTGGCCATGCCTTCATCAACGCGCGCATGGTCAGCGCCAAACCGACCATCAACGAGCGGTTGGTTGACTACATGGGGCAGTTTCCTGGCCTTCTCGGCCAGTTTGCCAACGCACCTGTCGATGTCGTGGCACTGGCCTGCACCGGTGCCGCCTATCTGATCGGCCACCAGCGTGAAGCGGCGCTTCTGGCCGACATCAAGGACCGCATAGGCGCTCCTGCACTGTCAGGTGCCAGTGCCGCGGTCGACGCGTTGCGCGTGCTTGGAGCGAAACGCATCGCACTGGTTTCGCCCTACAATTCGGCGCTGGACCGCGAGAGTGCGGGGTTCTGGACATCGCAGGGCTTCGACGTCGTCGCGGAAGCCAGCGCCTGGCGGGAGACGACGTCGTTCCACCCGATCTATTCACTGACGGCAGCAGCGGCGAATATCGCGCTCGACACGCTCGAAAATGTCGATGCCGATGCCATCCTCATGCTGGGGACTGGCATGCCAACGCTGGCGACAATCGCGGGAAGGCCCATGGTTGGCCGCGCGCCCGTCCTGTCCTGCATGCTGTGTCTCGCCTGGCGGGCGGCGGCGTATTGCGACGCCGGAACGGCGACCCGTGAAGCGCTGCTGGACTGGGTCCATGCCAGGCATTGGCGCGCCATGATCGAGCAAAGACAAGGCCCGTCATGATGAAGCCCCAGGCTGCACCGCGCGACAACGGAACTGCCTATGGGCCCGTGTTCGGTCTGGTCACGCCGATGGGAAATCCCTGCGCAGAGCCTGAACTTTCCATTCTGATGGGTTCAGCCATGTTGAGTGCCAGGGCCGTGTCAGGATCGCAGGACAGCCGGACGCGGCTTCTCGATTACATGGCGGCGCTTGGCCCTGCCCTCGCCAGTTTCGACCAGACGCCGCTGTCGGCGGCAGGCTTTGCCTGCACCTGCTATTACCTGCGCGGCACCGACGCGGAAGCCACG